>CAXMOO010000119.1:0-4330 GCA_964195005.1 uncultured Gammaproteobacteria bacterium
CGAGGATTCGGGCACGGACGGATTCTTCGCCAAGCCCTTTCAGCCTGCCGAGCTGCGAAAAGCAGTCGAAAGTCTCCTCGACCGGATCGCCATCGGCGCAGTCGTCACCCTATAGAACCTGCCCTCCTTGGCGGGCGGTGGGGCCGGTCGCCCCATCTCGCGAAAATCGTCACTAACTTCCCCGAGGGGCGTGCCAAACTAGAGGCGCGTCTTCAGTCGCCGGGCGGTGTTGGGGTGCCACTGAAGCACAGCAGCGAGAGACGCGTACTCGCGCGCAAGGAGACCGTGTGAGCGACACCACGATCAAAGCTATCTGGGCCCGTGAGATTCTCGATTCCCGCGGCAATCCCACCGTCGAAGCCGAAGTCACGTTGGCTGGAGGCGGCTTCGGGCGGGCCGCGGTTCCCTCCGGAGCTTCCACCGGCGCCCATGAAGCCGTCGAACTGCGTGATGGCGGTGATCGCTTCCTCGGCAAGGGAGTTCGGCAAGCTGTCTCCAACGTCACTGAAACCATTGGGCCCGCTGTGGTGGGCATGGATGCCGTGGAACAGGAACTGCTGGATCAGCGAATGACCGACCTGGACGCCACACCTAACAAGGCTTCGCTCGGTGCCAATTCGATCCTGGCCGTGTCATTGGCCACGGCCAGGGCGGCCGCGGCCTCCAAGGACCTCCCCTTATACCGATATCTAGGTGGCCCCACTGCTCGCCTGCTTCCCGTGCCCCAGCTCAACGTGCTCAACGGGGGAGTCCACGCCGCCAACTCGGTTGACATCCAGGAGTTCATGTTGATTCCGGCCGGGGCACCAACCTTCCGGGAGGCCCTGCGATGGGGCGTCGAGATTTATCACACTCTCAAGAAGGTTCTGGCCGGCAAGGGTCTGGCCACCAACGTTGGCGACGAGGGCGGCTTTGCTCCCAACCTGGCTACCAATCGCGAAGCGCTCGAACTGCTGACTGAAGCCATCGGCACGGCCGGTTTCAAAGTCGGCGAGGATGTGTCGCTGGCGCTCGATGTCGCAGCCAGCGAGCTGTACGACAACGGCAGCTACGTGCTGGCGGGTGAGAGCCGCAAGCTCTCGACCCCAGAAATGGTCGACTACCTCGGCGATCTGATCTCCGAGTTCCCTCTTGTGTCGATCGAAGATGGGCTTCACGAGGACGATTGGGACGGGTGGAAGTTGTTCACCGAACGTTTCGGCTCTCGGATCCAGATCGTCGGAGACGACATCTTTGTCACCAATGAAGAACTGCTGCAGCGAGGCATCAGGGAGCGGGCCGCCAACTCCATTCTCATCAAGGTCAACCAGATCGGCACACTGTCTGAAACACTCCACACCATGTCCATGGCTCGAGCAGCCGGATTCAGCCAGGTAGTGAGCCACCGGTCCGGCGAAACCGAAGACTCCTTCATCAGCCACCTGGTGGTTGCCACCAACGCCGGTCAAATCAAGACCGGGGCACCGGCTCGAAGTGACCGCACTGCCAAGTACAACCAGCTCTTGCGCATTGAGGAACGACTCGGCGAGCAGGCTCGCTTCGCGGGTTGGGACACCTTCCGGTGAAGCGGAAGCGAATCCCGATGGTGGCCACGGTCCTGGTCTTCTTCATGGCAGTGATGGTCGTGGGGTTGGTGCCATTTCGTCAGATCATTTCCCAGCGCAAAGCGGTGGGGGCGGCGGAGGACCGTCTCGACAACCTCACCCAGGCCAACGCGCTTCTGGCCGAGGAAATTGAAGCCCTCAACACCTCCGTTGAAGTGGAGCGGCGGGCCCGGGAGGACTTCGGGCTGGTGCTTCCCGGGGAAACGGCCTACGTCGTGGTGCCGATCCCGCCCGAGGAACCGGCTCCGGTTGTGAAGGAGCGATCGCATGGCTGGTTGGGGGATCTGGTTGATTTCTTCACTGGCCGCGACACCGAGTGAACGATCAGGAGGTCGTTCGCGCCCAATTAGACCGGTCTCTCCAGGCGCCCGTTGACGTTGTGGTGAGGTGCCATCTTGATCTTCCGGTCGTTACTGCGGTTCCTCCCTTGCTCGACGACGGGACACCATTCCCTACTCGCTATTGGCTGACTTGTCCGTTAGCCGTCAAGCGGATCGCCCGGCTTGAGTCTGCAGGAGGGGTTCGCAGGCTCGAGAGCTACGTTGCCGTGCGACCCGATCTCGGTAAGCGACTGGCCGAGGCGGACTTCCGTTATGCCGAGGAGCGAGACTCGCTGGTACCGCCGGGCACGACCCCTGCTCCGGCCGGCGGAGTGGGTGGCAACCAGGGAGCGGGGCTCAAGTGTCTGCACAGCCACTACGCCGACTACGCGGCCGGCAACGACAACCCGGCCGGGGAGCTCACTGCCCCTTACGCCGAGCCTCTCGACTGCGATCAGCCATGTGTAGCTCGAGCAGATGGCGTCGTGACGTCCAACCCCGACTGGCGAGAGCCCGGTTGAGGTACGCGGCAGTCGACATCGGAACGAATTCGACGCGATTGCTGGTGGCCGATGTCGAAGGATCCGAAGTTGGCTGGTTCGATCGCCGCACCACGGTGACCGGCTTGGGGAGGGGAGTGGACCAAACGGGTTTGCTCTCGGAAGAGGCCATGGAACGCACGCTGAGGATGCTGGCGGCTTACGGGGAGGCCATCGGCGGCTCCGATGTGGCGGCGGTGCGGGCGGTGGCCACATCGGCTGTGCGGGATGCAGGTAACGGCAGTGAGTTTCTCGGCGCCGCCGACGCCGTGCTCGGGTTCAGACCGGAAGTCATCTCGGGGGAGGAGGAGGCTGCCTTGTCCTTCGCCGGCGCTACCCGGGCGTTGGAGGAGGGCTCGCCATATGTCGTCATTGACATCGGTGGCGGGAGCACGGAGTTCGTATTAGGGAGCGACGAGCCCGACTTTCGCGTCAGTTTTGATATGGGCTCGGTGCGGCTCACCGATCGAGTGCTGCGTGATCGTCCGGTACCGGAGGCTCAGCTGGCCGAGGGGCGCGACCTTGTGGCCGGGGTCTTTGACAGTCTCGAGTTAACCGTCGCACCGCTCACAGCTGTCGGAGTAGCAGGCACATTCACCAGCCTGTCCGCCATTAGCCAGGACCTACCTGTCTACGACCCGGGCCGAGTGCACGGCAGCAAACTGTCCGTGATGCGTATTGCCGAGCTGGTGCTGTATCTGACGACGCTCACCTTGGAGGAGACGGCGTCAATCCCCAGTCTCGACCCTGCCCGTGCACCCGTGATTTTGGCCGGAGCCGTCATCGCTGAGGAAGCGGCTCGGAGAGTCGGGCTCGAGGAGGTAACCGTTTCGGAGCATGATTTGCTCGACGGGGTTGTTTTGGCCCTGGCGTCGCCCGAGGTTTGATTTCGATCAACTTCTTCGTCCCAGTGACGATGAAACACGCATGACACCCAGGAACAGTGTGGTATTGGTCATCGAAGACGTGATCAGCGTTACTCAGTTCATTAGCGCCGTCCTCGCCGCCGATCCGGTCCAGATTGTGACCGCGACAGATGGTCGGCAGGGCCAGCAGCTCGTGGCAGAATTGCTTCCCGACCTGGTACTGCTCGACCTTGCCTTGCCGGAGGTTGACGGGTTCGATGTTCTTGACTCGATCCGAGCTGATCCCGCCACTGCCGCAACACCCGTCGTGATCATCACCGCCCACGGCGATTCATCTACCGTTGCCGCGGCCCGGAACCGGGGTGCCGACGGATTTCTCGCCAAGCCCTTTCAGCCTGCCGAGCTGCGCCGCGTGGTTGACCGATTTCTTCCGCATGCAACCGCGGCTGCCAGCTAACTCCGAGCTCCGCTGACTAGCCCGTTTGGAATCTTCTGGAACGGTCCCTTTTTGGGTCAAATCATCCTTGTTTGGTGCCGAAGTAAGTAGGTAATCAGCTAGGGCGGCGTTGGTAGGGCGGGAGAAACGTACACGATGTGAGAGGTCATGAGCCCGAAGCGAGCGATAGTAGACAAAACCGGCAGCGGCGCGGCCGCACGTCCCAAGTTTGACCGCAGCCTGGGGCTAACAGTGTTTACCGGTATCGCCATGCTGTTGGTACTGGGGCTGGTTTTTTCAGTCGCTTACGGGAGCAAGCAGGTCACAACCCAGGCGAGTGCCCTGCATGATGCGGATGAGAGTCTGCGGGCGGCGACGGTTATCCGGGCCCAGGTGGCGCTGGCAGTTCACATGTCGGCGGTGGATCGTCAGTTTGGAACCAACTCGAGCCTGGCGCTGGAAACTTCGATTGTGGAGGCCGACCTGGCGATCCAGGATTTCGAGAACGGGATGGCACAACTGGAAGCCGCAGGGTCCCTCGACGGCACGAAGCTGAGAGAGTCGG
>CAXMOO010000120.1:0-21785 GCA_964195005.1 uncultured Gammaproteobacteria bacterium
CGGCCGAGGTGGGTCGGGGGGTGTCGCCGCATCTGGATCTTGCTGGGCGTATTCGTCTTGGCTCGCGTCCTCAGGTGGCGCTTGCCCATCGCCTGAGAAGACGTAATAACTCACGACAGCGGCGAAGAGGATAAAGGCCCCCAGCAGCACGATTTTGTACGAAGCATTCATTGTCCGGCTCCTTGCCTGGAAGCTCATATTCTATCAGAGCCGATCCGCGCGGTCGATACACGATATGATGAATGCCGCGGTCGGCCCGCAAGGCGACGAGGTCTGGGTGCTCAATGGTCGGGTCAACGCTCTCTGGAACAACATGTTCGACTATTTGCGCCGCGAGATTGCCATCCAGCGCTGGCCCATGAACTTCCTCGAGATCAACCCGGAGGATGCAGCCGCCCGCGGGCTCGAAAACGGGGATCTCATCAGCATTGAATCCGACAATGTGATTGATCAGCTCGGTCGGCGAACCACCGGGGGCTTCACGGCGGTCGCTTATGTCTCGGATATTGTTCCCCCCGGCGTCACCTTCACCTATTTCCTCTATCCCGGAAGCCCGGCGAATGCGGTTACAGCCGGCGACACCAACCTCCAGCCCATCAACCTTCGCTATCCGTTCAAGCTTGGCAAAGGGCGACTCAAGAAGATTGGGACCACCGGGCTGGCGGATGTGATGTCGTTCGTGCCGCGCAACCTGGTTCCCCAGACCTAGTCCGGCCATCACACTGCCCGCTCGCCAAGCGGGCGTCCCCCGTATGATTCTGGTCATGTCCTCTGGATTTGTTATCGACGTTGGAGACTTGCTGACCCATCCCGGGCGAACCCGTCTGGTGGAGGTTGCGGGGCCGATAGAAGCGGCCATCGAGCATGCTCGGGTGGCCGGCCCGGTTGTTGTGCGGCTCCGCCTCGAGGGCCTCAGCGACGGCGTGTTTGCTAAAGGCGTCATCGAGGTCCCCATCCATCTCGTCTGCAATCGCTGCCTCGCCGAATGGGAAGAAGAGCTGGTGGTGGAGATGAAGCAGCTTTTTGCCCGCGATTTGGCCGAGGATATTTATCGGGTTGAGGACCAGTCAATAGATCTGAAAAACCCAATTCGGGACGAGGTTGTTCTGGTCCTGCCGCTGGTGTCGGTCTGTCGGGAAAGCTGTCGGGGACTTTGCGCAACGTGCGGAGCCGACTTGAATACGGCTCCGTGCCAAGGGCACGACGAGGAAGAAGGGCACGACGAGGAAGAAGCCTCCCCGTTTGCACTCCTGAAGGACCTGCTCCCGGATTGAAAGGAACTGCCCATGGCGGTACCCAAGAAAAAGATGTCACGGTCGCGGACGCGGCGTCGCAAGGCTATGTGGAAAGTGCCGGCCCCGACAGTGGCCACGTGTCCGGAATGCAACGCGCCCACGCTGCCGCACAGGGTGTGCGAGGAATGTGGGTCCTACAACGGCCGCGAGGTCTTTGCCGAGCAGGAATAGGCGCTTGTAATGGCTCGCATAGCCCTTGACGCGATGGGCGGCGACCGGGCCCCGCAGAAAACGGTTGCCGGTGCCATCGAGTCGGAAGTCGACGTCGTTCTCGTAGGCGATGAGGCTGTTCTGCTTCCCTTACTCGACGGGGCCAACCTCCCCATCGTTCATGCCCCTGAGGTCATCGATATGGGTGACGACCCTGCCAGGGCCATCCGGGAAAAGCGCCAGTCCTCCATTGCTGTTGCCGCCAGGCTCGTCGCAGACGGCGAGGCGGATGGGCTGGTTTCTGCCGGGTCGACGGGAGCCGCCATGGCGGCCGCTGCCTTGATCATCGGGAGAATGAAGGGCGTGCTCCGTCCCGCCATCGCCGCGGTCCTGCCGTCTGGCGAGAAGGGGAAGATCGTCCTCGACGCCGGAGCGAACCCCGACGTCAAGGTCGAGCACATCGTGCAGTTCGCGATCATGGGCTCGGCGCTCGCCCAGACCCGCCTCGGCATCGTGGAGCCAAAGGTGGGTTTGCTCAACATCGGAGAGGAGCCCGGCAAGGGCCGGGACCTCGAAAGGGCGGCCTACGATGCGCTCGAGAAAGCACCGATCAGGTTTGTGGGCAACGTCGAAGGTCGCGACATCGCATCCGACCGAGCGGACGTCATAGTGACTGATGGATTCACCGGCAATGTCGTGTTGAAGACCTCCGAAGGCACGTCGGAGCTCGTAATGGATGCATTCGCCGGCGAGCTCGGTGCCCTGTTACTGAAGCATCCTGAGCTGGGCGAGACGCTGGCACCCCACGTCGCCTCGTTGCGCCACTGGGTCGACCCGGAGACCTACGGCGGAGCCAGCCTTCTGGGCGTAAACGGGGTGGTGACGATCGCCCACGGGTCGTCTTCCCATCGAGCCATCGCCAATGCTCTGCGGCTCACGGCAGCTGAGGCCGAGCGTCACCTGCTGGACCGCATCAGGAGTGGCCTGGAAGCGTGACTCGGGAGCTGGAATCCGTGCTCGGTTACGGCTTCGACGACTATTCGCTCCTGGAGGCCGCATTGACGCACCGCTCGTACCGAGCGGACGAGCCGCAGACAGTGGACTACGAGCGACTGGAGTTTCTGGGTGATGCCGTCTTGCAGCTGGCCGTGACAGACAAGATCTATGCCGACTACCCATCGATGCCTGAAGGGCAGATGGCCAAGCTGCGCGCCGCGGTTGTGAATGAGGAGGTGCTGGCCTTGTTGGCCCGGGGCCTCAATCTCGGCTCACAAATGCGTTTGGGGAAAGGGGAACAGGCCACCGACGGAGGCGACAAGGACAGTCTTCTATCGGATGTATTTGAAGCCGTGTTGGGAGCGATCTATCTCGACTCCGACTTCGTGACGGCGGCAGCGGTGGCGGTCCGCCTATTGGATGCTGCCATCGCCGAGCGGGCTGATCAGCCCGGCGGCGGCGACTTCAAGACGCGATTACAAGAGGTGTTGGCCAAGCGAAGCTTGCAGCCTGAGTATCACGTGTCCGGCGAGGGCCCCGATCACGACAAGGTGTTCCACGCCGAGGTGGAAGTCGCGAGGGAGGTGCTGGGTTCGGGCTCAGGGAGCTCCAAGAAGGCGGCCGAGCAAGCGGCCGCTGAGGAGGCCCTATCGAAGCTCGCCTAACGCGCCAGCCGTAGCCGTCCTGACGGCCATCTCGACCGCCCAGCACGCGACGCCGATCTTCATGGTCCGCGGCGGATCGCCACCGCGTAGCTCGTCAGGTGGCAAGAACGCCACGCTGAGCAACCCTCCGACCTATAACCTTGCCGGGTGCCCGAGCTACCAGAAGTAGAGACCACCCGGCGGGGCCTTGAGCCCTACCTGGCCGGCAAGAGGATCGTCCACGCTGAATCGCGCAGGGCGCGGATGCTGCGTCGGCAGCCACGGGATAGAGATTTTGCCGACCGTTTGCAGGGTCGGCGTGTGAAAGCCCTGCGCCGTCAAGGCAAGTTCCTGCTCTTCGACGTCGAAGGTGACCTCACATGGGTGACGCACCTCGGCATGTCGGGCCGCATGGAAGTCGCTGAGCCCGGGGACCTGGAGGCAAAACACACCAATGTGGTGATCCGTACGGCTGATCATGAAATCAGGTTTGTCGATCCCCGGACTTTCGGTTTCATGGCCGTGTTAACCCCCGAGGAGCTGGCCGGCTCGACCATCGCCCGGCTGGGGCCAGACGCATTGACAGATCTTCCACCAAGTCGAGCCCTCGCACTCCGGCTGGAAGGGCGCAAGCCTGCGATCAAGAGCCTGCTTCTCGACCAGCGGATCGTCGCCGGCGTTGGCAACATCTACGGGGACGAGGTTCTCTACCGCGCCGGGGTGGCGCCCGGTCGGACGGGTGGGTCATTGACCTCCGATGAAGTCAAGGCAATAAGGCAGGCGATCGGCCCGGTCTTACGGGCCGGGCTGAAATACGGGGGAACCAGCCTCCAGGACCTGGCCTATCTGTTGCCAGACGGCAGGGCAGGCGAGTACCTCGACCGCTTAAAGGTCTACGGGCGCGAAGGGGAGCCCTGTCGGCGGTGCGGCACGGCTATCCGACGCTCCGTGATCAATCAGCGCAGTTCGTTTTGGTGCCCGTCGTGTCAGAGCTGAGTGCCGTTCGGGTGCACATCGATGGCCTGGTGCAAGGAGTCGGCTTCCGTTGGTCCGCTCAGAGCCGCGCCGCCGACCTCGGTATCTCCGGATGGTGCCGCAATCTCATAGGTGGTCGCGTGGAGTTCTTCGCTCAAGGCCGACCCGACGACCTCCAGGTCTTTCTCACCTGGCTCCACGACGGTCCGACAGCCTCAGTGATAAGCGAGGTCCATGTGGTGCCGGCCGCCCCCGACCCCAGGTTCGTCAGCTTCGAGATCCGCTGAATCAGAGCACCTAGATCCCGGCGCCGGCCCGGGACCCGATCAATTTGGAGCCGTCGTAGTTGACGATCGAGCAGACGACTTCCCGGTCTTCGAGCTCGACCCAGCCGTCTTCGAGGGGGTGCAGGCTGTAGATGTCGAGCACCGACGTCTCGTAAGCGTGGCCGACGAAGCCCTGGAAGCGCTCGTAGCACCCGAGGTCGGTAGCTGAGCCAATCGCGTCGTCTCCGGGGTAGGCGCTCCCCTCGATATCGAAAATGGCATAGACCTCGGCGTCGTGCAGGTCGAAGCAAGGAACGGCCTCGATCGAGACGACCTGTAATCCGTCCGGTACGTTGAAGCAGTCTCCAGTCTGCATTACGAAGACCCCGAGGCCTCCACCTTCGAGAATCTCACCGCTGTCCCCGCGTACTGTGTTGTCGTCAAAGATCCCCGCGCCCCCGAATATTGCAGCTGCACCGATGACGGCACTAGCAATGACACGTTTCATGGACAGTTGCTTCTCACTAGAAGAATCTCTATGGGTTCGGCCCCGGGAGAAGTTCCGGAATAGGTCGCTCGACCTACGCCGGCTGAATTACATTGGTGGCATTAGTCGCGAAAAACCAGTAGTAGGCTGGCCCCGCCTTGTATCTGAGAACCCTCAAAATCCACGGTTTCAAGTCCTTCGCGGACAGAACGCGCCTCGAGGTCGAGCCGGGCGTCACTGTGATCGTTGGGCCCAACGGCTCCGGCAAATCGAACATAGTCGATGCCGTTTCATGGGTGCTTGGCACCCAGGCCCCCAAGCACCTTCGAACCACGAAGATGGAAGAGGTGATATTCGCGGGTACCACTACCCGACCGGCGCATTCGAAGGCTGAAGTCGAGCTCACTTTCGACAACACCGAGCGGCGTCTTCCTCTCGATCTCTCAGAGGTGACGATCGGTCGCACGCTGTACAGCGATGGGTCGTCCGAATACCGGATCAATGACACTCCGTGTCGCCTGCTGGACATTCAGGAGATTCTGTCAGACGGTGGGGTCGGCCGTCATCAACATGTGATCGTCAACCAGGGGCAAGTGGCGTCGATCCTCAACGCCAGCCCGGAAGATCACGGGGCGGTGATCGAGGAGGCTGCCGGGGTCCTCAAGCATCGGATACGCCGCCAGCGCGCTGCCGCCAGGCTGGAGCGCACCGATGGCGACGTCAAGCGGCTGGATGACATCCTCAAAGAGCTTCGCAAGCAGATGCGCCCCCTCAAGCGCCAGGCCAATGCCGCTGCCCGGCACGAGGATGTCAAGAGCCGGGCTCGACAGTTGCGCTTGTTCCTGGGTGGCGTAGAGCTCCGGGAGTTGGGAAACCGCCTGAAAACCGGTCAAGGAGAGGCCGACGGGGCGGAAGCCGTCGGTAACCAGTCGAAGTCTGCTCTGGAGAAGATTGAGGCGCGGCTGGCCAAGCTAGAAGTGGCTGCCGGGGAGACCGGTCGCGCTCTGCAGAGAGACACAGCGGCCGCGGCCCGCCTGGAAACCACGGGAGAGCGGCTCAAGAGGATTTCCCAGGTGGCTTTCGAGCGTCGTCGCAGCCTGGAGTCCGGCGCCGAACAGGCGGACGAGCGCCTGGCCGACCTGGAACTCGAAAAGGAGGACCTCGCCCGGGATCTGGAAACGGCCCTGGCCGAGGAACGGGCTGCCAACGCCGCCGCCGAGCGCGCCGAGATCACGCTCCAGGCCCTCGAGGACGAGGAGCGGTCTCTCGCCGACCAGGAGGCTCTGCCCGTGGAAGGCGTCATCGCCGCTTTGCGCGGAGACCTGCGAGCCCTGGAGGCAGCAGGGTTGCGCGATGGCAAAGAGGCCACGGCTGCCGCCCACCGCCTCGAGGTGGTAACCGGGACTCGGCAGCGCGACGAACTGGCGGTTGAACAACTCAAGGAAGAGATTCGAGTGCTGGACAAGGAGGCCGGCGGTGCCCAGCAGGGCTATGTGCAGGCGCGCGTCGAGCGACTTGCCTCCGAGGCGGACTGGGAGAAGCTCGAGTTTGCCCTCAGTGAGCAGACCAGGGCTGTAGCGGCCGCCCGGGCTCGGGCTGAGGCCCTCGAGCAAACGATCGTCGTGGATGCCGAGGCGGTGCGGGCCGCGGACACGGGCGGCGCGGTCAAAGGCTCATTGATTGATTTTCTGGAGGTCCCCGAGGACATGGTTGCGGCCGTGGCGGCGGCCCTCGGTCCCTGGCGCGGATCCCTGCTTGTGAAGGGTGGAGGCATGTCCCGCACGGTTACCGACCTGAAGACCGGCCGGTTCGGTCGGTTGTCGCTCCTGGCCGACGATGGCGACGGCGGCGTCGTCGAGCTTCCCGCCGGCCTCCCGGGTCGCCCACTTGTCGACCTGGTGAAATCCGACGGTGACCTGGCCGAGCGCTTGCTGGGGGACGTGGTCGTGGCAGATAGCTGGTCGGCGGGCTGGTCGTTGATCCAGCGCCATCCGCAGCTCCGGGCAGTTACTCGCGAGGGCGACTTGATCACCGCCCTGGGTATCCAGCTCGGGGCCGGCGCCGCCGGCCTGGAAACGACTCTGGCTAATGCCCGCGCCGGCCTGGAGGAGGCCGGGAACGAGCTCGCCAAAGCAACCAGCCGGGAAGCGACGGCCCGCCGCGCTCTGGAAGCGCTTCGCTCCGAGGAACGAGACCGCCTGGAAGCCCTCGAGGCCGTTGAGGCCCAACTGGCAGGTGCCGCCGCCTCACTTTCCCGGAGTGAGCGGATCGTGTCCGAAACGACTGCCGAGTTTGCCCGCCTCACCGATCGACGGCAGGCTCTCAAGTCGGCCGAGCTTCATCGCCAGGAGCGCCTCGTAGAGTTGCGCCGCCGGCTGGCCGACCTCGAAGGCGATGAGGCGGAACAGCAGGCTGCATGGGAAGCAACGACCAGGCGCAAGCAGGAGATTTCCTCGAGACGCGACCAGGCCCGGCGCTTGCGGGAGCAGGCTGTGGCGAACTCGGGAGCAGCGGTCGAACGCCGCAAGTTGCTCGTGCATCGGTCCGCCATCGTGGTCGAGGAATTGCACCGATCGGTCTCGTTTCAGCTCGATCCGGGCGGCATCGCCCGCCTTCAAAGCATTGAGTCGACGGCGCGGGAAGCCCTCCGGCATGTATCGACCCATGTGGGCGTGTTGCGAAAACGACAAGCAGAGCTCCGCGAGAGCTCCGGTAACGCGGTACGGGGCCTTGATGAGAGCCGTCGTCAGGCCACCGCGCTCACGACCACCATCGGCGAGGCCAGGGAAACTCTGAGCACTCTGGCGGTTGAGTTGGAGGGCCTCCGTGTGCGCCGCGAAGCAGTGGCCGAAGGCCTCCGCCGTGACCTCGACGCCAACGAGGAACAAGCCCTGGCAGCGGAGGATCCAGGCCTCGAACCTGGCATCGATAAGTTCGAGCACCTCGAGTCTCTCGAAGCCGACCTTCGCCGAATGGGGCCGGTCAACCCGTTAGCGGCTCAGGAGTATGCCGGCCTCAGCGAACGAGCTGAGTTTCTCGAGGGCCAGATCTCAGATCTCCATCAATCGGCAGCGGAGCTGAACAAGGTCATCAAAGCTCTCGACGATGAGATGGCCACGTTATTTGAGGATGCCTTCCGGGACATCAACGCGTTCTACGCGGAGAACTTCACGATGCTGTTTCCAGGGGGAAGAGGCCAATTGCGGCTCTCCGATCCGAAAGACCCGCTGAACACAGGAGTGGAGATCGATGCCCAGCCGCTCGGCAAGAAAGTCCACCGACTCTCTTTGCTTTCGGGTGGCGAGAGGTCGCTGGCCGCCCTCGCTTTCCTCTTTGCAGTGTTCCGGGCTCGGCCTAGCCCTTTCTATGTGCTGGATGAGGTGGAGGCCGCGCTCGACGACGCCAACCTTCGCCGGTTCCTGAGGCTGGTCGAGTTGCTCCGCTCTTCGGCCCAGGTGATCATCGTCACCCACCAGCAACACACGATGGAGAGTGGCGACACTCTGTACGGCATCACCATGGAACCCGGAGGCTCCTCTCAGGTCGTGGCCAAGCGCATGACCGACTTGAGCGTCTGAGTTGTGACCATCATCGTTATCGCCGTGGTGGTGCTGGTCTTGCTCGTACTTGCCGGCGCATGGTGGCTGCGGCGCCGCTCTGCGGCACCGCCGGCCACGCCGATGGCAGCTCCCGAGAGGACGCTCGGCGATCGGCTCGGGCGGACCCGGCACGCCGTGGGAGACAGGATCTCGGCTCTCCTGCGGCGAGGTGCACTCGACGAAGACCTGTGGCGCGAACTAGAGGAGACACTGATCACGGGGGACCTTGGAGTGGAGACGGCGTCACAGGTAGTCGAGGCGGTTCGTCAATCGAAGCCGGAAAATCCTGGTCAAGCTCGCCAAGCTCTCAAAAACGAGCTGGTGGGCCTGTTCGGCGAGCGGGCCCGCGCCCTCGAGCTGGAATCGAAGCCGGCCACGGTGGTGGTGGTGGGGGTAAACGGAACCGGCAAGACCACATCGATCGCCAAGCTGGCTCACCAGCTTGGCGCCTCGGGGCGCCGGGTGGTGCTGGGCGCCGCCGACACGTTCCGGGCAGGCGCTACTGAGCAGCTCCAGGTTTGGGCCTCCCGGGTGGGAGCCGAGTTCATCGGGGGTGAGGCCGGCTCGGATCCGGCCGCCGTCGCCTACTCCGCCTACCAGCGCTGTCGGGAGTCGGGGGCAGACGTCGTGATAGTCGACACCGCCGGAAGGCTCCACAGCGATCACAACCTGATGGAAGAGCTCAGGAAGGTGGTCCGGGTCTTGAGTCGTGAGGCCGGCAGGATCGACGAGACGCTTCTGGTGGTGGATGCCACGACCGGCCAGAACGCCATCGCCCAAGCCAGGACGTTCACAGAGGCGGTTGGCGTTACGGGAATCGTGCTCACCAAGCTAGACGGCACCGCCCGGGGCGGAGTGGTTGTGGCTGTTGAGCGTGAGCTGGGAGTGCCCGTCAAGCTAATCGGTGTCGGTGAGGGGATGGATGACCTGATGCCGTTCGAACCAGAATCGTTCGTGGAAGCGCTTCTGGGCGGTTAGGTTGCACTCATGACCGAAGAACGTGAGCTCCTGGACGAAGCCCGCGAAGCGGCCTCCCGTTCCTATTCCCCATACTCCGACCTCCGGGTAGGAGCGGTGGTTGTGGCAAAGAGCGGAGCCCGATATCAGGGGGCCAACGTTGAGAATGCCGCATATGGATCCTCCCTTTGCGCAGAGGCCGTAGCGATCGGAACCGCGATCGCCGCGGGAGAGCGCGAGCTCGAGACGGTGGCAGTCATCTCGCCCGATCTCCCTGCGATATATCCCTGCGGCGAGTGCCGGCAGCATATGGTGGAGTTCGGCGTACAACGGGTGATCCTCGAAGGTGCCGACGGCGAGCCGGTCGAGCAGCCACTCGAAGTATTGCTGCCGGGAGGCTTCACTGACTGGCGTCAACCGACCGCCCAGTGACGTAAGTCGCCTACTCGCTGGGCTAGACCTCTACTTGACCCTAAGGCTCGAGTGATCATTGAATGCGCCTGGTGGCGCTGGCTCAGGCGAGGTTCTTACGCGCGATCGCGACATAAGACGATTTTGTCATTAGTCGAACGAGCGTTTGCTCCACGCCGCGCGGTCGGCAACGCGCACTACGAAGCGCATCCCGGTCCAGGCGTCGTTGAAGGAAGCGACCTTGTTGTCGACCAGGCCGGTCACCAGGCCGATGGCCTGGGCGACGTTGGATTGCAGGTCTGTCGTATAGCCGGATAAGGGCTTGGGCCACGAGATCCACAGACCACCGTCGGCCGCCAGGTGGCGAGTTGCCACTTTCACGCGTTCCGCCAGCTCCGACCTCGACTTGGCGAAAATGACGATTACATCGAGGTCCTTGGCCCGCAACGTCAGTTGCTCGACGCCGGGAGGCAGCGGCGCCAGATCCTCTTCGAACCGCACCGGCGGGTTCACGAAGGCAACCCTGGCCCCCTTCTTGATGCCGAGCTTCTTGGTGAGCGGTGTCGCCGAGTAATCCTTCTCTTCGCTCATCTTGATCAGCGTAGCCAGGGAGCATCATCAGGTAAGGGGAGAGGATCACAACCAGTTGCCACTCCGGCCGGTGCAGCGAACTGTGTAAGGGCTTCGCGGTGGCGCCGCTCGGAGTACGATCGGCTCGAATCCAACGGAAGGAGGCAATCCCATGTCTGAGGTCGTCGAGTACCGGTCGGTGGTGAAGATCGAGCGGGTGCGAGGCCCAATACGCAAGGCATGGCTGCCTGCTCGCGAGCAACACATCACGTTCGGTGTGCACAGTCAGGTGGCCGAGCACTATGGCGTCGACGTGGACGATTTTCCGCCGGATGCCACAACGCTCGATTACCTCGTCGCGGCCGCGGCCGGGTGACTGACCGGGACCCTCGGGGGCGCGCTGGAGGCGCGCGGCATCAACGCAAGCAATGGGAGCCTCACTTCCGAAGCGGTGGGTGAGATCGAGAAGGAAGGCAAGGTCCTCATCGTCAAACGCATTCATGTGACGTATGAGCTGGGTGGCGTCGCCGAAGAGGATTACGAGACCGTGGCCCGCGTCCTGGATTTCCACGCCGATTACTGTCCGGTCGCCCGAAGCATTCGCGACGCGATCGACATCACCACCTCTTTGAACTATGCCTGAGGGATCGCGCAACGTTCATTCGACCCTGGCATGCCCGCCCGTGTAGTCTCGATGGCGCTGATGGAAGTTGCGTTGGGCGAGAGGACCGAACCATGATCGGGGTACCCCGGTCTGCCGCGCGCCCGCCACCATTCAGCCGTTGTTTGGCTCATGATCATCCGCTCCTCGACAAGGAGGCTCTTTTGTGAACGTATCTGTAACTGTCAACGGAACGAGTTATGAGCGGGATGTGCCACCGCGTACGCTGCTGGTGGATTTGATCCGTGACGAGATCGGCCTAACCGGCACCAACGTCGGTTGCGACACCAGCCAGTGCGGCTCCTGCACGGTCCACCTCGATGGCGCCGCAGTGAAGTCATGCACAGTGCTGGCGGTCCAGGCAGACGGAAGCTCGGTAACAACCATCGAGGGCCTGGCCCGCAACGGAGAGCTCCACCCTATGCAGCGAGCCTTCACCGAGAAGCATGGGCTGCAATGTGGCTTCTGCACACCGGGGATGATCATGACCGCCGTGAAGCTTGTCGAAGCGATCCCCGACATGAGCGAGGCGCAGATTCGTCACGGGCTCGAAGGCAACCTGTGCCGGTGCACCGGTTACGAGAACATCGTGCGCGCCGTTGAAGAAGGGTCGCGCCAGGTGTCGGCCCACAGCCCCTGGGAGCTGGAGCCGGCGGAGCACCAAATCACCTTGCGCGAAGCTGAACGCCGCGCCGCGGAGAGGAGCCACGCATGACCACCACCCAACGCGCCTTCGGCGCTTCTGTGCAGCGGCTCGAGGACCCCCGGTTCATCACCGGCCAGGGCCGCTACACCGACAATCTCACTCAGCCGGGAATGGCCCACATGGTGGTGGTGCGTTCACCGTTCGCCCACGCCAATATCGACGGCATTGACGCCAGTGATGCGTTGAAGATGCCGGGCGTCGTTGGTGTTTTCACCGGCCAGGACATGGCCGATGCCGGGTTTGGCGCGATGCCGTGCGCCTGGGTCGTGCCAGATTCAGATACCAAGACCCCCGCATACCCGCCGGTCGCCATCGACCAGGTTCGGTTTGTGGGAGATGCGGTGGCCATCGTGATAGCCGAAACCGAGGCGGAGGCGCGCGACGCGTCCTACGCCGTCGACGTCACGTACGAGACTTTGGACGTAGTCGTGAACGCCCGGGAGGCCACCGAGGACGGTGCTGCGCTCGTGCACGACGATGTGCCGAACAATCTGTGCTTCCACTGGACTGTTAGCGGTGGTGAGGTGGATGCTGCCTTCGAGCAGGCCGATGTGGTGGTTGGGGAGACGATCATCAACCAGAGACTGATCCCCAACGCCATGGAGCCCCGAGCGGTGCTGGCGCGCTGGGACTCGGCTATGGGGGAAGTCACGTTGTGGACCACGAGTCAGATACCCCACATCACGCGCTTTCTCCTGTCGCTCACCACTCCCGTTCCTGAGCACAAGATCCGCGTCATCGCCCCCGACGTCGGCGGTGGGTTCGGATCGAAACTTGCTAACTATCCGGAAGAGAACATGTCCGTCTTCGCCGCTCAGCAGTTGGGGAGACCGGTGAAGTGGACCGAGACCCGCTCCGAGAACTATCTCGGCACTACCCATGGACGAGACCACATTGCCGATGTTGAGCTGGCGGCCAAAAGCGACGGAACCATTCTCGGGCTGAGGGCTCACACGTGGGCGAATCTTGGCGCCTACCTGTCGACGGCTTCGACCGGAGTACCCACCATCCTGCATGGCCTGATGTTGTCCGGTCCGTACAACATCCCCGCCATTCGCGAGGACGTATACGGAGTGTTCACCAACACCACCCCCGTTTCCGCTTATCGGGGGGCGGGAAGGCCAGAAGCCACTTTCATGGTCGAGCGCATGGTCGAGCTGTTGGCCAATGAGCTGTCGATGGATCCCGTCGACCTCAGACGTAAGAACCTCATTGCCCCGTTCACCGAGGGTCATGAGGTGGCAACGGGACTCATCTACGACACGGGCAACTACGAGCCGGCTCTCGACCAGGCTTTGGAGATGTTCGGCTACGAGGAAGCCCGAAAACAGCAGGCTGAGGCAAGAGCCAAAGGTCGGCTCGTGGGGATCGGTGTCACGACTTATGCCGAAATCTGTGGCCTGGGCCCCTCCGAAGTGGCGGGGGCGGTTGGATTCGGGGGCGGCCTGTGGGAGAGCGCCATCGTGCGTTTTCATCCGACCGGCAAGGTTCAGCTCATGGTGGGCGTGAGTCCGCACGGGCAGGGCGAGGAAACCACCTTCGCCCAGATCGTGGCCGACCAACTCGGCGTGATGGTCGAAGATGTCGAGGTGGTTCACAGCGACACGGCCCTCACGCCGATGGGTTGGGGGAGTTACGGCAGCCGGACCACTCCAGTAGCGAGCGGAGCCATCATGGGCGCCATTGATCAGATCAAGGACAAGGGCGCCAAGATCGCCGCCCATATGCTCGAAGCCGCCGTCGAGGACATTGAGTTCCAGAACGGCGTCTTTTCGGTGAAGGGCTCGCGAGAGGAAGGGAAGACCATCCAGGACGTTGCTCTTGCTGCCAACACAGCCTGGAGCCTGCCCGACGGAGTTGACCCCGGCTTCGAGGCAACCTCGTTCTTCGATCCGTCGAACTTCGTCTTCCCCTTCGGGACCCATATCGCCCAGGTGGAGGTCGATCCGGAGACGGGAGAAATCGACTTCCAACGATATGTGGCAGTGGACGATTGTGGGCCCATCATCAACCCGATGATCGTCGAGGGCCAGATCCACGGCGGCGTAGTGCAGGGTGCCGCGCAGGTTCTGTGGGAGGGTGCTCATTACGACGATCAGGGCAACCTGTTGACGGGCACGATGATGGACTACGCCATTCCCAAAGCGGATTTCTTGCCCCGGTTCGAATTGGGCAAGACCGAGACGCCCACCGACGTGAATCCGCTCGGCGTCAAAGGCGTCGGTGAGACGGGAACGATTGCGTCGACCCCCACCGTGTACGACGCGGTGATGGACGCGCTGGCACCACTTGGTGTCAGCCAGGTCGACATGCCACTCACACCGGAACGGGTGTGGCGAGCTATCCAGGACGCGCAGAAGGGAGGCGAGTGATGCAGACGGCACCGTTTGACTATTACCGGCCGGAGACCGTGGCTGAGGCCCTCGATCTCCTGGCCAGCGTCGAGGGCGCCCGGCCGCTGGCGGGTGGCCACAGCCTGCTGCCGGCCATGAAGCTGCGGGTTGCCAATCCGGCGGCCATCGTCGACCTGACCCGGATCGAAGGTTTGGATCAGATCAGTCGCGACGGCGATTCGATCACCATCGGTGCGCTCACCAAGCATGCGGCGGTGGCCGCCTCGGAGGTGGTGCAGACCGATTGCGCGATTTTGTCGGATGCGGCCGCCCATATCGGTGATCCGCAGGTGCGCAACCGGGGCACGATCGGAGGGAGTGTTGCCCACGCCGATCCTGCCGCCGACTATCCGACGGTCCTCACCGCGTTGGGGGCCACTATCACTGTCACCGGCAAGGCGGGTGAGAGGACGATCGCGGCCGACGACTTCTTCGTCGACCTATTCACGGCCGCACACGAAGAAGGTGAGCTGGTCACGTCGGTGGAAGTGCCGGTGTTAACAGCCGGCCGGGGCGGCGCCTATCTCAAGCATCGCCATCCGGCATCGAGCTACGCAGTCGTCGGTGTAGCGGCGGTGGTCACCGTCGATGACGGACAGTGCACCGCGGCCCGGATCGCGGTCGGCGGCATAACCGGCAAGCCGGAGCGAGCGCAAGCGGCGGAGGCAGCATTGGTGGGTGAGGCGCCTTCAGAAGAGAACATCGCTCAGGCGGCTTCGCAGGTTCCCGATGCGCTGGCAAACCCGCTCGGGGATATTTATGCCTCCGGCGAGTTCCGGGTGCACCTCGCCGAGGTCCTCACAAAACGTGCACTGGCGCAGGCATTCGCAGGGTCGGGCTCTTAGGCCGCCGAAAGCGCTTCGATGAGCTTGGGGATGACCTGGTGGACGTCTCCGACTATCCCCAGGTCGGCCACTGAGAAGATCGGCGCGTCCGGGTCCTTGTTCACGGCAATGATGGTTGCCGAGTCCTTCATCCCCACCAGGTGCTGCATCGCTCCGCTGATTCCGCAGGCGATATACACCGAGGGCTTCACCGTCTTGCCGGTTTGACCGACCTGCATGGAATAAGGCACCCAGCCTGAATCGACCACGGCCCTCGTGGCACCCAAAGCCGCTCCCAGTTGTCCGGCGAGCTGCTCCAACATCTCGAACTTGGACGCGTCGCCCAGCCCCCTTCCGCCCGAAACAACGATGTCGGCTTCGGTCAGCTTGGGGCCTTCCGATTCCTCGACGTTGACTGCCGTGATCGTGGCGGCCCCGGCGTGGCCGACATCTGGCAGCTCTACGTCGGTCGGCGTCGGCGTCTGCTCCCCGCCGGGCTCGGCATTGAATGACTTCGGTCGGACGATCACCAGTGCGGGGCCTTCTGCCCTGATCGCAGTCTCCATGAGGTGGCTGCCGCCGAATATCTCGTTTACGACCACCACGGTTTCACCCTCGAGCCGAAAATCGACAGCGTTGGAGACGACGGGCCGGCCCAGCCGGGCACTAAGGCGGCCGGCTACATCACGGTCCGTATAAGCCAGGCCGAACAGAATCAAGTCGGGGGCATCGGCCTCACATAGTTGAGCGATAGCGGCTGCAACTGCCGCGGCGGGAAGAGCGTCCGGCGGCGGGCTCATCTTGAAAACCGTGCCTGCGCCATGGCGGCCCAGCTCGGCGACTCCCTCGTCCGACGTACCAAGGTAGAGGGCGGCGACCTGACCGACTGAGCGAGCCTTGGTGAGTAGCTCTAGCGCCAACGGCGCCGGGGCTCCTGCCACCTCCTCTGCGAAAACCCAGATCTCCATCTCACACCACCTTCAGTTCTTGCAGCTTCTCGAGGATGGCGATGTGGGCTTCACCTTCGTCCTCGATCTTGGTCCCGCCGGTCCGCTCGGGAGCCGCTTCTACCGAGGTGGTCTCCTGGCCCGATCCTGTGGTTCCCACGGTGGCCTCGTCGATGCCGAGGTCGGCAATGGTGAGCTCTTCTACCGGCTTGGACTTGGCCGCCATGATTCCTTTGAAGGTTGGGTATCGAGGCTCCACCACCCCGGCGGTGACGGTCAGGACAACGGGCATCGGCGCTTCGACCTCGTTGTAGCCGGCAACAGTTTGTTGTTCGATTCTGACGGTGCCCCCGGCCACTTCCACTTTGCGCGCATATGTGAGGGCGGGGACCTCCAGGAGCTCTGCCAGTTGCTGGGGGACCACGCCGCTGTAACCATCTGTGGACTCGGTCCCGCAGATGACCATGTCGAACGGGTTGCGCTTGATGGCAGCCGCCAGAACCCGGGCGGTAGCGAGCGCGCCGGAGCCGGTGAGGGCAGGGTCGGTGATGACGAGCGCGTTGGTGGCCCCCATCGCCAGGGCTTGGCGAATTCCTTGCATGCTCCCCGACGGCCCCATGGAGATCAGGGTGACGGTGCTGTCTTCGTCGGCGTCGGCCATTTGCAAGCCCATCTCCACGCCATATCGGTCGGTATCGTCGAGGACCTGGTCTTCGGGGCGCACCAGCAGGTGGGTCTCTTCGTCCAGGGAATACGGGTTGGCCGGGTCGGGTATTTGCTTGACGCAAACGGCAATGTTCATTCGGGCTTCCTTATTTGCTGCATGGTTTGTTGCGTCCGAAATCCTAGGGGGTGGTCGGTGATGCCGTTGCGTAGATCGGCGGTCGGGAACTTCCCAGGGGTAACTCGTGTCATAGCGACGGCGAGGTAAGACAACGCATCGCGCCCGGAGCACTCATCGTGTTCTTCCTTCTTCTTCGTCGGTCCGCTGGTCGTGAGAGGGCCCGAAAGGTCAAGCTCCGAAGCCACTAACGTACGGCCAGCCGGGGCAACAGAGCGTCCAGCAAGCGGGTGAACCTCTCGCGGGCCTGGCCGGCGACCTCGGTGACTTCGTCGTGCGACAGAGGTGTTGGGGAAATGCCTGCTGCCATGTTGGTGACCAGTGAGATTCCCATTACCTCAGCTCCCATGTGGCGCAGCGCCACAGCTTCTGGCACTGTGGACATGCCAACGAGGTCTCCCCCCATGACCTTCACCATCTGAATCTCGGCCGGCGTTTCGTAAGAGGGGCCGGTGAGCCAGGCGTAGACCCCTTCATGAAGTTCAACCTCCACCTCCGAGCCAACCTGGAGGGCCAGCCGGCGAAGTTCGGAACTGTAAAGGTCGGTTAGATCGGGAAACCGCGGCCCCAGCCGTTCATCGTTTTGGCCCGTCAGGGGGCTGGTCGCCGTCAGGTTCAGATGATCACTGATTAGGACCAGGTCGCCCGGGGAGTATGACTCGTTGACGCCGCCGGCAGCATTGGTGAGCATCACGATCGAGCAGCCGGTCAACACCGCAGTGCGCACCCCGAATACGATCTTGTCGAAGGGCCATCCCTCGTAGTAATGGACCCGGCCGGCGAAAACCAGAGCCGAGCCACCCGCCTCGAACTCCACCGAATAGAGGCTTCCGGCGTGACCCTCCACCTTCGGTACTGGAAATCCGGGGATTTCCTCGTACGGGATCCCGATAGCCCCCGGGAGGGCGCCTGCGTAGTCGGACAACCCCGATCCGAGCACGAGGGCGGCATCGTGGCGGTCCCGCCCGGTGTGTTTCTTGATGGCGGCGGCGGCCGTTTCGAGCTCTTCGTAATTCATCGCACCTCTCCCAATATCAGTGGCTTCTCTGGCGGCGGCTCCGGGCCAATGGTCCACGCCGTTTCGAGTTCTTCCAGCGCGGCACCCAGCCGGGCTCCGTCTCGCCAGCCAATCCTCGCGAGTGGCTGACCCTTGGAAATCTGCTCGCCTTCCTTAGCGAACACCCAAATACCGACCGCCGGGTCCACCTCATCCTCCTTTTGTAGACGGCCTGCCCCGAGCCGGACCGCTGCCATCCCCACGCGCCGGGCGTGGCATTCTGTGACGAAACCACCCACTTGCGCTTCATACTCCACAAACTCCGGCGGTTGGGGAAGTATCGACAGGTCTTCGAGAACTCGAGGGTCGCCGTCCTGGGCGACGATCATCTCCGAGAGCTTCTCGAGCGCCAGCCCGCTCGATACGGCGGACTCCAGGCTCGCCCGTGCTTCGGAGTTGGAAGCGGCTAAACCTCCCAGAACCAGCATCTCTTCACCCAACCGGTAGGTGATCTCGGTCATGTCGGGCGGTGCATCTCCGCGTAGAAGCTCGATGCACTCCGCCGTTTCGTTGGCGTTGCCGACCGCCGTTCCCAGAGGTTGATCCATTGCGGTCAGCAGCGCCACGGTGGGGGTGTCGTGGCTGGCACCGATTCCGACCATTGTCTCGGCGAGGGCGCGGGCCTGATCAATGTCCTGCATGAATGCTCCCAGCCCCACTTTGACATCCAGGACGAGCCCGTCGATGTCCTCAGCCAGCTTCTTGGACATGATCGATGAGGAAATGAGAGGGATGGAGGGCACCGTGCCCGTCACGTCGCGCAGGGCATAGAGTCGCCGGTCGGCTGGGACCAGCGTCTCTGTTTGGCCCCCCATGACCATGCCGATGGTGCCGACGAGGTGATGGAACTCGCTCGGGTCGACCTGGGTCCGAAACCCGGGGATTGCCTCTAGCTTGTCCAGAGTTCCGCCGGTGTGACCAAGTCCCCGGCCGCTTATCATCGGAACGGCGAGACCGCAGGCCCCCACCATAGGCACCAGCGCGATCGAGACTTTGTCGCCGACTCCGCCCGTCGAGTGTTTGTCGACCCGCGGCAGGTCGATGTCTCCCAGGTCAAGCGTGTCTCCCGAGTGCAACATTGCCGTGGTCCAGGCAGCCAGCTCCTCCGCATCCATGCCGCGTATGTAGATGGCCATGAGCATCGCCGCCATCTGGTAGTGGGCTACCTCATCGGAGGTGTAGGCGGCGATGAGCCATGCGATCTCGTCGTCGGTGAGCTTCCCACCGTCACGCTTCCTCTCAATCAACTCGATGACGGTCATGCGCCCCTCAGGTCGCCGAGGAACGACCGGCCGTTGGGAAATGGATCCAGGTCAAAGCCCTCTGCGATGGTTGCCGCCACATCGGAATACTGCTCACGGGCTCCGAGGCCGACGCCGGCGGCTGTGGCGCTCCAGACGAGCAGTGGCACGTACTCACGGGTGTGGTCGGTGTCGCCATCGGTGGGGTCGGTGCCGTGGTCCGCGGTGAGTATGAGCAGATCGAGGCCGCTGAGGGCGTCTACCAGTTGGGGGATGTACTCATCGATGACCTCGAGCCCCCCGGCGTAGCCTTCGGGGTCCTCCCGATGACCGTAGCGCATGTCGAGATCGACGAGATTTGTGAACACGAGTCCCTGGCCAACCGTGGCGATGGCTTCCAGGGTGGCGTCAAGCCCGTGGCGGTCCCCCTCAGTGTGCACTGTGTCGGTCAGTCCGCGACCCGTGAAGAGGTCATCGATCTTGCCGACGCCGTAGGTCTGGAGCCCGGCCTCCTGGGCCTTGTCGAGGATCGTTGCCTCCGGGGGCGGCATCGCGAAGTCCTTCCGGTCATAGGTGCGGTGGAACTCTCCAAGTTCGCCGATGAAGGGACGGGCGATGATTCGGCCTATTCGGTAGTCGTCGGCAATCTCGCGGGCGATTTCGCACACCTGGTAGAGGTCGGGCGCGGGTGCGACGCTGTCGTGGGCGGCGATTTGCAGGACGGAATCGCCGGACGTGTAGAGGATCAAAGCCCCGGTTTCTAAATGCTCTTCGCCGAGCTCATCAATGATGACTGTGCCGGAGGCGGCGCGATTGCCGATGAAGGACCGTCCGGTTTCTTGTTCGAGTCGTGCCACCAGCTCGGGCGGGAACCCGGTGTCGGTAAAGGTGGCGTGTGGCTCGGTGGTGACAATGCCGGCGATCTCCCAGTGGCCGGTTGTCGAATCCTTCCCTCGCGACGCTTCCCGCATGCGCCCCACCGCCATCGTCGGGCTTTCAGTGGGAGGCACGCCGAGGATTGCCGGGTGAAGGTTGCCAAGCCCCGCTTTCTGGAAGTTGGGGAGGTCGAGCCCGCCGACGGCCTCGGAAACATGGCCGATCGTGTCCGCTCCGCTGTCCCCATACTCGGCTGCATCGGGTGCCTCGCCAACACCGAGGGAGTCCATGATGATGATGACAGCGCGGCGCAATTCCATGCCGCCAGATTAGAGCCGTGTTTCACCTCTCCGCATAACGATCTGTGCGTGAGCTTCAGAACGTCCCGAAGAGTCTGTCTCCCATGTCTCCCAGGCCGGGAACGATGTAGTAATTCGAGCTCAATCCCTCGTCGAGTGCGGCGGTCACGATCCGGACATTGGGATGGTCGTCGTTGATGCGCTTCACGCCCTCGGGGGCAGCGACGACGCAAAGGGCGGTGATGTCTTTGGCGCCGGATCCCTTCACCTTGTCAATGGCCCAGCTGAGCGACCCTCCTGTGGCCAGCATCGGTTCGAGCACCAGGACCCACGAATCAGATAGGTCGGGGATCTTGTAGTAGTACTCCTGGGGCAGTGCAGTTTCCTCGTCTCGCTGCACGCCGGCATAACCCACGGTCACGTCGGGCAGAAGGTCGGTGACGGCGCTGAGAAGCCCGAGGCCGGCACGCAAGACGGGCACCGCCACCATCTGGCGGTCGAGCCGAAAGCCGGGCGTCTGGGCGAGCGGCGTGGTCACCACAGTTTCAGCCAACGGGATTTCGGCGGTCGCTTCAGTGAGCAGAAAGTAGGCCAGACGCCTCGTCGTAGCCCGGAAGGTTTCGGGCCGGGTCCCGGCATCGCGCAGAATGCTCAAGTAGTGCTTGGCAAGCGGGTGTTTGACGACGCTGATGTTCACAATTCTCTCTTTCAGTCAGGCCTCGTCGAAGGGTACTCGCCGCGATCAGCGCGGACTTAGGACGCGGGACACTAGGGTGCCCGGTCTGATTGGAGGGGAGCGGAGATGGACCTGGGGAAGGTGGGGATCTGGAGTGGGCGCCTAACTCGACGGCCCACTCCCGAAGCGCTTGACCTCTCCGCAGAATGGGAACAACTCGGTTACGGCGCACTCTGGGTTCCGGAATCACCCGGAGGGAAGGATGTACTGACCTTCGCCGCGATCCTCCTAGGCGCAACCGATCGTATGGTCCTGGCCACGGGCATCGCCATTGTCTGGGCACGGGATCCCACCGCGATGATGAATGCCGGTCGAACCCTCGCCGACGCCCACCCGGGCCGATTCCTGCTCGGCCTCGGCGTTAGCCACGAGAGCACTGCTCTGGCCCGCGGTCATGAGTACCGCCGGCCCCTCTCGACCATGCGTGCTTACCTGCAGGCGATGGACGAGGCATCCTTCGACGGGCATCCCGCCACCCCAACGGCGCCCCGGGTGATTGCGGCGTTGGGTCCGAAGATGATTGCGTTGGGGGGAGAGCTCGCCGATGGTGTGCATCCCTTCCTGTCCAGTCCGGACCACACATTCGAGGCGCGACGCATTCTCGGTCCCGGCAAGCTCATTGCCGTCGAGCTAGGCGCAGTGCTCGAGACCGACCGGCGGCGGGCCCGGGATGCCGCCCGCGCCAATTTGGAGCGGTTTCTGAGATGGCCCAACTATCGGAACCACTTCCAGCGGCTCGGCTATGAAGACTCAGACCTTGCCGGCGGAGGCAACGACCGGCTCATCGATCACATCTATGCCTTGGGGGATGTTGAGGCAATTCGGGGGCGGGTGGCCGAGCACATCGAGGCAGG
>CAXMOO010000121.1:0-5988 GCA_964195005.1 uncultured Gammaproteobacteria bacterium
TCGTCGTCCGTGGCCAGGGTATCACGCAGCTCGACACCCTCCTCCCAGGCAGTCGTGGCATTGCGCTGCACCAGCCGGTACGCCGTGTCACGGTTCAATCCCGATTCGACCAGCGCCAGCATCACCTTCTGACTAAAGACCAGTCCGTGAGTGGCAGCCAGGTTGGCCGCCATGCGGTCCGGGTTCACTTCCAGGTTGTCGACAACGTTGGTCATCCGGTGCAGCGCAAAATCCGCCACGATCGAAGCGTCGGGCAGGATCACTCGCTCAGCCGACGAGTGGCTCAGGTCCCGCTCATGCCACAAAGCCACGTTCTCCATTCCCACCTGGGCGTATCCACGCAGCAGACGCGCCAAACCAGTCACGTTCTCGGAAAGAACAGGGTTGCGCTTGTGGGGCATGGCCGATGAGCCCTTTTGGCTATCGCCGAACGACTCCGTGACCTCGCCAATCTCGGATCGCTGCAAATTGCGGATCTCAACAGCAAACCGCTCGAGCGAGGAACCAACCAGCGCCAGGGTGTTGAGATACTGAGCATGACGATCCCGCATGGTCACCTGCGTAGAAGCGGGCTCCACTCCCAGCTCCAGACTGGTGCAAACGTGCTCCTCAACCGAAGGCGGAATGTGGGCATAGGTGCCGACGGCACCGGAGAGCTTGCCGACCGCCACCACCACCCGGGCGTCGACCAGCCGCTGATGATTGCGAGCCACTTCAAACGCCCACGTCGCCACCTTGAGCCCAAATGTTGTCGGTTCCGCCCAAATGCCATGAGTCCGGCCCACCATCACCGAGTCACGGTGCTCAAGCGAGCGGCGTCGCAGAATCTCAAACAGAGCGGCCGTCCGGCCCAAAAGTTGATCACAAGCCTCGCCGAGCAGCTTGGCCTGGGCGGTATCGATCATGTCGGAAGAGGTGAGACCGTAATGGACCCATTCGCCACCCGTGCGCACCGACTCCGCCAGCACGTCGAGAAAGGCCGCTATGTCGTGGCGGGTGACTTCCTCCCGCTGGCGCATCGCCTCAACAGTCACAGCCGGAGCGTTGCGGATCGCTTCTGGCACATCAGCAGGCACCACTCCCAGCTTGGCCCAGCCCTCGGCGGCAAGAGCCTGGATCTCCTGAAACACCTCGAGGCGATGGGTCTCGCTCCAAATGGCACCCATCTCAGGAAGGGTGTAGCGCTCGATCATCGGCTGAGAGTGGCTGCCCGCTGCGGGCCAACCGAAACCATGGTCACCGGAACCCCGGCCGCCTTTTCCACGTAGGCAATGTAATCCCTGGCTTCCTGGGGGAGGTCTTCCAGCGACCGGGCCCCCGAGATATCCTCGGCCCAACCCGGCAGCTCCTCGTACACCGGGCGGGACTCATAGAGGACTCTCTGCTGGCGGGGGTACTCATCAAAACGGCCCTCGTCGGTCTCGTAGGCGACACAAACTTTGAGGGGATCGAACTCAGAGAGAACATCGAGCTTCGTCAGGGCGATATCAGTAAGACCGTTTATGCGGGTGGCGTAGCGCAGCGCCACGGTGTCGAGCCAGCCACAGCGGCGACGCCGTCCGGTCACAGTGCCGAACTCACCACCGATTTGCACCATCTTCTCTCCGATGTCATCCGTCAGCTCGGTGGGGAAGGGACCGCTGCCGACCCGGGAAATGTAGGCCTTGGCCACGCCCACTACCCGGTCGATGGCAGTCGGCCCGATGCCCGAACCAATTGTGGCTCCCCCGGCAGTGGGATTGGAGGAAGTCACGAATGGGTAAGTGCCATGGTCGACATCGAGCAATGTGGCCTGCGCCCCCTCGAAAAGCACCAGTTTGTCCTGTCCGAGAGCTTCGGCGATCAGAAGCGACGTGTCGGCGACATGCGGGGCCAGTTGCTCGGCGTAGCCCAGGTATTCATCAGCGATCGCCGTGGCATCCATGGCGAGCTGGTTGTATATCTTCGTGAGCAGTTTGTTCTTTTCCTGGAGAACTACCGCGAGCTTGTCGCGAAAAATCTTCGGGTCGAAAAGGTCTTGCACCCGGATGCCGTGGCGGGCAAATTTGTCGGTGTAGGCGGGGCCAATGCCGCGCTTGGTGGTGCCGATTTGGCCCTTGCCGAGGAACCGCTCCTGCAACACGTCGATCTCCCGGTGATAGGGCATGATGAGGTGGGCATTAGCCGACAGTCGGACCAGCGACGTGTCCACTCCCCGACTCTGCAGAGTCGCCATCTCCTCCAGCAGCACCCGGGGATCGACAACACAACCGTTGGCAATAATGGGCATCACGCCCGGGTTGAGCACCCCGCTGGGAATGAGCGTCAGGGCGAAGCGCTCCTCGCCGATGACGATGGTGTGGCCGGCGTTGTTACCGCCCTGGAAGCGGACCACCATGTCGGCCTCCTCGGCCAACACATCGGTCACTTTCCCTTTGCCTTCGTCTCCCCACTGAGTTCCAACGATGACTGTGGCTGGCAATCTGGGCTCCTTCCCCCAACATCGTAACGGAGCTTCGGATACTGCCCCGACACCGACTATCGTTGCCGGGATTTCACAGCCCATCATCGAGAGATCCCAGTGGACGAAACCACCCACACAGCAACGCGCCGTCCGACTACCTCCATCACCCTCCTAGCCGACTCGCCGGGCATCCACACCGAGGTGTTGCACTTCGAAACCCATGCTGCCTCCGAATTTGTCGACCTGACCGACGAAGTGCGCGACTCGTTGAAGCGCTCGGAAGTTCAGCACGGCCAGGTAACAATCATGAGCCCCCACACCACCACCTCAGTGGTCATCAACGAATCAGAGACCGGGTTTCTCAACGATTTTCGCCGCTTACTGTCTGCGATTGTCCCTATCGAGGGCTACTACGAACACGACGACCACGAAGTGAGAACTGAAAACCTGCAAGAGGACGAGTTCATCAACGGTCACGCCCACTGCCGCCAGCTAATTGTCGGCAGCACGTCGGTGAACGTTCCGATCGTAGATGGTGAGCTGGTGCTGGGCCGTTGGCAACGGGTCCTGTTCGTGGAACTCGATCAGGCGCGCGAGCGGAGAGCCATCCTCCACGTGCAGGGCGTCTAAGGCCCTTCCTCTACCACCGCTTCTAGTGGCTTAGTTCGGCAACTTAGAGTGAACTCAGTTGTTCTACCTGCAGCACGCGGCTAAATTGGCCGCCGTGGTTGACTAACAACCGCATCCAGACCCACGCTAGGGAGGCAAATCCCATGATGAAAAGATTGACGGTCCTTCTCGCCGTACTCGCCCTTGTGGCGGCGGCTTGTGGAGGATCATCTGACGACACTACGAGCGACACCACGACCGGCGGGACAACACCCCCCGGCCAGGGTGGCGGCACGCTGGCAGAAGTCAAAGCTCGCGGCAATCTCAATTGCGGTGTGAGCGAGGGCGCGGCCGGCTTTACCAACATCTCCGGCGACGCGTTCTCCGGAATCGACGTCGACTACTGCCGCGCTGTTGCTGCGGCCGTCCTCGGAGATCCGAACGCAGTTGTGTTCTTCCCGGTTAGCTCCGCCAACCGTTTTGACCAGATGAAAGCCGGCGTCTTCGACGTGCTGTTCCGCAACACGACCTGGACCGCCAGCCGTGACACGGATGTTGGCATGAACTTTGGCCCAACGACGTTCTACGACGGCCAGGGCGTGATGGGTCCGAGCTCAAAGTTCTCGGCCAATTCAGGCCCAGCGGACGTTGACGGACGGACTCTGTGCACGAGCGCAGGTACCACAAGCGAGAAGAACGTCGCTGAATGGGCCCTCCTCGGTGGTGCCACCATCACCCTCAAGACCCTCGACAACAACGAGCAGGTATACACCTCGCTCGCCGAGGGAATCGAGTGCGATATGGCTACCACCGACGCTTCCAACCTGGTTGGTGAGCGTTTCGAGCGTGGCCACTTCAACGCCGGTCAAGACTGGGTGATCTTCCCGCCTGAGAACATCTCCAAGGAGCCACTCGGCCCTGCTTATCGCGAAGGCGATGACCAGTGGGGAGATATCATCGACTGGACCGTCTATGTCACCTTCATCGCGGCAGAGAAGGGCATCACATCGGCCAACGTGCAGGGCGCCGTTGACGCCGGGGGCGACCCCGAATTGCTCCGCATGGTCGGACTGGAGAGCTCTGAGATCGTTACTGATCTCGGGATCCAGACGGATGGTTTCCTCCAGGTCTTGCTGACAATCGGCAACTACGACGAGATCTTCGCTCGTAACCTTGCTCCACTCGGAATCGTGCAGGAGGGATCGTTGAACGATCTGTACACCCGTGGCGGGCTCATTTACGCACCGCCGTTCCGGTAAACAAATAACCGGAAAACGAACTTGGAAAGGGGCGCCCGTGCGGCGCCCCTTTCTTTCGTTTAGAGTCAAGTTCTGAATTTGATTAACGGGAAGCGACTGTTTCTTGGCAGTAATTGTTACCAAGCAGGAACGACCGCCGCCTTGGCGCAACGCCACTGTGATCAAGTGGGCGGCACAGCTCTCCTTCCTTTTCGGGTTTCTCGCTATCGCAGCGATCGTGATTCCCCAGGTACAAGACAACCTCTCCGGCCAAAATCTCACCTTCGGGTGGGACTGGCTCAAGGGCCGACTCGGATTTCTCATCGGCGAGGGAATCGATGTCGACCCGAACACGGGTGGACGTACGCTTCTGGTGGGGGCTGTCAATACGCTGCGGGTCACCATCTCGGGCATCATCGCCGCTACCATCCTCGGCACGATCGTCGGAGTCGCCCGGCTGTCTTCTAACTGGGTAGTCAACCGGGTGGCGAACCTCTACATCGAGACGTTCCGCAACATCCCGCTTCTGCTGTGGATCTTCTTCTTTGGCGCCATATTCGCCGTCTTCTCGATAATTGATCCGGTTCTAGAGGGAAGCATCGGACCCGGCAAGAAGTTCATAACGCTTACTCGTAAGGGCGTCGGAGTGAGCTGGATCCAGCCCTGGGGCGGATTTTACCAGTGGATGATCTGGATGGTGATCGGTGGAGTGGTTGCCTACTTCGTCCACAAGCGGCTATTCCGGATCAAAGAAGAGACGGGTCGGGATACCCGCCCCATCCTGGTTGCTGTCGGAATTATCCTTGCCGCTGCCGTCATCGGGTGGTTCGCCCATCCGGTCTGGGGATGGCTCGGGAATGTGTTCGAGTTTTTCGGCGACGTTATTGGGGGCATTCCAACAATCGCCCTCCAGCTCGCCCTCGCCGCCCTGAGCCTCCTGGCCGGCTATTGGTGGATCAACCGATTTCTCGATGAGCGCCGTACCCCGGCGGGTCTGGCCAAGCTCACCGACGACGACTGGTTTCGGATGATCACTGCTGGATTGGTCGCAGTTTTAGCTGCGGTGTTTTTCATCGCTGTGAGCGGAGTCTCTAACTCGATCCTCGGCGCCGGGGAAGATTTCTTCACGAAGTGGCTGGCCCCTAAATTCGACTCCACAACCAACGTCATCGACCTTCCCATCTCCGACATCGAAGCCCGGTTACTCTCCGAGATACCCGGCGATAAGCGAGTTGGTGAAACGCTCAGCCAGATCGGGCGCGCCGAAGGCGTGGCACCCAAGAAACTGGTCGATGGGCTGACGGCCGGCGTGGTGATCGAGCTCGACAACGACCTACGTCGAGGAAACATATCCCCTGCTGATGTGGCGGCGCGGCTCGATAGGATCAAAGGTCGGGCCGACAATCCCCTGCGCTGGTCGCGGGCCGAAATTGTACAGAGCGGGAACTTCCTTGATCTCTCACCCAACTACGGGATCAAAATCACGCGCGGGTTCTTCGCGCTCTGGATAGCAGTCACCCTGTACACAGCTTCCTTCATCGCCGAGGTGGTGCGTGCGGGGATCTTAGCCGTCTCTAAGGGCCAGTCGGAGGCGGCCAGCTCGCTGGGTTTGAGCCGGGCCCAATCGCTGCGATACATTGTGCTCCCGCAGGCTTTTCGGATTGTGTTCCCGCCGCTTGGCAATCAATACCTCAACCT
>CAXMOO010000122.1:0-2141 GCA_964195005.1 uncultured Gammaproteobacteria bacterium
ATGCTACGCGGTCCAACGGCTCCCGGCACGCTCGTGGTCGCAGCCGGGCTGTGAATTCGGGCCTGCTGAGCGACAATGCGTAGACCAAAGGGACCCCTCCTCCGGTGGGGGTCCCTCCACGCTCAAGGGTGATAATGCAACACTTGGGCATCCCAGCATCACGTCGCGGGGTGGCATGTACCTTTGAGCCATGGCTGGCCGGTTTGAGCGTTACCGCAGTTGGGTGGACAAGTGGGCGGCGAGCCGCGAATACGAGCGAGGTTACAAAGAACGCCAATTGGTCCGCCAAGAAAGCAAATGGGTCCAGGGGCACAGCAACCTGATCACGGCACTAACGAACGGTGGGCATGACCTGCACTTCGATACCAAGTACATCCAACCTGACCGTAGATCCTTCCGTAGCGCCTACTGGGAAACCACGATGACTTGCCACAGGTGCGGCGGCAAATACCGAGAGGGTCGTACCGGACGGCGGTGGGGCCTGTCATCTGAGCGACCCTGCGTGCCGCGGTAGACCCAGCTCCACGTTCAAGGGTGATAATGCAACACTCGGGCATCGGACAGGAACTTCATCGGAAGACGCCCTACCCTGTAAAGATATCCGCTTAGGCGGGGTTGGTCACCTGGCCGAGGAAGAGCATTTCGCCGGTCGATGAGTGTTCGATCCAGAAAAGGAACGGTCGATCAGCGGTGAATGTGACCGGCGGTGGGCCGGCAGAGGTAGCCCTCATGATGATGGCCGTGGCGGCCGCCGCTTCTGTTCCCTCCTCGTCGAGGGCGATGAAAGTCTTGTGGAAGGCGCCAGAGACATACAGCTCCGGCGTCGCTGTGATACCGGTGAAGTCGGCACCGCTACCGCCGGATGGCGGTACAAAGGCGGTCCGCATGCCCAGCTCCTGGAGCGCCGACTTGAGCCCTGCCTCAGCCTCGAACTCGAAGGAGGGCATCGTCAGATCGACCGACGCTGGCTGCCACTCAATATCGAGATCACTCTGATCGAGGTCTGCCGCCAACTCAGCGGGAGAGCCCTCCCTGGGGACAAGCACCACCATGGCGGCATCACCGGCATAGGGCAGCCGCACTGCTTCGAACAGATCGGTCTCGACATAGCCCGTCCGCAGGTTGGCATGCATGAGCGGGACCTCAATTTCAGAGCCATCGAGGAGAGTGAAAATGCCTGGGCCGGTGGCGTCGGCGTTGAACTGCTCGAACCAGTTGGCCTTGAACCAGATAGCGTTGACGAGGGCAAGTCGCGTCATGACATCGACGGCCCCCTCAGGAATCAGATCCTTGATGCGTTCCTCCGTTGCCTCCTCGACCCAGCTGTTGATGATGGCCCGGGAGCCTTCGGGATCGCCCGCGTAATCGACGAGACGGAGACCTGCTCCATAGTTGGTGGCCAACACTTCGAGGTATCCGTCAAGGAACGGGTAACCGCCCTGGCCCCAGGCGGAATTGGCGGGCCGGATGGTGAACGGTTCACGCGTGTCCTCGTCGCTCGTTGGCGGGGGAGGTGTTGCCAGGGCGGTATCGATGTGGTTGCGAACTGCGTGGAGAGTGGAGCCGTCAACGGTGAGATGGAGCACCTCGGCGATCTCGCTGGCAGTGTCTCCCCGTGCCCCTGGAAACAACATCGAAAGGGCAGTGACGATGGAATAAGGGGACAGCATGAGGTTCTCATCCCCGGCAACAATCTCGAAAAGATCCAATCCAAAAGCGATATCACCGGCTACTACCGCGGCAATGTCGGATTCGTCGACTCCCGGAGCAGAACGCGGAAGATCTACTCGAACGACGTCACCGGGACTGAAGCTCTCGGTGCGGTTGGCTGGATCTCCAGTCGGCACCGACGATGGTGCCGACGTGTCCGGGCCCCGACCTGTTGGCGCGGAATCTTCGCTCGAGCCGCAGGCGGCCGCGACCAGGGCCAGCGCCATGAGGGCAGTAGGCAGTCTCATCCTCCTCATGTATCTATGACGTCGAGTGGCACAAACGGGTTCCCCCCGACCCCCTAGACACCGTCGCGGTTGCCCGGTAAGTTCGCGGCTCGAAAGGGAGTAGTGCATGCCATTCCAGGGTTTCTCGCCCAAGACCGCCCGGTTCCTCAGGGATCTCGACAAGAACAACACTCGCGAGTGGTT
>CAXMOO010000123.1:0-2003 GCA_964195005.1 uncultured Gammaproteobacteria bacterium
GAACCGCTCGAGATCACTCGCCGAAGTGTTGCAATAACCCCTTGAGCCGGCAGCACATATCGAGCGGTATTGGGCCGCACAGATTGCCGGTTATGTGCGGGTGCTAACACGCTACCGGATTGGTCGAGATGTTGACTTTCCGAAGATGTCGGAGAGAAAAAGGGAGGGGCCGGTCCTCGGCCCCTCCCATACACGACCCCAGTGTCGTTGAACCGAATGACGGTTCACTTGGTAGTGCCCGGCTGGGCACGGTTGTGGACTGTCCACCAGAATGCGGTGCCGGGCATTTATCGGGTATGGGGAGGAACCGAGAGTGAATAGTCGCACCGCCGTCAAGGCCGAGTTGGAGCAGCGTTTCGAAACGCTGGTTCGTCGACACTCGCGGCCGGTGCTCGCCTATTGCCTCCGCCGTAGCACCCACACCGATGCCCACGAGGCAGCGGCCGACGTGTTCGCGGTGGCATGGAGCAAGTTCGACCAGATGCCGGACGGTGAAGAGGCGCTCTACTGGCTGTTCGGTGTCGCCCGCCGGGTGCTGTCTCATCAGGAGCGGTCCCGGCGGCGTCGCCTTGCGCTCAACGAGCGGGTCGGTTCAGTCGCCGAAGTACCAGCGGCCGGGCCAGAGGCGGTGGTAGTGCGTAACGCCGAAGATCAAGAAGTCATCGACGCCCTGTGGAACCTTGATACGAAGGACCAGGAAGTGCTCGCACTACTGGTCTGGGACGAATTTCCACGGGAGGACGCCGCCCGGCTCCTCGACATCTCCCTGGAGGCGCTGCACAAACGCTACCAGCGGGCACTGCGCCGGCTGGAACGCGAGTTGCCGCGTCATAGACAACGCACGACCCCACCGATTGCCCAGGAAGGAGAAGTCACATGAGCACACTGGAACGACTCGAACGTGCCAACCCGGTTGCCGACGCAGATCGTCTGCTATCCGCCCCCGGAGCCATGGACGACTTCGTCCTGGCTGTGAAGGAGAGGAGTGGAATCGTGCAAACCGCAGAAGACCGGGCCCCCATCGAGGTGCCAACAGAAACCAAGACTGAGCCGCCCCGCAAGGACTGGAGACGACGGCTCGTTCCCGTGCTGGTCGCGGCGGCTGCCGTTATTGCTGCAATTGTGGTGGCTGCCATCTGGACGTCGGCTCAGAACGACGAGCCGGATGTGCTGAATCAGCCGACGGAGCAGACCACGCCGCCGGTCGAAGAAGGCCCCCCCGTCATGACAGTCGCCGAGGGAGAAGCGGTGGTGGGCAGTTTCGTCGATGCTTTGCAAACGGGAGATGCAGGGACCGCCCGAGCCCTGGTCACCTTCGACGGTGGTGTAGGCCCTGACTGGTTGGGTTGGCTCATCGCTCTCGACACGACCGGCGTCGAGTTCTTCGATTGCACATATGAGCCCGGTTCGGCAACCTGTCAGACGACGATGGGGTCCGGTTGGTTCTACGAGCGGATTCACGGTCAGAACGTCGAGAACAAGTTCACCTTTACGCTCGAGAACGGCTTGATCGTTGGTCTCACATGGCCAGGTCAGTTGACCGATATGGCGGCTGAGCATGCGTTCCGGACCTGGGCTCAGGAGACCCATCCCGAGTTGGACGAGGTCATGTTCGACGCGTCGGGCGGTTTTGGAGCCGTCTTTACCGAAGAGAGCGGCCAGGCCCGCATGCAGTTGATCGACGAGTACCTGGCCTCGCTCTAGCCGACCACACGCGACTCAATGAGGCACGCAGCTTGGAGGAGTGCTCGCCATCGCCGAGATGGTGGCGAGCACTCAACTCCCAGACCGGCCACACCCAGACGACCACCGTCGTCCAACACGAGATTCTCCACTCAGTCGCCCGAGCCGAGCGGCTACTCATCCTTCCACGATAAATGAAAGCTCGCGCACGTTCCGCACCCGGCACATATCGGCACATATGGAGCGGTATTTGGCCGCACAGATTGAATCTCTTATGTCAAGGTGCGTTGCGGGTTGGGTGGACAGGACTGGGATGGGCC
>CAXMOO010000124.1:0-1859 GCA_964195005.1 uncultured Gammaproteobacteria bacterium
CTTTCGCATGACTACTCTCCCCGTGAATTAAGCATCAATGAGTCCTGGCATAGACCGGCGACAGTATACTCGGCTCTGTTGGCGATCGCCTGCACGCTCCTGACTACTCGTTGAATCCGATAGACGTTCCCTGAATTCGCAGATCCAAGGTGCTCGGGAAGACAAGCTTCGGACCCGCTGCCATTTCGGATTTCTATATTCGACCACTACAATTGCACGACAATACGCCGATTTCGACAGATTCGACTCAGCGCCCATGAAGGAGAACCCTTGGTTTCGAAGCTTCGTAGTTTCTCGGCTTTTTCTTTGGTCGGCCTTGTAGTCGCGGGCTGCTTTCAAGGGGCAACGCTCGAGAGCCAGTCCTGGGTCGCCGACGAACCCGCCCGAGCCGTCATCCACGACAACGAGGAAGCAGCCGGAAGCACTACTGATGGTGTTTATCGCGTACACCTTCGGGCCACGGAGACCGACTGGCGCCCCCTGGGCGATGACGAGCCCGGGGCCGTGGTGTTCGCTTTCGCCGAAGGGGACGGGGCTCCCATGATCCCCAGCCCGTTGCTGAGAACGACCCTCGGGACGGAAGTCAGCGTCACGCTGCAGAACGATCTCGATTCAACCCTGGTCGTGCACGGGCTCACGGAGCGGGTCGAGAGCGTGCCCGAGGCAATAGTCATTCTCCCGGGCGAAACCCGGGAGGTGACGTTCGTGGCCGACGCGCAGGGCACGTACTTCTACTGGGGCCGCGTGGTTCATGACGTGGCCGATGCCACCGACGACCTCAACGACAGGGAATACGGAGACGTCCCCCTTTCCGGAGCCTTCATCGTCGACCCGCCCGAAGGCCCGGCAGACGTTATCGAAGAAATCCTCTTGATGACTGCCTACCGTCATCGCTACGGCGATACGGGTGAGGACGGGGTACTGCAGACAATCAACGGCCGACCCTGGCCGTTTACGGAGCGCCTTCAGTACACGCAGGGGGACAGCGTTCGCTGGCGAATCATCAACGCCGCCGAGCGCGGCCATCCCATGCATCTGCACGGATTTTTCTTCCGGGTCGACGCCAAGGGCGATTTGGCCCGTGACACGCTCTACTGGGCGTCGCAGAAACGCATGGGAGTGACCGAGCAGATGAGTTTGGGGTCGACGGTTGACCTGACATGGTCGCCTGACCGTCCCGGCGGCTGGGTCTTCCACTGCCACATCTCATTTCACGTGTTGCCGAACCTGCCACTGGGCGAAGTGCCGCCAGATTTTGAACAGGTATTTCGGGATCTCTTGCTCGGAACGATACATCACGACCCGAACCAGCATGTGGAGCAGGGCATGGGTGGGCTCATGATGGCCATCGATGTGGAGCCGGCACCGGACTGGGAGCCCGACATGCGGGAACGGCGTGTGATCCGGACGGCAATTGTTTCGGACTCCCTGCCGGGCCCCGAAGATGCGGAGTTGGAATTCGTTGGGCCCCATCGCCGGAGATTCTCGCTCATGATCGTGGACGATTCCGCAGCAGTCGAGGCGCGGGAGATGCCTATCCCGGGCGAGACGCTGGTCCTCCGCGAGGGTGAACCGACGACCATCTGGGTGGTCAACCGGAGTCCGGAGGCCACGTCCATTCACTGGCATGGCCTGGAGATCGAGAGCCCGTACGATGGCGCCGCGGGTGTGAGCGGCTACGGCGTGTCCCGGTCGCCGGCCGTAGTCCCCGGTGACTCGTTCCAGGTGCGAATCACCCCTCCCACGGCCGGTTCATTCATGTACCACACGCACATCAGTGACCTCCGCCAGCAGGCAGGTGGGCTGTATGGTGGTTTCGTGGTGCTGGGGGCCGATGACGAATGGGACCCTGAGCACGA
>CAXMOO010000125.1:0-19888 GCA_964195005.1 uncultured Gammaproteobacteria bacterium
AAGAGAGCAGTCATGAGACGATCAAAGTTCGCAGCCGTGGCCGTTGCCTTGGCGTTGCTGGCGGCTGCGTGCGGGGGAGACGAGGGCTCTGGGACCAGTTCTGAGACCACTGTCGACGCTGGGACCGCCGCTGGTACTGGCGATCCCGCCCGCATCGAGGCCTATCTAGTTGAAGTATCCAACATCCTCGCTGAAGCAGCCAACACCACTGAATCATGCGAAGAGGATGTCAGCAACACCCCTGATCTCACCGAAGAAGAACTCTTCCAACAGGGCTTCGGATGCGTGATTGGAACCTTCGATTCGACGACCAGCTCGTTCGCCGAGCTGGTCGTTCCCCAGGGTCTCAAACCGTCGCACGAAGCATACGTGGCGAGCCGCCAAGCGTGGTCCGAGGTCGCGACACCGCTTGTTGAACAGCTGGTGTCCTTCGCAGACGTGGAGTCAATTCTGGAAGATCCCGACTTCATCATCACCAACGATGCCGTGACGGAGCGCTGCCACGACCTGGAGGCGGAAGCCAGTGGGGCCGGTTTCAGCGTTTCAATGGACTGTGAAGGCCCTGTCCCATCGGAGGACCTCGGTGGCCCGCCGGTGAGTGAGGTGACCGCGACGATCGACTCTAGGGGTTGGATCATCGAACCAGCGGGAATGATCGATACTGGCGGCGGTGTCTTGTTGACGATCACGAATGGAGATGACAGGACCCGTCAACCGGTCGTCGCTGATCTCTTCGACGGAGACCCATCCCAGCTGCCGTTGCGCGATGGCGCCCTTGACCTCCGCCAAGCGGGGGTCGTGTCCGATCCCACTGTCAGCCCGGAGGTAGCGCATTTCGGTTTGGCGTGGCCCGAACCGGACGGAGAGGACTCACGCGAAAATGCTCCAGACCTCGCTCCCGGTGACTCGATCCTGGTTCAGCTGCTGCCGGGAAACTACGTGATTTTGGACCACCTGGACGGTGCCTACGAGGCGGGTGAGTTTGCCACGCTGGTCGTTGTCTCGCTATCTGACATCCAAGCCACCTACACCGAGCCACCCAGTGCCGCCCAGACCTGCGATGAATTGGCGGACAGCATCGTCGGTCTCTACGACGCCTATGTGGACGAGGTCGCCCTGATGACGGCTGATGGCTTTAGGGAATCGCCGCTATCAATGATCGACGACCTGCGGTTCGGGGTAGCGTTGCAGCGTTCACAGCAGCTTGGCTGCGGAGAAGGATTAGAGCTGGGGGCAGCTGTGATGGCTCAGTTCTGCCAGACGTCACCACCCACGGGTTCGGCGACTGCCGTCATCTTCGAAAACGTATGCGGAACCGACGGATGAGACACCGCGACGCTCGAGTGATCATGGCCTGAACCGGTCATATCACCCGCTCATAATCGCGCCAACCCGCAGTCACCCGATCGCACATAACGGCACATATAGAGCGGTCAGAGCCGCTCAATATGGCTGGCCCAAGGCGCTCGATAATGCCGGTTATGGAACGGTCCTGATATCACTGTGGTTAGTCTGTCTTCAACCCGGCTAGGGAGTTTTGATGGGTGGGCGTGTCCCGGTCGCAATGATGGCGGCAGGCCTTGTACTGGCTGCGTGTGGTGGCAATGGGGATTCAGCCCAAACGACCGCCTCCTCGGTTCTTGCGGCGGCAACGACCACGACGGCTGCTCCGCCGACGACCGTCGCCTCGACAACGACTATCGCCTCTACTACTACGACGACGGTGGCGGTGCCATTGACTGGGCCGGAGACGGTTTCGTTGATTGCTCTCGATTACTCCTCCCAGCCTGACAGCGCGATCCAGGTGACCGCCGACGGGGGCGGAGCACCCGAAGCTGCGGACACGCCGCTGTTCCGCCAGGTTGCAGATCGAGGTGCCGTAACTTATCACCCGTTGCTGGCTCCTGATGGTCATCAGTTGACGCGTGACGAGTGGGCGACGGCGGCGGGAACTGCCACCATCACCTGTGAGGAGGGCGGGACGCGTTACGACCTTGAGTTCTCCGGTCTCGTTCCCGATGGGGTTTACACCATCTGGCACTTTCCCACCACAGAGCCGATCACGAGCCTCGCGACAGGCCAGATCGAAGACCCGATGTCCTCTGGGAAGGCATTGGGCGGTGGCGCACTGGGAGAAGCCAACGGTGCTGAAAACGCGTTCACGGCCGACGCTGCAGGCAAAGCCGCACTAAACGTCCTGGCCACCGAAAGAGGCCCGATCCCCAAGTGCACTTTGGCCGGGGGAACGGTCCTCATTGTCCTCTACCATATCGACAACCAGACCTGGGGCAGCGAGGCCGGACCTGATCTAACCAGAGCCAGACAGGCTGTGTTCAGCTACCCACCTCTAGAGGGCTGATTCCCAGTCAGGCCCATATCACCGATGGCCTACTGCTGGAATCACAAACGAACAAGCCGCACATAACGGCACACATAGAGCGGTTTCAGGCCACTCGAATCGCCTGTCTGAGCCGCTCGATAATGCCGGTTATCGAGGAGGATGATGACGCCGATGTTTGTCGGTTTGGCTTTTTGACTCCAGGGGGTTCGACTGAAGTCGAACCTAGCAAACAGGGCCATTTTTCGCGCTGTCGCCAATCCTGTGGGTAGCAATTTGGGTAGCAATTCGAGTTTCAGCCCTCATCCGGCCGCACTTGCAAAAAGGGAAAACCCTACTAGTTACGGGGTTTTCTGCGTATCGAAGAGAGCCTGATCCAAGTAACCGCCACTAACCGACCAGTATTGGATCGTGGCTGAGCTCCCATCGTCGGCCGACGTTGTCATCGTCGGTGGAGGAATGACCGGAACCAGCGCCCTCTACTACCTGGCGCGATCCGGGGCGCCGGCCACGCTTCTGGAGCGAGATCTTCTCTCCTCAGGATCCACCTCCAAAGCCGCCGGAGGGTTTCGAGCCCAGTTTTCGGACAAGCTCAACATCAAGATCATGGTCGAGGCAATTCGGCGGCTCGAGCGGTTTGATGAGGAACCTGGAGCCGATATCGACCTCAAACAGTGGGGTTATCTCTTCCTGCTCAAGGAGGATCAGCTGGGTTCTTTTGAGGAGTCGGTTGCTCTCCAAAAGGACCACGGTGTGGACGTCCGCATGGTCTCGCCGGCCGAGGCCCTCGACATCGTCCCCGGCCTGAATGTTGAAGACGTTGCCGGAGGCACCTTTAGCCCCACAGACGGATACGCCACTCCGGCGGCGGCGGTCCAGGGCTATGCGATGGCAGCTCGCAAGCTCGGCGCCACCATCGTGGAGGATTGTGAGGTGCACGCCATAGATGTGGCGGCGGGCCGGGTGAGCGGCGTGGTCACTTCTCGAGGAGTCCTTAGCACCGCTAAGGTCATCTGTGCTGGTGGCATCTGGACAAACGACCTTCTGGTGCCTTTAGGGATCGAGCTTCCGGTAACCCCCGAGCAGCGTTTCGTCTTTCTGTCAGAGCCGGGCGACCCTCTCCCCCACCGGCTGCCCCTGACGGTGGACTACTCCACCGGGTTCTACTTTCACCGGGAGGGAAACGGGCTGGTCATCGCCGGCCGGGAAACCACCATGGAGGATCTGGCGCCCGCTGCCGTGCATCGTCTGCCGTTCCTGGCTGAGACCGGTGTGCGGCCGGGCTGGTCAGGCTTCTACGCCGTCACCCCGGATCACAACGCCGTTCTCGGACGGGCATCGGAGCCGGAGGGCTTGTTCTATGCGACCGGGTTCTCGGGGCACGGCTTCATGCAGGGGCCGGTGGTCGGTGAGTATCTGGCCAACCTGGCAACCGACACTGAGCCGATCATGGATCTGAGTGCGTTTTCGGCCGATCGCTTCGCGGCGGGAAACCAACGGCCCGAGCTGCGGGTAATTTAGTTCGGCGCTACGTGAGATCCACGGTCGTCACCACATCGGCGAATTCGCCCTGCAAGTTGGCGGCCGTAACTCGCGCCAGCTCATCTGCGGTTATCTCGCTCCCATCAGCGGCCGTCAAGTCGTATGTGTGTGTGGCGTCGAGTACGAATAAGGTCTCGTATCCGAGATTGCCCGCCATTCGGGCGGTGGACTCGCAGCAGTAGTTGGTCTGGATACCACAGATAACGATCGTGCCGATGTCCCTCTCTTGCAGCCATGCGTGGAGGTCCGGCTCACCGAAGAATGCTGAATTGACATTCTTGGTGACCAGGAGGTCGGGTTCTCCTTTCACCTCGGGCTTGAAATCGTTGCCGGGCTGACCGGGGCGGAGAGGCGATGTCTCCAGCACCGAGTCGTGTCTCACAAAAACCAGAGGTCGCTTGTGCCGTTGCCAGGTCTCAATGAGGCGGGCCACGTTGGCCTCAGATTCGGAGTTGTTACGGTTTCCCCACGCCGGGTCGTCGAACCCCAGCTGCACGTCGATCACAATCAATGCGGTGTTGTCGAAGTCCCTAGGCACGGGAAAAGCCTACCGACTTAGTTGAACTGTGGATTATCGGGGAAGTTGGCGTACATCGATACGCGGCCCGGCTGGCGGCGCACGACCCGACGCCACAGCTCCCGGGGTTCGTCGGTGAAGACATCCCCGGGTTCCGCTCGTGCAACGATCCAGCCGCCCTGGATGAGCTCAGCTTCCAACTGTTGTGGTCCCCAACCGGCATACCCGGCGAAAATCCGCACAGCAACCGCCGGCTCGCCCGGCTCAGAAGACAGGTCCACCACGCGTACCCCGTTGACGCCCGATTCGTCATCGGCTGCGGCCAGGCCCACAGCGGCGTCCGGCTCAACCGGGCCGCCCAGGAAGACCACCGCGGGTAGTGCCACCAGGTCGGCCCAGGCCGGCAAGTCGTCAAAGGGGCTGAGCTCGCTCGGCCGGTTGAGGACAACGCCCACCGCGCCACCGGCATCGTGCTCCAGCACCAGAAGCACGGTACGGCTGAAGTTGGGGTCGGTCAGATCCGGCATGGCGATCAAGAGCGATCCGGCAAGAGGCATCATGAGTCGATTCTGCCCGGAGAGGCCCTGCGACGCCATCGCTAGGGTCTCAGTCATGGATATTCACAAGGTACGAGCTCAGTTTCCGGCCCTGTTACGCCGCCAGGACGGTAAGCCCGTTATCCACCTGGATGGTCCCGGTGGAACCCAGGTTCCCCAAACGGTGATAGATGCCATGAGCCGCCCTTTGGCCGAGGGGCAAAGCAATCTCGGGGGCCCGTTCTCCTCGAGTGCCGAAAGCGACCAGGTGGTGGCCGATGCCCGCGGCGCGGTGGCCGACCTGCTCAACGCCAATTCGGATGAGGTTGCATTCGGGCAGAACATGACCAGCCTCACCTTCGCTGTCAGCAGGGCAATCGCCTCCACCTGGCAGCCGGGCGATGAAATCGTCCTGACCAGGCTGGATCACGACGCCAACGTCGCCCCGTGGCTTCGGGCCGCGGAGGAGAGGGGCGTAACAGTGAAGTGGGTAGGTGTTCAAGACTTCGGGATCAACTGGGACGACCTCGATGCTGCCATCGGCTCTTCCACCCGGTTGGTGGCCGTCACGGCCGCTTCCAACGCCCTCGGCAGCGTGGTTGACGTGGCCGAGGTGGCTCGCCGCGCCCATGATGTGGGGGCCCTGGTATACGTTGACGGTGTCCACTATGTTCCGCACGAGTCGACCGACGTCGCTGCCTTCGGCGCTGATTTCTTTGTCTGTTCTGCCTACAAGTTCTACGGGCCCCACATCGGGCTCCTGTACGGCAAGCGGGAGCATTTGCGGACGCTCCCCGCCTACAAGGTGCGTCCGGCTCCAGATACCGGTCCCGGCAGATGGGAGACGGGCACACAGAGTTTCGAGAGCATCGCCGGCGTTGTCGCCACCGTCGACTACCTGGCGGCGTTCGGGGAAGGTCACGACCGGCGCCAGAAGCTCGTATCGGCGTATGAAAAGATTGGCCAACATGAGCGCCGGCTCAGTGATCGCTTTCTTTCGGGCCTGGCCGAGCTGGATGGGATCAAGCTGCATGGCCGTCGGGAAGGCAGGCGCACTCCGACATTTGCGCTGGAATTCCCCCGGCAAAAACCTCGAGACGTGGCGGTCGAGCTCGCTCGGCAAGGCATTTATGTGACCGACGGCGATTATTACGCGGTTGAAGTGATGAGAAGCCTGGGCCAGGCGGATTCCGGTGGACTGGTGCGAATTGGATTCGTCCACTACAGCACGGAAGAAGAGGTCGACCAGACCCTCAACGCGCTAGATCGGCTCAGTTAAGCCTGGCGGAATGCTGCCCGGCCCACGACGAACAACGTAGCTGCGGCCAGATATTGCGCCACCAACCACGCGCCGGTGTGGCCGCCAAGCGAGCACAGTGCGGCTGCGGTCAACATGACGCCGGCGGCCCCCATTGAGACCAGGAGACCCCAGCGCCGGAGTGCCAGGAGCCCTGCCAGCGTACCCATGAGCGCCAACTCGAACATGACGGAAACGGTCACGGCTACTGCCGTCGGGTCACCAACAGGCTCGGGGGCGATGCTGAAGACAAGTCCAACCAGGACGACCCACAGTATTCCCACCGCCAGCGCGATCCGGACAGAGATGACGTCACCCAGTTGCCGACGCTGGATCACGGAGGCTTTGGTTCGCAGATGGGTGAGGGTCATATCTTCTTCCTCCCGAGGAGCCACCTATTGTAGTTGTCTCCGGGAGACACGATCAGTTTTCTCCCTTTTCAGCTACTACCCGCGCTAACTGCAGATTCTGACGGGCCGCATTGGAATCGCGGCGGCCAAGTCCGCAAGAGGCAGCTACATCGATGTTCCGCTCGAGAATGTGCTCGAGCTCGTCGCAGATCATGAGTAGTTCTTCCACAGAGCGCCTTTCGTGGATGAAACCCCCGACGAATCGCACCTCAGGGGGGATCCACACGGTCTTGAGTGGTGCGTAGTAATCGGGATCGAGAGCCGGCGGTTCTGAGCCGGCGGCCAGGCCGACATGGACGTACTCGAGACTTCGTCCCGGCGGCCAATCAGCCATGATGGCATTCGCCAGCAACACGGCAGGTCCGGTATTTTGCGGGTTGGCCAAAGCTCGCTGGTTGAGGTCCCCCAGGCAAACGTGGAGGCCGAAACGCGCTCCCCGGGGAGCAGTCTGCACCAGTCGCAGCACTTCGGAAGCCAGCCGGGAAGCCACCAGGCCACGAGCCCCAAGCGGGAGACGCGAGATGGTGGCCACTTCGATCGGGAGCTCCAATTGGAACACAACCTCCCCCCCGGTTCGAGTGTGCATGGCCGATATCTCTCGAATGGTCGCCTCGCGAAACGCGGCCAGATTGGGGGCGGCCCGGGGCGGGCTCATCCCGAACGTGACATAGGCCAGCCCGGCCGGGCTCGGAATGCCTACCTGCAATTTCCGATTTCCTCCAGTGTTGAACTCAACGAAGTCAGGCCAACTCCGCTCGAGGGCGGCGAAATAGTCCAGGTCCAGCCACCGCAGCCGGCGTCCCTTTCTGACACGAAAAGCCGGGATATCGGTGTAGTCACTCCAGGCACCGTCCCGCACCAGCTCGAGGGCGGGATGGCTGCGGAGACCCTCGACAATTCGGTATATCCAGTTGCGTCGGTTCCCCGTCTGTCCGTCGGGCACGGTGGGCCCAAGGCGCTCACCCAACTCCTCGCGTAAGAGGCCGAGGGCGTCCTTGGTGGAGTCGGCAGGAACGCTGCCGACGACGTGAACCGTTCGAGCGGGGGGCGGAGCCATCATGATGAGTATGTCGGTGGCTGCTCTCGCTGGCAAACGGTCGCAGAGCTGCCACTTTGGCTACTGTCGATACCGATGAGAGAGACACCGTTTTACGAACGCCTGGCGCCAATCAATTCCACCCACCGGTGGAACAACTGGGCCGGCTACCTGGTGGCCGAGCGCTACCAACACTCCGCCACCGCCGAGTATTTTGCCACCCGAAATTCGGTAACCGTCTTCGACACTTCGCCGCTCTTCAAGTATCGGATCTCCGGACCGGATGCGACCGACTTCTTGGCCGGAGTGCTCGCCAGGGACGTCAGATCTTGTGACGTTGGTCAAGCCCAATACACAATCTGGTGTGAGGACGCCGGGTTCCTCCTCGAAGATGGAGTGGTCCTCCGTACCGGTGAGAGTGAGTACTGGCTCACCTCGGCCGAGCCCAACCTGGCCTATTTCTCCGGGTTGATCGGCAACCGCAAGGTCGAAGTGGCCGATGTGTCTGAGGACTATGGGCTCCTGGCGGTTCAGGGCCCCCATGCGTTGAACGTCGTGGCAAGGCTTGTGCCGGACGCCCGGGATCTCCCCTACTTCGGCGTTACGTCGGCTGATGCATCCGGTAGGCCGCTCACCGTGTCACGGACGGGATTCACGGGCGATCTGGGCTATGAGATCTGGGTGCGAAGGGACGACGCCCTCAGTGTCTGGGATGACCTCGCCGAGGCCGGGGCCGATTACAGGATGACGCCGATGGGAATGCGAGCGTTGCAGATGGCGCGGCTCGACGCCGGGCTGCTGCTCATCGACGTCGACTATTCGTCGGCCCGCTTTGCATGGACTGACGCTCAAAGAGAGACTCCAAGTGAGCTGGGTCTGGGGTGGATGCTGGATCGAGCCGGGGATCGACCGTTCATCGGTCATTCGGCAATCCAGCGCGAACTTGCTAATGGGGCCTCTCGCTGGCGCACAGTCGGCATCCAAGTTGATGCCGATGCCTATGAGCAGCTCTACAACTCGGAAGGCGTAGTTGCTCCCAAAGAAGGCGTCTACGTCGACCAGGCTCAGAGCCTGTACGACCGGGATTTCAGCGTCAATTCCGATGCTTCCTATGTGGGATACCTGACGAGCTTCATGTTCTCCCCCGTCCTCAAGCGTCACATCGGCCTCGCCAAAGTGCCGCCGGCGAGCGCAGGTCCGGGGTCCCGGGTCTACCTGGAGTTGATGGTTTCGAATCGCCCCAAGTACGTGCCGGCCCGCGTAGTCAAGACGCCTTTCTATCAACCCGAGCGTAAGACCTCGTCGCACCGGGGGATCCGGGAATGACAACTCCGGCAGGCTATGACGCGATTGTGATCGGCGGGGGCCACAACGGGCTGGTCAACGCTGCTTACCTGGCTAAGGCCGGCCTCAGCACCCTGGTACTGGAACGACGCTACGTCATCGGCGGGGCGGCAGTCACCGAGGAGTTGTACCCCGGCTTTCACTTCACCACGTTCTCCTACGCGATAAGTCTTCTCCGCCCCGAGATCGTCCATGATCTCGACCTGGTCAAGCACGGGATGCTAGTCATACCCATGACGACATCTTTCGCTCCCATGGACAACGGTGACTACCTCCACCTGGGGGCCGACTCGGAAGAGAATTATCACGAGGTCGCCCGCCACTCCAGGAAAGACGCCGAGGCACTGCGGGACTACCGCAATCTCATGGGACGGGTAGCCCACGCCGTGAAGCCTCTACTCGACGAGATCCCGCCCAATGTTGTGAGCCAGGAGCCGGATGAGGTTGCCCATCTGGCCGACGTCGCCGGTTACTTACGCGACCTCGACCCCAGGGTCCTCAACATGCTGGTGAGACTGGTGGGCGGAAGCGCCTCCGACATCCTCGACGAGTACTTCGAGTCAGACATAGTCAAGGGCCTCCTGGCTTCGAGCGGCATCATCGGCTCGCGGGTCGGCCCCAGGTCACACGGCTCGGGCCTGGTCCTGCTCTATCACATGATGGGAGAGATAGATGGTGTGTTCGGCAAGTGGGGATTCCACAAGGGAGGCAACGGCGGCTTCACCCAGGCTGTCGGCAGGGCGGCCCAGGCCTTCGGAGCCGAGATCCGCCTCAACACCGGTGTGTCCAGCGTTATTACCAAGAACGGAACCGCACTCGGGGTGGCGCTGGAGAGTGGGGAGGAGATATACGCCTCAACTATTGTCAGTGCCCTCGACCCGCGGCGGACTTTTCTTCAGTTTGTCGAGCCGCGTGATCTTCCAAGCGACCTGGTGGATGCAATTGAGGCTTACAAGTTCCAAGGCACTTCGGCCAAGGTCAACTTTGCCCTCGACGCGCCGCCTCGTTACCCGGCTCTAGGGAATCGCACCGACATGTTTCATGGGATGATCAACATCGCCCCCTCCATCGACTACCTGGAGCAGGCGTTCGATGATGCCGAGGGCGGCACTTTCAGCCGCCGTCCCTACATAGATGGGGCAGTGCAATCCATCCTCGATCCTGACATGGCGCCTCCGGGCAAGCACATCCTGTCCTGCTTCATCCAATACACCCCATACGAGCTGGCCGACAGCGATTGGGATAGCGAACGAGAAGACTTGGGCGATACAGTCCAGGCCACCCTGGAGTCGTATTTTCCCGGCTTCGGAAATCTCATCCTGTATCGGGACGTGGTGACTCCCCTCGACATCGAGCGCAAGATCGGGCTCAGCGAAGGCAACATTTTCGCCGGAGAGTTCCTGACTCCCCAGATGTACCTTTTTCGGCCCGCGCCGGGGTGGAATCAGTATCGGACTCCAATCAACGGCTATTACCAATGTGGATCCGGCACCCACCCCGGCGGGTGCGTGATGGGAGCGCCGGGAAGGCTGGCGGCACGCCAGATCCTCGGCGATCTCTCGCCCAACGGCCGGTCGGCCTGACTAGCCGTACCTCTCGATACCCGCGCCGACGGCGAGAGTTGCCGAAAAGTGGGGGTGCTAGTGGCCTGGTCGGGGCACTAGTGGCTGATGCCCATCTTGTCGAAGTACTGCTGGTGGTACTCCTCAGCCCGGTAGAAGTCGCCGACGGGCACAACCTCGGTAACCACGGGACGGGAAAAGGTCCCCTCTTTGGCCGCGATTGATTCCTTGGCTGCAGCCTCCTGGCTCTCGTTGTGGAAGAAGATCGCTGATCGATATTGTGTGCCAACATCCGGTCCTTGCCGATTCAGCTGGGTGGGATCGTGTGAGCTCCAAAAAACCTCGAGCAACTGGTCATAGCCCACCTTCTCCGGGTCGTAGGCGACCTCGACGACCTCGGCGTGACCTGTGTCGCCCCGGCAAACATCCTTGTACGTCGGCTCGGGCACCCCGCCACCCGTGAAGCCCACCTGGGTTGAAATCACACCGGGCAGCTTACGGAAGTCGGCCTCCACGCCCCAAAAACAGCCGGCTCCGAATGTTGCTCGCTCCATCTTCTCTCCTTTGTACAGCACCTATAACGCTGCTCGCTGGGGATTCGTTCCGGAATGGTAGTTCGGTGGCGGCTCTCGTCTTTTCGTTGAGCCAGGCCCGGAAGAAGGCTACGGCCTGGCTCCGCAACCGCTCACGATCGTCATCGAGTTCCCCCTGGAATGCTGAGGGATCGAGCCCGGCTTCGCTCAGGTCGTCGGTCCCCTCCTGATCCGTCCAAACTTCCCACAGTTCCGGTGTGACTTCGGGGTGAAACTGCACACCAAGGGCCGAGCCATAGCGAAAGGCGTGGGGATAGCCATCGGTGCGGGCGAGGACCCGGGCGTCGGGCGGCAGGTCGAAAGTGTCGCCGTGCCAGGCGGCGACGGGCCCAGTGATCTCGGCCAGGCTGAAATCAGTGGCACCGTCCGGCGTCATATCTAGCGATACGAGACCGACCTCCGTATCGGCCGCCTGGTAGGCGCGGCCTCCGATCACGTCGGCGATGAGCTGCGAGTCCAGACAGATTCCAAGCACCGGCGTATTGGCCTCCAGGTTCTGCCGGATGCACTTCTTCTCGCCCACCAGCCACGGGTACTCGGCTTCCGTCATAAGCTCCCATGTGGCCTCCAAGGACCACGACCTTGTCGAACCTGTGGTCGGGTAGTTCGCCGCCCTGGGCTAGATCCACCTCGGTGGCCTCTGCTCCGACCTCGTCGAGAGCATCGGCTAGCCACCCCGGCTGGATCTCCGCGCCGTGAGCGATTTGACTAAGACCTTCACTGGTAGGACTCGATCGGTGGGCAGGAGCACATGATGTTGCGGTCACCGTAGATGTGGTCGACGCGGGCCACCGGGGGCCAATATTTGTCGGTCTTGAGCCCGGCCACCGGGAAGGCTGCTTCCTCTCTCGAGTACGGGTGGTCCCACTCGGAGGCGATATGAATTGCGGTGTGGGGGGCGTGCCGGAGCGGGCTGTCCTCGATGGATATGTCTCCATCCTCGACCCGTTGGATCTCACGGCGGATCGAGATCATGGCGTCGCAGAACCGATCCAGCTCGGCCTTGCTCTCGGACTCGGTGGGCTCGACCATCAGCGTCCCTGCCACCGGGAACGACATGGTGGGGGCGTGGAACCCGTAGTCCATCAGGCGTTTGGCGATGTCGTCGACAGTGACACCGCTGCTGTTGCGAAGCGGCCGAACGTCAATGATGCACTCGTGCGCCACCAGACCACTGCTCCCGGTGTATAGGACCGGGAAGTGGGGATCGAGCCTGCGGGCGATGTAGTTGGCGCTGAGAATCGCAACGGCGGTTGCCCGGCGCAGACCGTCTGGCCCCATCATGGCGATGAATGCCCACGAGATCGGCAAGATTCCCGCCGAGCCCCACGGCGCAGCCGAGACTGCGCCCGGCCCTGTCTGATCTTCTAGCGGGTGAGATGGCAGGTAAGGGGCGAGGTGGGCTTTGACGCCAATCGGCCCAACACCTGGCCCACCTCCTCCATGGGGGATACAAAACGTCTTGTGCAGATTCAAATGGGAGACGTCGGCTCCGAACTCGCCCGGCTTGGCGACACCGAGCATGGCGTTGAGGTTGGCCCCGTCAAGGTAAACCTGGCCGCCGTGCTGGTGCACCAGGGCACAAATATCGTGGATCTCAGTTTCAAAAACGCCATGGGTCGAGGGGTAGGTAACCATGAGCGCCGCCAGTCGATCGGAGTATTCAACCGCCTTCACGCCCAGGTCCTCCAGGTCGACATTTCCCCGATCGTCGATGCCGACGACCACCACTTTCATACCCGCCATCACGGCGCTGGCAGGATTGGTGCCGTGGGCAGAAGCGGGTATCAAGCAAACGTCGCGCTGATCATCGCCGCGGCTGCGATGGTAACCGGCAATCGCCAGCAGTCCGGCAAATTCCCCCTGCGACCCAGCGTTGGGCTGCAGAGAAACAGCGTCATATCCGGTCAGTTCCGCCAACCAGGCCTCCAGCTCACCAAATAGCTCCAGATAGCCTGCAGCCTGGTCGAGAGGAGCGAAGGGATGGATGTCGCCGAACTCCGGCCATGTGATCGGGATCATCTCGGTGGTCGCCGTATCATTAAAAAAGCAGGACCCGAGGGGGATCATCGATCGATCCAGGGCGATGTCCCTATCTGCCAACCAGCGCAGATAACGAAGCATCTCGGTTTCGCTGTGGTAGCTGTGAAACACCTCGTGGGTGAGAAACTCGCTCGTGCGTCGTAGTTCATCCGGCAGGCCGGCAGCGGGATCTCCGTCGAGCGCATCAACGTCTACGGCAATTCCGAAGGCTCTGCCGAGAGCTTCGATTTCGGTTCGCGACGTCGTCTCATCAACGGACACCCCGACCGTGTCGTCATCGACCAGGCGCAGGTTGATCCCGTTCTCGAGGGCAGCCGCAATGACCCGGCCAGCCTTGCCGGGGACAGAGACGGTGAGCGTGTCGAAGAACGTCTCATTGCGTACCTCAACACCGCCTTTACTGAGCGCGGTAGCGAGAATCGCTGTCAGGCGATAAACCCGCTCGGCAATCGTCGTTAGACCGGCCGGTCCGTGATAGGCGGCGTAGAGGCCGGCCATCACCGCCAGGAGGACCTGGGCGGTGCAGATGTTGCTTGTGGCTTTCTGCCGTCTGATGTGCTGCTCTCTCGTCTGCAGCGTCAGGCGATAAGCCAGGCCACCGTCGGCATCAACCGAGGCCCCGACCAGACGACCCGGCATGGACCGGGTGTGTTCCTGGCGGGTTGCCAGAAAAGCGGCATGAGGGCCGCCGAAGCCGAGCGGAACTCCGAAGCGCTGAGCGGAACCGACCACCACGTCGGCGTCAAGCTCACCAGGTGGAGTCAGGAGCACCAGCGAAAGCAGGTCGGCGGCGACAGCTACCAATCCCCCGCTGTCGTGAACGGCCTCAATCAGAGGGCCCAGATCGGGGATCGATCCACTCGACCCCGGGTACTGGATTAGAGCCCCGAAAACGGGACTGTTACCAGCCTCAGCCGCCTCGCCGTAGAGGAGGTTGATTCCGAGGGGCTTCGCCCGGGTCTCGAGCACGGCTCGCGTCTGTGGATGGCAATCATTGTCGACAAAGAAGTGGGTCGAGGCTCCGTCGCTGAGCCGGCGGCACAGAGTCATGGCTTCGGCTGCGGCGGTGGCTTCGTCGAGCAAAGAGGCGTTGGCGATCTCCATCCCGGTCAGGTCGGCGACCATGTGTTGAAAGTTGAGGAGGGCTTCGAGGCGACCTTGCGAGATTTCAGGTTGGTACGGCGTGTATGCCGTGTACCAGGCCGGGTCCTCTAAGACGTTGCGCAGGATCACCGGTGGCGTGATAGATCGGTAGTAACCCATTCCGATCATTGACGAAACAACCTGATTGGCCGAGGCGAACTCCCGGAGGCGAGCCAGCGCCCCGGTCTCTGACAAGGGCTCAGGAAGGTCGAGCTTGTCGTCGGAGCGGATGGTCTTTGGCACCGCCCGGTCGATTAGATCGCTCAATGATGCAATGCCCAGGTATTCGAGCATCTCGTCCTGGCTCGCGGGGTCCGGGCCGATATGTCTGTTTACGAACTCAGCCTGGTTTTCGAGGTCCTTCAGGTTTCGCCTCATTGCCTCTCCTCGGACGCGTGTCGCTACTCCGACCGCTCCCCCTCTGTCGTCCTACCTGAGAGATTCGCCGCCTGAGGCGGCTTGCACCTTCGGTGAGGCCTCGCGACCTGCTCTCCAGAGTTGCCGACTGTCGACGGTTCTGGTGCCTGAGAGATTCCGGGGGAGTTGCTCCTTCGGCGCCCGGCAAGCCGGGTCTCTTCCGTTCACAGTCTTTGGCCGTCACCGCCGCGATCACGCCGATGACCCTCTCAGATTACTCGTGTCGTGAGCCGTAAGCCTGTGCTGAGATTCCGTACATGATTTGCGGTCGGCACACTTGATGGCGGGTGAGTAATTCATCGAATGGGGCCGCCAGGGCCAATAGACTCGGCTCATGACTAGTTGGAAGTTCGACCTGTCGGTTAGCGACGGCGCCGCCCAGCTCGTTGCCCGCAAGGGCGGCATTGTGGCGTTGGATTTCGTCCCCCCGATCAGCTGAGGGGGCAATCCCGAGGTGTCGGTCGACACTCATCTCAAGGGTAAGAACATCACCAAATACCGGCGATTCCAGGAGAAGGGGATCGAGATCCTGGTCGCCCATAGCCTGATGAGTTGGGCCTACGGCGTACAGCTAGATCAGCAGCAGTTCCTCTTCTGGAACCGGATCAAGCCGATCGTGGAACACAAGCACCGGCCCACCTGACGCCATTGACAGGTCGCCCCGTGGGGCGCCACGAATTAGTCGAAGAACCGCTCAGGGCTCAATGAAGATGCACTCGCCCGGGCACTCCTCGGCGGCCTCGACGGTTATGTCCTCCATGCCTTCCGGCACCCGGGCCAAGCCGGAAGCCCCTTCCGGCCCATGACCCTCGCCCTCGGCACCATCGAAAACTGTCGCGGAACCAAAATGTTTGGCATCCTCTTTGACCACCCACAGGCCGTCGTCCCGACCCAAGAAAACATCGGGGGCAATCTCCTCGCACAAACCATCGCCGGTGCAGAGATCCTGGTCGATCCAAACCTTCATCTATTCGTTCCTTCCGACGGCGCGTAGTTTAGGCAAGTGCTTCCCGGTATTTCGCCTCGGCGACGGGACGTTTCATTTCTTCTCGAGAAGCTCAAATCTGATGCGCCGAAATGCCTTCCCCTTCGACTCCACCTTGGTGATCTCCACTCGTCCCACCTCGTCGGTCCGGTGCACGTGCGTCCCTCCATCCGCCTGCCGGTCAAGACCAACGATGTCGATCACCCTTACCTCGGTCAGGTCCTTGGGTAGCAAGCTCACTTTGGTGCGTATGAGGCTGGGGTCGGCATCCGCCTCGTCTCTCGGCAGGAACGAAACCGTGACTTCGAGAGCCTTGGCAAGCTGGCGATTGAGCTCCTCCTCCATCGGGAACTTATGGGCCGAATCCCAATCGGGAAGCTCGAAGTCGAGGCGTCCCTCCCCTTCTTTCATATTGCCGCCCGTTACCGGGCTCTGATATCTTTCCCAGACCACCCCACACATGGCGTGCATAGCAGTGTGCGTTCGCATCAGCGTGTAGCGACGGTCCCAGTCGAGTTGAGCGCGAACCGCGGTCCCGACAGCCGGAAGGTCTCCGGCAATCCAATGCCAGACATCGCCCCGGTCGGAAGTCACCCGGTCCACTTGTATGGGATCGTCTCCGACCCACAGCGCGCCGGTATCGTGCGGCTGGCCGCCGCCTCCCGGATAGAAGACGGTGGTGTCGAGCAGGACCCTGCCGTCAACGTCATCGACTTCGACGACCGTGGCCGCTACCTCCCGAGCATAGGAATCAGTTGAGTAGACGTTCCGCGCCATGAGGCAACCGTAGCGACGCCAGGCTTCCCTTGCTCAGACACCCTCAACCTTTGCTTCCCGGCCGGTCGGACACTGTGACTCGCCGATGACCGGCGTGGACAGCGTTGACTGCAGGTAGCGGGTTCGACGTCCTATTCCCAGCGTTCGGCGGCTCTTGACGAGATTACCGTGCAAACGGATGACTTTGCTCCCGGTGATATGACGCGGCCAAGGCGCGAAAGCTTTGCTTGTTTCATATGGGACGCGACTCGGGGCCGCAACGCGGGTAGCGTTGCTGGATGGAGGTCCGGACCGCCAATCGACACGACCTGCTGGAGATCGGACGACTAGCGCACGAGGCGTGGTGGGAGGCTTACTCTGGCCTGGTAAGTGATGTGACCATCAATCGTGCCCTTGCGGCCAACTACACGCCGGCAGTTCTCGCCGAGCGCCTGCTCAAGAACTTCTGCTTCGTGGCACTCACGGATGACGCCGCGGCTGGTTTCGCAGAGGGGATGCCGGGAACCGACCGGGTTGTACTGCACACCATTTACTGCCTACCGAAGTACCGCCACCAGGGCATCGCGTCAGATCTTCTCGGCGCGGTCCGAAATCTCGCCCCGGGGATGCCGATCTGCTCGGACGTGGTCCTGGGCAATCTCGTCGCAGAGTCGTTTCACGAATCCTGGGGTTTCTCTCCGGGCGAGGTCTTCGAAGGAGACATTGAGGGTGAACCTGTAGTCCAGCGGCGGTGGTGGCTTCCGGCCGAGGTAAACCTGGGGCATGGACGAGCTTCGTAGCCTGCCGAAGGCGCTCCTCCACGACCACCTCGACGGAGGTTTACGCGTCGACACGATTCTCGAGCTCGCCACCGCGGTCGGTTACGAGGGGCTTCCGGCGATCGACGAAGCCGGGCTCCGTGAGTGGTTTCATCAGGGCGAGTCCGGCTCTCTCGAGCGCTATCTGGAGTCCTTTGATCACACCCTGGCAGTTATGCAGACGGCCGAAGCCCTGGAGCGGGTTGGCTATGAAGCTGTTGTGGATCTGGCCGCCGATGGAGTCGTCTATGCCGAACTGAGGTTCGCCCCGGCTTCCAACACAGATGGTGGCCTGACGCTGGAAGAGGTAGTCGCCGCGGTGGCCCGGGGAGTACAAGGGGCTTCGTCGGAAACGGGCTGCGTCACTGGTTTGATCCTCGACGGCATGCGCCAAATGAAGGATTCAGAGGAGATTGCCGACCTGGCGGTGGCCAGCCGTGACCTGGGCGTAATTGGTTTTGACCTGGCAGGGCCGGAGGCCGGCTATCCCAACGACGATCATGCTCCGGCCTGTCTGCGCGCCAGAGAAGCCAACCTTCCGGTCACGGTGCATGCCGGAGAGGGGGACGGTGTGCATCAAATCTGGCGGGCGCTGCACCATTGTGGTGCACTCCGCATCGGCCACGGTGTTCGCATAATTGAAGACACGACAATGATCAACGGTGAGATCACCGACACCGGGCCGGTCGCCTCGTTTGTGCGGGATGTTCAGGTGCCCCTCGAGGTTTCCGTGTCGTCGAACATCCACACGGGGATCTTCCCCGGGGTGGCCGAGCATCCGATCGGAATGCTCTACCGGGCCGGGTTCGCGGTCACACTCAACACAGATAATCGGCTCATGTCCGGGACCAGCATGACGACAGAGTTCGCGCTGGTTGCGGAACACCACGGGTTCGGGATCGGCGACTTTCACGCAGTTACCAGGAGAGCCATCTTGGCGGGCTTCACCCCCTGGCCACGCCGCCAGGAGCTCCTCGAGAAAGTTGACGAGATTTATCTCGACCTGTATTGAGCTCAGCGCTCTTCGAGCTGGGCGTCTATCCAGTCGGCAATGTCGGAGACAACTTCCGGACCCTCAGGCTCATTGTGAATCTCGTGGCGCAAGTTGGGGTATAGCCGCCGCTCGACGACGGCTACCTCCGCCAGCGCGAGCGAGGATTGTGGAGGAATGATCGTGTCGGATCCTCCGGCCAGTAGCAGTGTCGGAATGGTGAGCATCGGCAGCCGCTCGGCGACCCGCGCCTGAGCCTTGAGCGTCTCAGCCCCGAAGCGAGCCGTGGCCTTCGTGGCAACCAGGGGGTCATTGAAATACGCCTCGCCGACCCGGGGGTCGCGCGAGAGTTGTTCTCCTTCGAGATCGAGAGGCAACAGGGCCCTGGGCATGATCCTGGCCAGGACCGGGGCCAACATCTTCTTCCAGCCGGCCACGTTCGCCTCGAGTACCGGGCCCGACAGGACCAGCAGGTCGGGCATCAACTCCGAAGTGCTCAGGCAGTAGTCCAGAGCAATCAGACCACCAAGCGAATGTCCGTATAGGACCATTGGGAGTTTGAGGACAACGGCTACGGCCGAGAAGCGATCTTCGAGGTCGTCGACGTACTCCTGCCACGTATCCACGTGCATCGAAGGCCCGCTCGACTCACCATGGCCCCGGTGATCGTAGGAGTATGTGGCATATCCACGGGCTGCGAGCGCTGATCCCACGTGCTCGTAGCGTCCGCTGTGCTCGGCAGCACCATGAACGATGACGATGCCGGCGCGGGCCGGTCCTTCCGGAATCCAATCCCGGGTGGCCAGCTGGGCACCGGTGCGGGAGGTTTCCCGATTCACCTCAGTCACGTTTCTCCTCGATATCGCGCTTGCCATGCCGCGCCGATGATTCCAGCGCGGTTGCGCAGTGTGGCAGTGGCAATCTTCGCCCGTGTGTCCAAATAAGGGAGAAAGAACTCAGACTGCCGACTCACCCCCCCGCCGACGATAAACAAATCAGGCGAGAGAAGAAACTCGACGTGTTGCAGATACCGGTTCACGCGGGCCCCCCACCGTTTCCATGACAGCCTCCCATCTTCCCGGGCCTTAGCGCTGGCCCAGTGCTCCGCGTCGGAACCCTCGAGCTTCAGGTGCCCGAGCTCGCTATTAGGCAGAAGCTCGCCATCAACGAAGATGGCGCTGCCGATCCCCGTCCCGAACGTCAAGAGAATGACAACGCCCTTGTGGTAGCGCCGACCTGCGCCGTAGTGCATCTCGGCGAGACCGGCGGCGTCTGCGTCGTTGATCATCTGAACCTTGCGACCCAGCGCCCTGCTAATGCGTCGCGAAGCCCTGTCGCCGATCCAGGCTTTGTCGATGTTGGCTGCTGAGTAAATAACGCCTTTGCGGACTATGGCGGGAACGGCGACCCCGACGGCGCCCGCCCATGAGAATTCATCGGTCATGGCCGAGATCAGCTTGGTGACGGCTACGGGGGTGGCCGGTTGCGGTGTGGGATATCGCATGCGCTCTGTAATCAGCCGACCGGCGGTGAGATCGACCACGCCGGCCTTGATCCCCG
>CAXMOO010000126.1:0-2059 GCA_964195005.1 uncultured Gammaproteobacteria bacterium
ACGACGACGCAAAAGTCCCCTTCCCTTCCCTTGGCGGCGGCGCCTTGACCTTTGGAAAAACGATCGACGCTATCAGGACCGCGGAGATGAGAAACGTGATCGAGTCAACACCAAACGCCACCGTTTCGGGCCCAATTCGCAGATCCTCCGTGAAGCCGAAGTCGGGGAGCAGGTCGAGGAGCCAGATCATGGCCGCGCCGAGCGGGAAGGTGCCGTAGGCCGCGCCGAGCGACAAACCATTCACGGTGGCCAAATCTCGATTGTTCACCAGGTTGGGCACTGTGGCTTCCTTGGACGGCTGCCACAGCAGAGTGAACAGCTCCAACAACAGCGATACGAAAAATAGTTGCACCAGATTGTTCACGAATATCAGGCTCAGCACGAAGACGCCGCGGCCCACATCGGCGATGATCATCATCAGTTTGCGGTTGAACCGGTCGGCCAGAACCCCACCTACCGCCACGAATACCAGACCCGGCAGGAGGCGAGCCACCAGGGGTACGAGGATGGCGGTCTCGGCCTGAGGGCCACCAAGCCTGGCGGCCAGGATCAGGGTGGCAAACAGGGCCACCCAGTCGCCCAGGCTGGAGAACAAGCCGGCCCACCACAAGCGTGCGAAGGGACCCTCGGTGATGAGTTTGAATGCGCTGCGAGAGGGATGAGTCTCGGAATCGACCGCCACGGGGTGACGTTAGTAGCCGCCTGCTGAGGAAGGTTGCTACTTCTTTTTCTTCTTGGCCGGTCCTTTGGCGCGCCGCTCCGCTAACAGTTCGGAGCCCCGTTCGATGCTGATCGTCTCCACGCTGTCGCCAACGCGCAGGGATGCATTGAATTCGCCGTCCGTGACGTACGGGCCGTAACGGCCGTCTTTGACCACCATGTCATTGCCGGTTTCCGGATCTTTGCCAAGCTCCTTGAGGGGTGGCTTGGGAGTGCGGCCCCCCCGGCGCTTCGGCTGAGCAAAAAGCTGCTGGGCCTGGTCGAGAGTGATGTCGAACATCTGCTCCTCTGTCTCGAGGCTGCGGCTGTCCTTCCCCTTCTTCAGGTATGGGCCGTAACGGCCGTTTTGGGCAGTTATGGTCTCACCGCTTTCAGGATCCGCGCCCACCACTCGTGGCAGTGTGAGCAGTTTGAGCGCATCGTCCAGCGTCACTGTGTCCAGATCCATCGACTTCAGAAGCGACGCGGTCTTGGGCTTCTTCTTGGAGTCCTCTAGCTCTTCGAGCATCACGTAAGGTCCGTAACGGCCGGTCTTGGCAACCACCGCCAGCCCACCCTCAGGATCGACTCCCAGCCGGCGGTCACTGCTCGGAGCGTCCAGCAGCTCGAGCGCTCTCTCCACGGTCAACTCGTCGGGGGCCAGGTCCTCTGGTATCGGCGCAGTGTCTTCGCCCCGGGAAAGGAACGGCCCATACCTCCCGGCCCGGGCCTCAATGAGGTTGCCGTCCCTGTCCTCTCCGATGGCGATTGAATTGAGTTGACGGGCATCCATCTCCGACATCTGGTCTGTGACGAGCTGGCGGAGTCCGGGGTGGCCGTTTCCGAAGTAAAAACCGGCAAGCCACGGAAGGGCCTCGGTCTCGCCGCGGGCGATCTCGTCGAGGTCGTCCTCCATGCGAGCGGTGAAAGCAAAGTCGACGAAGTCGGGAAAGTGACGTTCGAGAAGAGTGACTGTGGCGAAGGCTGTGAAAGACGGGACCAGTGCCGAGCCCTTCTTCCACACATAACCGCGGTCCTGAATCGTGGAAATGATCGACGCGTAAGTGGAAGGCCGGCCAATGCCCAACTCCTCAAGACGTCTCACCAGGCTGGCCTCAGTGAAGCGAGGGGGCGGCTTGGTTTCGTGGCTGAGAGCTGCCAACTCGTCGACCTGGAGGGCATCGCCCTCGGCCATGGCCGGCAAGCGTCGCTCTTCGTCCCTTTCGTCCCCGTTCGAACCGTTGAAGCCCCCGGCAACATAGGCCTTGATGAACCCCGGGAAGCTGATAATGAGTCCCCCGGCCCCGAACAGGGCGTCTTTCCCGGCCGCGGTGACGGCGCCGAACTTCACCTGGACACG
>CAXMOO010000127.1:0-7520 GCA_964195005.1 uncultured Gammaproteobacteria bacterium
CTGCGTCCGGGTAGGCCCGGACGCCTTCGACGAGGCACTGAAGCTTCCTGGAGCTCGCATCATGGACTTTACGGGCCGCCCGATGAGGGGCTGGGTGTTCGTCGCGCAGGAAGGATTCGTCGACGAGAAGACGCTGGGAGCCTGGGTCAAGCGGGGCACCGACTTCGCCAGAATCCTGCCGCCCAAATAGGCGAACCGCGGTTTGCGGGAATAATCAGGCATGCCCGACGTTGATGACGATATAACAAATCGATAAAGGTCGATGTAAGGAGGGCCTCATGAAGCACCGCAAAGCCACTGCTGAGTCAGTGTTCTGCGACGGCTGCGTCTGCATTTCCACCCCCGAGTCGAAAGCTCGCCGGCTTCGCCAGGCCAACGATCTTCGAGCCCGCTCAATAGGCGTTCCCCGCTAAATCTCTCAACCTCCTCACCCAGCACACCAATCCCCGCCCTCGCAGGCGGGGATTGGCCGTTGGGTGTCTTGACCTAGTGTCCTGTCGCAATGTCTTATCGCCACACGCAGAAAGCCCCTTCGTCGGTCATGTACATCGGCGGGGCGCTCATGGGAGTGATCGTCGTCGGAAGCCTGTTCTCGGGCCGCACCGGCAGTTTGGCCGTCTCCATTCTGTTGGCAGTTCTCTTCGTTATCGCCTCGTCGGTCTTCAGCCGCCTCACAGTTGAGGTCGATGACACCGCTCTCCAGGCAACATTCGGCTGGGGCTGGCCCCGGAAGAGCCTGGAGCTGAGCACGGCCTCGGCGGCGCGCATCGTTCGCAACCGCTGGTGGTACGGATTCGGGATCCGCCTAATCCCCCACGGCTCGTTGTGGAACGCGTGGGGCCTCGCCGCTGTCGAGCTCGACCTCGCCACGGGCAACGTGCTGCGAATCGGCACAGACGAGCCCGAGGCCCTGTTAGCTGCAATAGCGAGAATCGTGCCCCGGGGCTGATTTTCAGCTTGCTTTCAGCTTGAGCCGGGCACAGTGAGCCTGAGGAGGTGAATTGTGACCACACCCGTCATCGAGACGAGTGGGCTCAGCAAGGACTTCGGCTCGATACTCGCCGTCGACAACCTCTCACTCAGCATCCCCAAAGGCAGCGTGTTCGGCCTACTGGGACCCAACGGGGCCGGCAAGACCACCATTATCGGAATCCTCCTCGGGCTCATCACCCCGACATCCGGAAAATTCAGCCTGTTCGGCGAGGAAATCAACGGATCAATCGAGTCGGCGCTTCAAAGGATAGGCGCAACGATGGAGACCCCTTCCTTCTACCCCTACCTATCGGGGCTCGACAATCTCCGCTATTTCCAACAAGTTGCCGGACACAACGATGCGGCGGAACTGGACTCACTCCTCGAACTGGTAAACCTCCATTCCCGCCGACACAGCAAGTTCGCGACGTATTCGTTGGGCATGAAGCATCGCCTCGGAATCGCCTATGCCTTGTTGGGCGATCCAGAGCTGCTGCTGCTTGACGAGCCGACCAACGGCCTCGACCCCAACGGCATGGCGGAGGTGCGCCGGCTGTTACAAGACCTCGGCGACGGAGAGCGCACCGTGCTACTGGCCAGTCACCTGCTGCACGAGGTCGAACAGGTATGCGACTCAGTTGCCATCCTGTCGAAAGGACGGGTCATCGCCCAGGGACTCGTGTCGGAGCTCATTGCCCGCAAGAGCACCGTCCGCATGGCCACGACCGATGACGAGAGTGCGGCGACGATTCTCAACAGCCTCCACTGGGTCGGATCCGTGCTCGCCGAGGACGGCGGACTCCTGGTTGAGGCTGATCCCGCCCGTACGTCAGAACTGTCGGCCGCCCTGGCACGATCCGACATATACGTGAGCGAGCTGCGAGCCCTCGATACATCGCTCGAGGAGTACTTCCTCGAGGTGACCGGGGAGGAGGGTCTGTGAGCTGGGCAAACCTTCTCAAGTCGGAGTGGTTCAAACTTCGTGGCCGCCGGGTGATCTGGGTGCTGCTGGCCCTCCTCGTTCTCTTCTCGTCGCTGATCGTCGTCTTGCGATTCGGCGACTACGAGGTGCGCAAGGACCGCACTATTCGGGACGAGGTCCTCTTCTTGCCCGGCAGGCCACTTCCATCCGAAGAAGTACTGATCGATTGCGAGAAGTACCTGGCCGACGGCCAACTCCCCCCCGCCAGCGAGTTTCCGCCACCCCTTACCCCGGAAGACGCCGATCCGTTGCTGACCGAACGCGAGTGCAATAAGGAAGTCACCGAGATCAAGGCGGCCATCGTGAGCCTGGTCGACGAGTTCACGCTTCCAGGCTCAATACCCAAAGCGCTTCGATGGACGCAGCTGGTGAGCATTCCCATCCTCGCCTTCCTGACGGTGCTCATAATCGGCAGTGAGTACGGGTGGGGCACTCTGCGCACGGTCCTCATGAAGGGAGCCGGACGGTGGAAATTCCTTTCGGTCAAGCTGGCCCTGCTGGTAATGGCCATGGCCGTCACCTGGATCCTCGTGCTCGGAACCATCATTGCCACGAGCGCCGTGGTAACCGCTATTTCTGACGTCGGGCACGGCGAATGGACTTCGGGTGTCGTCGGAGACGTAATCACCGACACCGGCAAAGCCTGGTTCGCCAGCCTCCCCTACATCGCGCTGGCTGCTCTCCTCAGCGTGCTGTTCAGCAGGCTCGCCGGCGGAACCCTGGCTGCCGCTGCCGCGGCCACCGCATACTTCTTCATCGATGTATTCTCGTTCGGACGCCTCCTCAAGCTGTTTGACAACGTGTCCTGGCTGGCGACTCTCGCCGAGCTCGACCTCGGCTGGAACACGGCGGGTTGGATGTTCGGCGAAGGCGGGGAACCTATCCCCGGCTTTGCGCTCGCAGGCGCCATCGGCCAGGTCGAGTATCCAAGTGAGCTTCACTCCTTCCTCGTTCTGCTGACCTACACCGCATTGATTGGCGGGCTCGCCTTCTGGTTCTTCCAGCGTCGGGACGTGGGCGGCCCCACCGGATGATTGGAGGCAAACCATGAAACGAATACTCATCGGGTTAGCGGTACCGCTGGCCGTGGTTGCCGCCGCCTGCGGCGGCTCATCGAGCGATACGACCATCCCCGCCGTACTCCCGCCGATTGCCGATGCCTCCGGCCTGGGACCAACCGTCGACAATCCGTACTTTCCGTTCGCGGTCGGTGCCCGATGGGTATATGAGGGAACCGACCAGGACGAGACTGAGCGCATCGCGGTTGAGGTGCTGGCCGAGACCCGGGACGTGAACGGTTTCACGGCCGTGGTCGTTCGCGACGTCGCCGAAGTCAACGGTGAGCTGGCCGAGGACACGTTCGACTGGTACCTGCAAGACGCTGCCGGCAACGTGTGGTACGTGGGAGAGGCGACCGAAGAGCTTGAAAATGGGAAGGTGGTCAGCACCGCGGGCTCCTGGGAATGGGGGGTTGACGGAGCCTCACCCGGGATCATGATGTATGCCGACCCGGCAGCCCAGCTGAACCAGGCTTACTACCAGGAGTTCTATGAGGGCGAAGCCGAGGACAAGGCTCAAGTGGTGCGGACCGGGCAAACAGTCACCGTGGCCGGGGGCACGTTCGAGGATGTCATCGTCATTCGGGAATGGAATCCCCTCGACCCCGGCGTCGTGGAAGAGAAGTCCCTGGCGCCCGGCGTCGGAGTCATCCTGGAAGTAGTCGTCGAAGGCGGCACCGGGCGGATCGAGCTGATCAGCTTCACGACGGCCCCGTAGGCTGGCGGCTATGGCAGGCATAACCGGGTTGTTGGCGCTGGCCCTTGTGTTCTGGTCGGGCCCGTACCACACACTGCAAATCCGCCGACCGGACCTCTGGGGTCATCGACTTTCGACGCGGGCCCATTCCAACGTGAGCCTGGCAGCCCTCGTCGCAGTGGTAGTGCACGTCGGGCCCAGCCTGGGAGTGAGCCTTACCTGGGTTGGGACCTGGCTCTTCCTCGTGGCGGTCGGAAGCGGCCTCTACGGGCTTTACCGGGCGACCGGCTCTCGCCGGGCTGGCTGGCTGCGATGGCAGCGCCTGTTTGCGTATGCCTTCTACGCCGGTATCGCCCCCCATGTGGTCGGCTCGCTATTCGGTTGGGTCATCATTCCCGGGGCCATGATGGCCTGGGCGATTTGGCGCTGGCGGCCAGAACAGCGGGAGCAACTGAACAAGGCCTCATGGCCCCTGATGGGGCCGGTCGCCAGGTGAGAGCAATCCACTACTGCCCTGGAGTTGAATAGATGCACGTATTGATCGTCGAAGACGAGACCGAGTTGGCCGCTTACGTGAAGCGAGGGTTGGAACGCGAGGGTTTTGTGGCCGATATCGTCGGCGACGGGCAGTCCGGCCTGGATATGGCGACGGCAACCAACTACGACGCCATCGTTCTCGACATCATGCTGCCCAAACTGAACGGCTACCGGGTCTGTGCAGAGTTGAGGGCTCGAGATAACTGGGTTCCAATCCTCATGCTCACCGCCAAGGATGGCGAGTATGACGAAGCAGAAGCGCTCGATACCGGAGCCGACGACTTTCTCTCCAAGCCGTTTTCATTCGTCGTGCTGGTAGCCCGTCTTCGGGCCCTGACGCGACGGGCAGTCGGAGAGCGGCCGGGCGTCCTGGAAGTGAGCGATCTTCGCCTCGACCCCGCCAAACACACCTTCCACGTGGGCACAGAGTCCGTAGCGCTCACGCCCACTGAATTCTCCATCATGGAGCTCTTGATGCGCCATCCCGGTGACGTCATCTCCAAGACCGATATCTTGGAGTCGTGTTGGGACTGGGCCTACCAGGGCGACGTCAACATCGTCGAGGTCTACATCCGCTACCTGCGGAAAAAGATCGACATCCCGTACCATCGCAACTCCCTACTGACGGTTCGCGGTGCCGGCTACCGACTGGCAGTCGACGGTGGGTAGAACCTGGCAGGCCAAGCTGCGGCAAGCAACGGCCGGCGTTCGCTTCCGGACCACCCTCATTGCGGTGGTGGTAGTGGGCATCATGGTGGCCGTCGGACTCCTGTACCTGGCACTTGAGACCCGCAATCGCATCGAGGAATCGATCACGTCGGCGGCTGAGACCAGGGCAGCCGACGTGGTGACGCTCATCGAGGCCGGTGCAATCGAAGACCCGGTGCAGGGAATCAGTGATGACATGGTGGTCCAGGTGGTGGATACCGGCGGCAGGGTGGTGACTGCCAGCGCCGGCCTGGAGAGCCTCGGACGATTTGCGGATGTCACGCCCGGGGTCGGCCAGGTCGAAGTGCTCCGGATAAACGGCATCTTCGAGGAACTCGAAGATATTTCCCCCTTCGTCGAGGACGAGAGCCCCTATCGAGTGGTGGTGCTTGGTTTTGGGTTGGGAACCGTGCAGGTTGCCGTGAGTCTGGAGCCGGCCGACGCGGCCGTCGACGCTCTACGGCCGCTGCTACTCACCGGGTTCCCCTTCCTCCTCGCCGCGGTGGGCCTGATTGTTTGGCGCCTCACCGGACGGGCTCTGCATCCCGTAGAAAGCATGCGCGAGGAAGCCGCCGCGGTGTCGGCCCTGGCCCTCGACCGCCGCTTGCCGGTACCCGACTCTCAAGACGAGATCCACCGGCTGGCAGTGACCCTCAACTCAATGCTCGAGCGGCTCGAATCGGCCGCCGTCAGCCAACGCAGATTCATTGCCGACGCGTCCCACGAGCTGAAAAGCCCTATCACCGCCATGAGAACCATGCTCGAAGTAGCCGACCAGACGCCCGGCTTCGATGACTGGGAAAACCTGCTGCATGACCTCATGGGCGAGGATCGACGCCTTGGGCATCTGGTCGGCGATCTGCTAACTCTGGCCCGGGCCGACGAGCGGGCATCGCCTGTGCGCCGCGAGGAGCTCGACCTGGATCGGCTGGTGGGAATCGAGACCGAGTCGGCCCGAGGCCGTTATCCGGATGTTGCCATCAACACCTCGGGCCTCGTCCCGATGCGAATGTGGGGAGACACCGGGTCGCTGAGAAGGTTGCTGGCCAACCTCGTGGAGAACGCCTGTCGTCACGCCACCACCTCAGTGACCGTGGGCTCGCGGGCGACCGACCAGGGCTTCGTCGTGCTGGTCGGTGACGACGGGCCCGGGATACCTCCTGCTGAGCGGGAGCGGGTGTTCGAACGCTTCGTGCGGCTCGATGAATCCCGCAGCCGGGGCGAGGGCGGTACCGGATTGGGTCTCGCGGTCGCCCGTGCCATCGCCCGCTCCCACGGGGGAGACATTCGGGTGGTCGACGCCGACCAGGGAGCGACGCTCGAGGTGAGCCTTCCCGTAGGACGGCCCGGTTAGAACGGCTGGAACGCTAGAACTGAAGGGCGGCTGCGGCCCAGTGAAACCCCGCCCCAAACGCGGTTAGCACCACCAGGTCACCTTCCTTGATGAGGCCCTCCTCGTTGGCCTCCCAAAGCGCCAGAGGCACCGAAGCCGAACCGGTGTTCCCGTAGCGGTCCACATTGACGTATACCTGGTTCTCGGAGGCACCCAGTTTCTTGCCGACGGCGTCGATGATTCGCAGGTTGGCCTGGTGCGGGACGATTAGAGCAACGTCCTCCAGGCGCTTGCCGATCTGGTCGAGAACGTCCTCCACTACACCGCTCATGCGGCGCACCGCCTCGCGAAAAACCTCGCGGCCGTTCATATCCAGACGCTGATGATCGCCGCGCGCCGCCGCCTCAACTGTGAATGGGTGACGGGTGCCCCCGGTCTGCAGAGTGAGAATGCCGGCCTTGCTCCCATCGGTGCCGGCAAGCACCGCCAGAACTTCAGCCCGGCCACTACCGGAATCCATGATCACTGCTCCGGCGGCGTCGCCGAACAGGACACTGGTCGCCCGATCCTCCCAATTGATGAGCCTCGAAATCAGCTCCACTCCGATAACCAGAATCCGCTTGGGCTCAAAGTGAATCCGGGCCCGAGCAACATCCAGAGCCTGCACAAACCCCGCACATCCGCTGCCGCCGAGGTCATAGGTTGGGATGTTGCGGCAACCAAGCCGGTGCTGCAACAGCGAAGCTGTGTCCGGGGTGTAGACCTCTGGCGTGTCGGTGGCAACGATGATCTCGTCGATATCGTCCGCCGTCAGCCCAGCATCCTTGAGAGCTCGTTCGGCGGCGATCGCTGCCAGATCGAGGGTGGACTCGTCGTCGGCAGCGAAGCGCCGCTCCTTTATCCCGGTGCGAGAGGTGATCCATTCATCTGTGGTGTCGACCAGCTTCGACCAATCCTCGTTGGTCATGACCCGCTCGGGGACATACCCTCCGAAACCGATAATGGCCGTCATGAGTCCTCCGATTGCGCGACCCGAGGCTACCGGTCCGGTGCCGGAACTGCCCGTCAAATCGTCAAGAGTCCCCGGGAGATGCCGAAAACTCATGGAGCTACCTGAAGAGAAAGCAATGAGTGCCCCCATCCCCGAAAACGAGACACAGAGGCTCGAAGAGCTGGACTCGTACCAAATCCTCGACACGATGTCCGAACAGGCCTTCGACGACATCACTGCCC
>CAXMOO010000128.1:0-13124 GCA_964195005.1 uncultured Gammaproteobacteria bacterium
CGAGGAACACAACAGGCACCAAACCGACGATAAGAAGCACAGCGCCACTAAGCCCGCCCATCACCATGGTGCCGCCACGTCCCGAGCGCCTCATCGCTCTCTCACCAAAGAGAACTCGTCGATGACGACGCCATCGACACCGATCGCTCGCAACCGGATCGTATCTGGGGTGGCCTCCGCGATCATGAATTGCAGCCGGTTCTCCGCCACGGCGGTGAAGTTGCTCGAGCCGGTGCCCCGCAGCTTGCTGCCGGCGCCGCTAACCACGTAGGTGACTCCATCGAGCGGGACCGTCCGCTCGTAATGGTGGTCATGGCCAGTCAGCACGAGAGCGACCCCATACTCAACAAGAAGCGGCTCGAGGGCCTCCCGCACCGCGATATCAGATCCGTGTCCGCCCGAGGAGTACGGGGGGTGATGCAGCGCCGCTACTTTCCACGGTGCGGTCGATGCAGCAAGCGCGTCTTGCAGCCAGCTGATCTGCTCGGACCCGGCAGCCCCCGTGACCTTGGGCGTACTTGAGTCGAGGATGAAGATCTCTACCGGTCCCTGCACAACCGAGTAGAAGGAGCCTTGTGCGGCCACAACCTCGAGCCTGCGAACGATTTCGCGGTTCGCCTCGCTGCTCGGCTCGAACTCCAGCTCATGGTTGCCAACGGCGAGTTCGAACCTCACCCCCGCATCCAGTAATGGGCCAAGCGGCTCCAGAAACACCTCCTGGTATCGGTCCGCGATGCTGCCGTAATAGGAGATATCACCAAGAAGTACCACCAGCCCGTAGGGCGTTTCCTCATACGTGCGGGCCATCTGTCGTGCAATGTCCATCGCATTGCGACCACCCGTCCCGTTGTCACCCAGCACTGCGAACCTCACCGAATCCTCGGTAACAGACCACGCCTCAGGCTGGAGTACTACGTCCGGAGGTCGACCGGGAAAGAGGTCCATCTTCCATCTCGCTGTCGGATAGATCACTGCGACCACAACCAGCGTACCCACAGCCAAACCCAAAGCTCCCAGCGAAAGGTAGATCCAATGCCGGCTCGTGACGCCAGGCTCTCGCTGGGTCACGGCGCGTTGCCTATCATGCTTGCTCCCATTGCCCTTGTCGGTCCTACCGCCTTCTCCGGCAGCGTGGGCCGCAACTGTATCGGTGAGCCCACGCAGCAGCCTGCGCCGGAGATCAGCGTGCGGCAACCCGAGCAGCGTACGCGAGCCGTTATGATCGCTACCTCGCCGGGGTGGCGGCGAGCGTCAGAAGCGATGCGCACAAGGAGGATTCAGTTATATGTCGGACACCGATGGGATGATTTGGCTCGAGGGAGGCGAGTTCGCAATGGGCTCGAACGAGTTTTACCCCGACGAAGCCCCCGTCCGTCGGATCGCCGTCGCGGGTTTCTGGATCGATCCCTATGCCATCACCAACCAGCAGTTCGCCAAGTTTGTTGCCGCCACCGGGTACGTCACTGTCGCCGAGGTGCCGCCCGATCCAGAAATGTACCCGGGAGCTCCACCCGAGAACCTCGTTCCGGGGGCTCTCGTGTTCGGTATGACCCCCGGTCCCGTGAATCTCGGTGATTGGACCCAATGGTGGGCATGGACTCCCGGTACCGACTGGCGCCATCCGACCGGCCCCGACAGCTCGATCGACGACCTCGCGGAGCACCCGGTTGTGCAGGTGAGCTTTGCCGACGCCGCGGCGTACTGCGACTGGGCGAGCCGTGAGTTGCCCACCGAAGCCGAGTGGGAGTTCGCCGCCAGAGGCGGCCTCGATGGTGCGAGGTTCGCCTGGGGAGATGACGATCCACAGGAATCTGAGCCCCTCGCGAACACTTGGCAGGGGGGGTTCCCATACGAGAACACCGAACTCGATGGATGGATTCGAACCGCGCCGGTGGGATCCTTCCCTCCCAACGGGTACGGCCTGTATGAGGTGACCGGCAACGTGTGGGAGTGGACCAACGATTGGTACACCGCCGAACGCGGCAACACTGAAGAGCATGCGCACTGCGCTCCCACGGCCCCACGCGGCGGCACGCGCGAGGGGAGCTTCGACCCTCGGCAGCCGGAAATCGACATTCCGAGGAAGGTCGTCAAAGGCGGGTCCCACTTGTGCACCCCGCAGTACTGCTACCGCTACCGGCCGGCGGCACGACAGCCACAAATGATCGATACCGCTATGAGCCACCTGGGGTTCCGCGGCATCAAGCGGTCTGTCGAGGTCTAGCCCCCGCTTGCGAGCTGGCTTGAAACCACCCGATCGGGGTGAAGCGATCGCTGTAGGACACAGGTCCCGGCCGGAAAAGGTTCGGGCGGTTAGATTCTGGCTTTGTGGCCGATGTCACCCCACTCCGGCGCCCGCGTAGAGAGCGCGCTATTCGCAAGGTTGTGACGCTGATTGTCAAAGGCGTCTATCGGAAGGTCGACGTCTACGTCTACCACGCAGCTATCGAGGCGACCGACCGCCCGCGGATGTCGGTCGCCAACCATTTCGGCGGCTTCGCAGACCCGTTGCTCCTCGTGTACGCCGCTCCACGCTTGCCTCGCATCATCGCCCGGGACGTGATTTGGAAGTTCCCGCCCGTGAGTTGGGTGATGGACTGGGTGGGGGCGATTCCCGTTCACAAGCCGGAGGATCGAGGCGCGGGCTCGAACGACGTGATGTTCGCATCGGCGTATGGAGCTCTCGAGGAGGGCTCCCACCTGATGATCTTTCCCGAGGGCATCACCCGCGACGAGCCGTCGATTGCCCCGATCAAGACGGGCGCGGCCCGGATCGTCCTGGGAGCCCGGGCGAAGGGCATCGAGGGTATCCAGATCACCCCTGTCGGCATCTATTATGAGAACAAAGCATCATTGCGCAGCGACGTCTCCATCCAGATCGGTGCGCCAATCAACCTTGACGCGGAAATCGACAGATTCGTCGCACCCGGCGCCGACGACGGCCCGGAAAATCGTGAAGCAGTCCGCGGACTCACAGATGACATCGAGGCCCAGCTTCGGCACGTCGCTCCCGACTTCAGCGATTGGGAGGAAGCTAGGACGATGAGCGATGGCGCAGAGATCCTGTTGCGCTCGCTCGCCGACGATCCGGCGGAACCGGTACCGCTGGCGGCTCGCGACTATGTCGCCGGGTATCTGGGCCGTAGACCGGAGTCAGGCCGGGAGAAGCTGACGACCTCCGTGGGTTCGTACCAGCAGGAACTCTCGGACCTGGGACTCACCGACGCCCAATTGTTATCCGGCATGACCGGGCGACACTTTCTATGGCGCCTGATCGGCTGGCTGATCCTTTCGGTCGTGCTGCTGCCGTTTGCCTTCGTAGGCGTTGTCATCAACTGGATCCCGTACCTGATCGTCAAGGCTGTGGGGCTTATGCGAGCCGCTCCGGCCATGATGGCCACCGTCAAGCCTCTGACTGCGATCGCCGCGTTTGGAATCACGTGGGGCGTAACCATCTGGGCCGTGTTCCGCACCGTGGGAGCGGCAGGGGCGGTACTAGGGGCACTATTGATGCCGGTGTACTTGGGGGCCGTGATCGTGTTCGTGGAGCGAGTGCAAGCCCTATGGACGGCCTTTCGGGCATGGCGGAGGCTTAGCTCAGTCACCGAAGTGGAGCGGTTCATCGAGTCGCGCCGTAGTGGGGTTGTCGAAAACCTGGTGGAGACACTGTGACCATTGAGGGTGTGATGGGATCGTTGGTGGTTTCGGTGCCCGCCATCATTCTGATCGGATTCACGGTCGTCGATGTTGTCCGGCGGCCGGACCTCTCGATCGGCCGCAAGATCATGTGGCTGGCGGCGGTCGTCGTGCTGCCGGTGATCGGCACGCTCTTTTACCTGCTGGCTCGACCCTTCCCCGATCCCATCACGCGGCGGATCGAGCACAACGATCGAACCGCGCAGTTCGTGGACCTCCTCGAGCGACGAGAGCTAAGCGCCGTGCCCGACCCTGAGTTCAGGGAGACAGCGGTGCGGTTGTTCGGGAAAACGGTTGGTGTGCCGGAATAGCGCCCCCGGATCTGCAGCCAGGCGTCATCTGGCCAGGACGCACAGCGAAGGCGCATCGACTGGATGGGCCGAGGCAGAGAACCGCGCCAGAGGCGTTGAGGATCTGACAGAGGCCGTCGCTATTTGTGCGACGCACCAGTAGGCTCGGGGCCAAGCAACGACGAGGAGTACTGTCGATGAAGAAGCTGTTGTGGGCGCTCGCCCTTGGTGTCCTTGTTGGAATTTTCGCCATGGTCGTTGCCGAGAAACGGGCACCGGAGGGTTCGAGCGTCAAAAAGATGGGTAACCGGGTCCGCAGCACGGCCGGACGGCGGCCTCACATGCCGCGCGCTGATCTGAAGCAGCCGCTCGATGAGGCCATCGCAGGCGCCGCCCGCGAGGCAGTGGGTGCGACGGGCGAAACCGCTCAGGCGGCGGAGTCGGCCTGACGCCTCAACCGAGGACGTCCCGGACTCATCCGTGGCATGGGCTCGAACCGGGACCCGATCCGCCGGGTCTGGTAACCGCCTACATCGAAATCACTCCTCGTGATGTGATCAAGTACGAGCTGGACAAGCCGAGCGGGTTGCTGAAGGTGGACCGGGCCCTGCAAACGAGCAGCTCGCCACCCACTCTGTATGGAATGATTCCCCGGACATACTGCGGGAAACGGGTCGCGGCCCTCAGTGCACACGCCGACGTTGCCGACGGTGACCCTCTCGATATCTGTGTATTCTCCGAGCGTCCCATCGACAAGGCCGACATTCTGCTGACCGCCCGGGTGCTCGGAGGGTTGAAGATGATCGACGATGGGGAGGCGGACGACAAGATTGTGGCCGTGCTCGCCAACGACCCGGTCTTCGACGACGCCGGCGACCTCAACGACCTGCCGGTGAACATGATCGACCGCCTCGACCATTACTTCAAAACCTACAAAGCCGCGACCAGTGGCGCCGACCGCGTGGAAATTGAGGCACGCTACGGGGTGAGTGACGCCTATGAGGTAGTGGAGGCCGCCATTGCCGACTACGGGGACAAATTCGAGGCTTCCACTTCGTAGGAACGGTCGCAGCTCTGGGGTGCCGCCTCATCGCCGCGCCGACGGGAAGCTGGAAGCTACCCTGCCGCCAGCTTCGACTCAATCCATTCGCCCGTTGCCTCGATCTCCCATAGTTGAGCAACCATGACCTTGCGAACGTCGTCGGGGAGTTTGGCGCCGAGCGCTCGCTCGTACTCCTTCTGCATCACCTTGTTGCCTTTGGCCGCTACCTCGAGAACGGCGGTCCGATCATTCTTCCGCAACGCAGCCGTGACCTGAAGCCGCCACCCGAACCGTGTGCCCTTGAAAGATCCGCCCTCAGGAATGTCTTCGCCCGCCCCGTACCTGGCCATCAACACGGCCAGCTTGGCGGCGAATCCATCCCTAATTTCTGCTTTCTCCCGCAACTCTGAAGCAATAGGCAAGTCCTCGAGGATCTCGACCATCATGCGAATACCATGCGAGGCATCACGGTTTGCTTCGATGAGGCCGGCCACCGTGTCGATCGCGGCCTCGACATCCCGACCGCGCCCCACCTGACCGCTCGGGTCATATATCATCTTGACCTCCAGTTCATCGTTCGAGTGGGGAGCCTGAGCCCGACGAGGTGATGCTAGCCATCCGGGAGGGAGGGTCGTTGGGCTGGTGATTTCCTACCTGATAGGCGGCACTCATCCCGTAGCGTGCCTCAATTTCGCCGTGGTCCGCACCGATCACGTTCGAGGAGGGAACGCAGCCGGGAACGTCGAGGTCAAGTGAGATATTCTGTGCGAAACTTGCGATGCCCCTGACTCGCCCTCAACATCGCCAACGTCACTGGACAGAGCACTGGTCATATAGAGTTTCCGTGAGTTAGAGTCGACGCCGGGATAGGGTTGCTAGCTAGTTCAAAGGAGACCCGTGATCGCCAATTTCACACCACGTTTCAACACGCTCGTTGAGATCTTCGAGCACAGCACCATCGAATTCCGTGATCGACCGCTGTTCGGCGTGAAACGGGAGGATTCATGGGTCTGGATGAGTTACGGCGCCTTCGGCGAGGAGGTCGATCGGGTCCGAACCGGTCTCGCCGGCCTCGGCGTCGTCAAGGGCGATGTGGTCGGCATCATCTCCGATAATCGTCCTGAATGGGCCATTGCGGCATACGCCGCTTACGGCCTCGGCGCTGCGGTCGTGCCCATGTACGAGGCCCAGGCCGACGACAACTGGCAGTACATCCTGGGCGACTCGGGTGCCAAGGCCGTCTTCGTGGCAAGCCAGGACATCCAGAAACGCGTCGAAGCTTTCCAGAAGGATCTCCCTGCTCTCGAATACATCATTTCGTTCACCTCAGGGGTGCTGGTCGACGAATTCTCCTTCGCAACCCTGGGGGCCGACGCGAGCGACGTCACCCCGCCGGCGGACGTGGAATCTGGAGACATCGCCGGTTTCGTGTACACCTCTGGCACCACCGGCAAACCCAAGGGCGTCCTGCTAACGCATGGAAATCTGGCCAACAACGTCAGCGCCGTCACCGATGTCTTCCCACTCGAGCTTGACGATCGCACGCTGTCCTTCCTGCCATGGGCCCACGCTTTTGGGCAGACGGTAGAGCTCCACACCGTGTTCGCCGTGGGCTGTTCAACCGCATTTGCCGAATCCACCCACAAGATCGTGGCCAACCTCGCCGAGGTGGCGCCAACCATGCTGGTGAGTGTCCCCCGCATATTCACCCGCATCTACGATGGTGTGAAGAAGAAGGTGGCTGAGGACGGTGGTGTGAAGGAGCGGGTCTTCAATGCCGCGATCGCCAATGCTCACAAACGACAGGAGCTCGCCGCAGAAGGCAAGTCCAGCCGCTTAGCAAATCTTCAGCACTCGATCTTCGATCGCGTGGTTTTCTCCCAGGTGCGGGAGCGGTTCGGAGGAAACCTCAAATACGCCATCAGCGGAGGTGCGGCGATTCCCGTCGAGGTGGCGCAGTTCATCGACGCCCTCGGCATGAAGGTGTACGAGGGCTACGGCCTCTCCGAGACCTCTCCCATCGTCACTGCCAACTGGCCCGGCACCCGCAAGATCGGTTCGGTCGGCAAACCCGTCCCCGGCGTGTGGGTGGAAATCGACGACATCGCAACCGGTGATGAAGGCGTTGGCGAGATCATCGTGCACGGACATTGTGTGATGCAGGGTTATCACAATCTCCCCGAAGAGAACGAGGCGGTGTTCACTGAGAATGGTGGGTTCCGCACCGGCGATCTCGGGCGTCTCGACGATGAGGGATTCCTCTTCATCGTCGGGCGGATCAAGGAGCAGTACAAACTTGCCAACGGCAAGTATGTGGTGCCGACGATAATCGAAGAGAAGATCGGCCTGTCGCCGTACATCGTCAACGCGATGGTCTATGGGGACGGCCGCCCGTTCAATGTGGCGCTTGTCGTGTTGGACACGGCCGCAGTGCAGGCCTGGGCCGTCCAACAGGGTTTAGAGCTTCAAGATGGCAAGCTGGTGCATAATTCCGACGTGCTCGAGCTAATCGGCGCCGAGATCAGGACCCAAACCGAGGGCATCCCTCACTACGAACGCATCCGGGAGTTTGCACTCCTCGGCGAGGACTTCACCACCGAGAACGGCATGCTCACGCCGACGCTGAAGGTAAAACGCCGGGTGGTCCTTGACCGCTACAACGACGAGCTGGAGACCCTCTACCAGTAGCCGCGGTCCCTAAATCGGGCCGCGACGGATTTTCCGGAGTTGAATCAGGATCACTGCCCCGTCTGAGAGAATCCGTTGAATCCGGGGTCGGCGACTTCGATAGCCCACTACTAATTTCCGCTCGGCTCAGTAGGTTGCTGTGCCCCGGAAGGGAACGCTGTGTACCCGTACAGGCCGAAGGCCACCGCCGTCAAGGCGTGCCATGCGGCGTGTCCCTGATACAGGCTGTCCGGATCGCACAGCGGTGCACCCGTCCGACCCAGGAGGTTGACAACGCCGGCTACCACGAGCAGCCCGACGATGGCGATGAGCCAGCGCATAGAGCGAGCAGAGACCGGGCCGCGTTTTCTGGACCAATAAAGGTAGATCTCGCTTCCCACCGCCGCGGCTCCTACCACCCCGGTGGCAGCGTTGCCGGCGTCAGGAGAAAGAGCCATCACCACTCCGACCACGGTCGTGATGGCGGCAAACGCCATTAGAGCGGTGGTCTCGGACCACGCCCGAAGAGTTCCCAGATTCCTGGCGGCGATCACGGAGAAGACGGCGGCAATCGTCAGGTCGTGAAGGAGTCTCGACCCGGATGGTTGCGGACCGTGAAAAGCAACGCTTCCGACGCCAACACTCATGAGGGTCAAGCCGAAGACCGCTTGTGTCGCCATCTCGGCAGCGCGATTCCGCAGAGCTCGAACCACCAGCCACAGCCCGGCGATGACATAGGCGGTGCTCGAAATGGCGTTGACCGGTTGGGCCAGGACCCCGTTTCTTAGCGTCTCACAGTCGCTTTCACCGATCCGGCCCTGTACAAGGATTGCAATCAGACGAATACTCACCCGGGCATTCTGCCAATTCGTTCGCGCGTTGGTGGTCTGTTTCCTCGCCGACCCTCGGACGGTCGAGCCTTGGCGAGGTTGCCAGGACTGAGAGCTGTCCGGCAGCTCAGCATTCCCGGCATCGGAGGCTGTTCACAGCCTCTGGTTGCCGTACATTCCCAGTAGGCGGTCCACCGATGTCACGAGGTAGACCGAGCCGATGAGCGCCTCCAACACGGCGAGGCTCAAACAGGACCGCATCGGTTTAACCGGACCATTCCGCTGCTTGGGAAATACCGATGCTTGCCAAGACAGGGCAGCCCGCCCGGTGGCTCCTGCAGCGGTCGCATCCGACTTGCCTTCTTGCGGCGAAGCTGACCGGGTCGATCCACCTACACCATCTCGAAACCCGGTTCTGGTTCTTGACCCTTGCCAAGTGATTTCTTGTCGGGGGTCGTGGCGTGCTACGGGGCTGGTCGTGTTGTAGATTCATGGCCTACGAGCAGGGGATGGGATGGAGTACGGGCTGACGATCCTGGCCGTGTTTCTGTTTCTGTATGCGGTCTCTTCCAAGCGCCTCGCCCTCACCATCCTGACCGGACCGCTCTTGTTCGCGACGCTGGGCTGGGTGACGGGCCCCGATGGTCTGGAGTTCATCGAAGTACCTGGGGAGTTGAGGTTGACCACGGTTCTGTTGGAGGCGACTCTGGTGTTGGTGCTGTTCACCGATGCGATGGGTATCAACACCAGCCGTTGGCGTGAGGAGGCCTCGGTCCCCGGGCGGCTGTTGGGTATCGGGCTCCCGCTCACGCTATTCGCCGGGTGGGGTGTGGCACTCATGCTGTTCGGGGACCTGGAACTGTGGGAGGCGGGTTTGGTGGCCATCATTCTCACCCCCACCGACGCTGCTCTTGGCCAGGCAGTGGTGTCCAACCCGCGGGTGCCGGAGCGGATGCGTCAGGGCCTCAATGTGGAGAGCGGCCTTAACGACGGGATCGCGCTCCCGGTTTTCTTTGTGTTCCTGGAGGCGTCCGAGGCCGCCGAGGCGTCCGTCTCTGTCGCCATCGTGGTGAGGGAGATCGGCAAGGAGCTCGGCATTGCACTGGCGGTGGGTTTGGTGCTGGGGTGGCTGGCAGCGAAAGTAATCGTCTGGGCCAGTGAGCGGGATTGGGTGGCGCCGGGATGGGCGCAAGTGGCGCTGCTGGGGGTGGCGTTCGCCGCCTGGTCGCTGGGCGACGCTCTGGGGGGAAGTGGTTTCATCGCTGCCTGGGTGGCCGGACTCGTGCTGGGACGGGCCTTGAGGGTGGCCTTTCCCGGTATCACGGACTTCGCCGAGGGCACCGGTCACATCCTTACACTGCTCAGCTTTTTCGTGTTTGGCAGTTTCGTGCTCGGGAAGGCGGTCACAGAGCTGACCTGGGAGGTGGGGCTCTATGCGGTCCTGAGCCTTACGGTCATTCGCATCGTGCCGGTGGCCGTCGGGATGATCGGCTCGGGACTGAGGGGTCCGTCGCTTCTCTATGTGGGGTGGTTCGGACCACGAGGGTTGGCATCGATCATCCTGGTGGCAACGATCGTCTCAGAGGCCGAGTTGGCAGGAGAGGAAACGATCACGCTGATCATGGCAGCCACCGTCGGCCTGAGCATCTATGCCCACGGCATCACTGCCTGGTGGGGCTCCAATCGCTACGCCGACTGGTACGAATCGCAACAGGCCAACCACGCGGAGATGCCAGAAAGCGCCGACGTTCCCGCGGTGCCCGTATCAAGGAGGCTCGGGCACGCAGGGACTCCGAGCGACGAAGACTAACCCTCCGTCGAGCCGCCGGAGATTCGGTGATGGGGGCTTCAGCGCCACGAGTAGTGGATCCGACAGGACTTTTCGTCGCACCAGCCCTCCGCCAGAACGGCGACCACACAGATCAACCCCGCCAGGATTATGAATTGTCTGGCAGCTCAGCATTCCCGGCATTTGAGGAAGCTTGCGGTCTTTGGTTGCCGTACATTCCCACTAAGCGGCCCACCAATGTCACGAGGTAGATCGAGCCGATGAGCGCCTCCAACACGGCAAGGTTCTTTCCGATTTCTGTGCCGGGCGCCAGGTCGCCGTAGCCAAGCGTGGTCATGGTTACGAAGCTGAAGTAGGTGTACTCGCCGGGATTAGGAGTTGGACCTTGGGCGAAGAACGGTTCTGTGTCGATCGCGTCGACCAGACCGAAGAGCAACGCAAAGATGAGGCCGAAGTACATGTACGCGCAGATCGCCCCGAGGATGGTCTGGAACGTGACAATCTCGTGCCTGAACACGCGGTTCAGGATTACCCAGGGACCCAGCAGCACCAGAAGCGACAAGGGAGCCAGCGCCCATTCGTTGGCGAAGCGGTCCTCCACGGTCAGGGCGACGAGGCTGAACGCGAGGATCACCACCACGATGATGGTGACGGCGGTCATCGTGCGGGCTTTGACACTCGAGGCACGGTAGGTAGTCACCACCGCAGCCGCCAGTGTAAATATGAGCGCCACCCGCGACAATGGCCGGCTGCCGCCCGTGATCATCATGAACGACGCCACGAGCAGAATCAGCACTACCCCGTAGTTGTCCAGGTAGCGGGTCGCCCGCGCTTCCCGGCGCTGGTGGATGCGATCTCTTCGTTCTATGGCGCCCATGAGGCTGAGGATTCGATCCGGTGACGCTAGCGGCAGGTGACGTCCGGGCGTCGGATCCTCGCCTGGTCTGAAGTCCTCGAGGGCTCGGCTGGGATGGTTTAGTCACCCCCGGGTTATCCCCCTCTGTGCGTGAGGCAAAGAACAACGCCTGCGCTAGCGTTGGCCGGCACCCATTCCATCTAGACATTTGGAGGTTTGATGGCTAGCACATTAACGGTCGTGAGTTCACCGACCATGGACGGAGCAGAAGAGATCCTCAAGGTGATCGGCTCGCTTCAGAAACAAGAGTTGATTCAAGTTGAGGACGCGGCCTACGTGCGGCGAGATGAGACGGGCAAGCCCAAAATCAAGCAAGCCGTCAATCTGGTCGGCCAGGGCGCCCTCGGCGGTGCGTTCTGGGGCATGCTGATCGGTCTCCTGTTCCTGGCACCGTGGCTTGGCGCCGCCATCGGCGCTGCCTCCGGGGCTTTGGGCGGAAAGGCAGCCGACTTCGGGATCGACGACGACTTCATCAAAGAAGTCGGCAACCGCATCCAGCCCGGCACGTCGGCCTTGTTCTTGTTGACGGGCGAAGGCGTGCTCGACAAGGTGGCCGAAGCCCTCAAGGACTACGAGTTCGAAATCATCCACACGAACCTGCCAGATGCCGAAGAGGCCGAATTGCGGGCGGCGTTCGCCGACTAATTACCAACCACGAGCAAAAACCGACAGGGGCACCGTAGGCGGTGCCCCTTAGTCGTGTCACGGAACGAAGCATTGAGTTGACGCTCGTCCAACGTTGCTGCCGATCAGGAGCGCCTCACGGGCTGGCGGTCGATTCGCAGGAAGTCGTCCATAGCATCGACGACTGAGTCCACGTCCGCCTTATCGACCACGACCATGAGAGCAGAGCGCCCGGCCGCCAACTCCTCGTCCAACCGAGTCAGATAGTCGTCGGCGAAGCCGAGGTCGCGAAAATGGCCAGCAGCCGCGCCGGCTGCTGCTCCTATGGCAGCTGCCGCCAGGATGGCTGGTGGGAAGATCACTCCAATCACCCCGCCGGCGATGGCCCCTCGCCGTGCCCCCTTCTTCGGCGTAAGCGCCAGGGTTTCACTTATCGTGAGGTTCCCCCCGGAGTCCTTCACCATGACGGCGCCGTCGACCAGGTCGATAGTGCCGAGCTCACCAAGCTGTTGCACGCGCTCAAGGGCATGCTTGGCCTTCCAAGGCATGGAGAAGACGGCCACGACCATCTCCAGGGGCGGTTCTTCTTCGGTCACAAAATCCTCCTCACGACTGTTTTGTTGCCGGTCGCTTGTCCTCGGACTGCTGTGAAGTGCCACCAGTCAGGTCAATCGATTCCCCGTTGTGGGCCGGCGCGGCACCGGGACGGCGGGGCCGCGTCACTTCGACGAACCCCAGGTAGATGATCAACCCGATGGCAGTTACGAGCACGATTCCTACGGTCAGCCGCGGCCACGCGAACATGAACAGGAAGGCGCCGACCACGCCGAAGAGCCTCACTGCTGCGAGGTGCTCTTTGAGGAAGGTCCCGAGCCAGTCGCTCTGAACACTGATCGCCGGGTCGTGGCTTCGCCAGCTGTCGATTCGGCGGCCCACTGTTTCCCGGAACGATACGGCCCACCGGTGCGGACCGAGCGAGAAGGCAATCCCCGCAATGATGAGGGAAAGAACCAGCAGGGCGGCCTGGAGGTTGGGGAGATTGCCCAATAACTGGTCCCACAAACTGGTGATTCCCGCCTGGGTGACCGGGTCCTCGATCCCGTCCACGACTGCCCCGCGAGATAAGTCAAGAAGCAGCAGCGAGCCCGCCATGGCAATAGCCAGGCCTATGCCGACGCCGACCCAGGTGCGACGACGATCCCTCGAGATCAGGACCGCCGCTCCGAGGGTGAGAATGGTGAAGATCGGTAAGGCCCAGTAGACCAGGTCC
>CAXMOO010000129.1:0-2594 GCA_964195005.1 uncultured Gammaproteobacteria bacterium
CGCTTGGTTGCACTCGACGAGGCAATGAAGGAGAGGGACCTCGAGTCTCCGCTGGGACGCTGGTTGGCGCGGTTCCCTGAGGAAGCCGACACCAGAGTCGACGCACGCATCGACATCACCACGACATTGAGCCGGGCGCGCAATGCTCTGCGAGCCCATGCCACCCAGGTTGATCCCGACGGTTTCTGGTTTCAGATCCCTGAGGAGGTCGTCATCGAGGCTTATCCATATGAGGACTTTGCCTTGCTGGCAGGGACCGATGGCTCCGGCTCGGACCAGGATCTATTCGCCGGGCTCTGATCAATCCGAAGGGCTACCGAACCTCACATTCTTTCGGGCGTTGCCCACCAGCTCAATGAGCTCGGACCGCATGGCTTCGAGTAAGTCCTTGGTTGATCCGATGCCGGTCTGTGCCTCAGTCAGGGCTCGCTTGGCGGTGGAGAACCGCTTGGCCAGAATGCCGATGCGATCCAGATGATCGAGCAAGGCTGCGTGGTCGACCCCGTCACCGCCGGTCGAGGTTGAGGTGATCAGAAGCAGCTGCGCCACACGGAGGGCAACAGCCAGCGCGGCTCCATCGCCTTCGTCGACCACCAGAACCCGGTTGCCGTAGATGGCGAAGTGTCCCACCTCAGTGGGGAAGGCATCGCGGGCACTCACACAGATGGCCACCTGGGCCTGGCGATTGGCCATGGCCCGGTCGAGCTCTTCGAGAATGCCATCCGACCCTGCCAAGCCTATCCGCCCTGTGTTCTTGGCCTCGATGACGACCCGTGAACTCTCCGTGAGGGCAACGGTCAGGTCACCAACGAGAGCTTCAGGGCCGAGCGCACCGGCCGCACGTGACGTGCGCTCGACGACGCAACTCCCGATGCCACCGGCCCAGGCTCGCACCGCATCTTCCACCGCGTCCTCGAAGAGAAACCCTTTCCGGGTGCCGAGCTTCGCCTCGCTCCGCTTGCCTTTCTCTTCATGCAACGCGTCTCGCAGCGCTTGAATCTCGCTCAGCATTTCCGTCCGCATCCGGGCCAAAGCCGAGTCGTCGGCTTCAGGATCGAGAGCAGCCTGGAGCCGCTCCTCGAGCAGGCCTTTCGGTCCGACCAGCGTTTCCAACCGATCCACCAGGCGGCTGCTCACGCTGCCGGCCTGGTCGACATCGAATCCGGCAAACAGGGTCTCCTGCCACTTGTGGAACTCGCGCAACGACTTCGAGAGCAGTGACGTACGACGATCGGGGTCGAGCTGCTCGGTGATGGTCCGCTCTGCCTCGGACAGCATCTCGGCCACGCGCTTCTCCGCTGCACTGTTGGCTTCCTCGACCTGGCGGCGGACCTCTGAGCGGACACCTTCGAGGCCCAGATCTACGCCCATAGTCAAGAGACCCTTGGCTCCCACGGCCAGGGCCCGCTCAACGACCTCTGGCCAATCGCTGGAAGGGTGAGCAGCTAATAGCTGCCCCAATGAGGGGTTATCGCTGACCAGGCCTTCGATCTTGGTGACTCTTCCGTCGCAAGTGATATGTGCCATGTCAAGAAACTTATTGGCTGACTGTGACAGAAACCCCACTGAGTGGGACAATCGCCCCGAAATGACTGCCGCCGACGCACTGCGTGACTCGCTGGAAGAGCTGGCCGGCGCCCTCGAGGGCTTCGAGTTTTGGCTTCCGGGGCCGGATCAGGGGCCGCGGGAGCGGGCGCGGGCTGAGCTGGTGAGATCAATACGCGAGTATCTTCTGCCGCGGCTACAGGATCCCGAGGCTCCGGTGGTGGCGGTTGTGGTTGGGCCCACCGGCAGCGGGAAGTCCGTGCTTCTCAATTCCCTCGCCGGCCAAAATGCCAGCGAGCCCGGCGCGCTGCGACCGACCACTCGCTCCCCGGTTGTATGGGCGCATCGCTCCAACTCCGGGCGTTACCAGAGCGGTTTCCTGGCCGGCCTGGGGAGTCGCGATGTCAAGCTGGTGTTAGGGGAAGATCCTCTTACCAAACAACTGACGGTTATCGACGCTCCCGATTTCGAATCGGTCTACCTCGACAGCCGGGAGGTGGGTGAGCAGGTCCTGGCAGTCGCCGACCTGTGTATTTTCATTGCGAGCGCTTTGCGGTACGCAGACGCCGCCGCCTGGGAATTCCTCGATCAAGTTCGACAGCGGGGTTTGCCGATTCTGTTCGTGCTCAATCGACTCGGCACGGACCCGGAGGCTCGCAAGGTCATCCTCAACCACTTCGCGGCGATGCTCAAGACCCGCGACCTGCTGCTCGAGGCCGACGCCTCGTTGATCTTCGATGTCTCTGAGCAGGTTGTCTACCCGCGCCGCGGCGGGCTTCATGCTGATGCGGTCGCCGGGATTCGGCGCGAACTCTCCCTCATTTCCGATCCCACCCTCCGCCGCGAGGTGGTCCGCCAGTCCACCGAGGGTGCGCTGGCCGAGGCGATAGACAAGGTCGGGCGGATCGCCGACGCCGTGCAAGACGACCGGGCGGTCGTTGAGACGCTTCAAACGATGGCAGACCAGGCTTACGCCGCCGAGCTCACGGAGTGCAACCGGCTGATACAAGACGGCGGTCTGGTGGTGATGGCCGGTGGGGAGGATCGGC
>CAXMOO010000130.1:0-10581 GCA_964195005.1 uncultured Gammaproteobacteria bacterium
GGCCCTCGACCTCGCCTGGGTTGCTGCTGGACGCTTTGATGGCTACTGGGAGTTCGGTCTTGGTCCCTGGGACATTGCAGCCGGGATGCTTTTGATCACCGAAGCGGGAGGCCGGGTGACCGATCATCACGACAACCAGAGCGGGGTTTTCGATGACATCTATATCGCCGCCGGCCCGGCGCTGCATCCGCAGCTCCTGGCTTTGGTGAACCGGGCAATGCCGCCCGGCTGGCCACAAAACCGCTGAAGCCGTCCCTCATCGTGGTCGATGCCTTCGACCATGAGACCCGCACTGTTGTTGGCGATTGCCGCGTCCCTGGTGGCCTCAGCCTGCGCCGGCCAGAGTGCCAGCGGGGTCGAGCGAAATCTGCCGCCTCTGCCGGCTGCTGCTACGACAACCACTACGTCGACAATCTCCCCGCCGATGCGCGTGGACGACCGGGCTGCCGACCTGGAAGCTCAGGCCGAGCTCGAAGCGGGTTTGGAGGTCGCCCGCGACGTCTACGGGTCCCGGGGCACTTTCGATGCGTCGATGGCCGAGCTGAACGCGATGGGCCAGGATCGAGTCTTTATTGGCCTGCAGGATGCCGCATTCGTCAATGGTGTTGTTTACGACCACCATGATCAGCGAGTGACCCTCTATCGAGAGAGCGCTTCGGGTATCTGGTTTTGCATCGACCAGTACGCCAGAGCGGAGACCGACTTCGGTCTTGGCGACTCGTTTGAGGCCGCACTCAGGGATTGCAACGATGGGGTCACCACAGTGGGATGGAAGAACGCTTTTGCAGCCGACGGACTCGACGAGTCGGCCATCGAGACTTTGTTGATCCGGTTCTCCCGATATCTCGACCAGGGAGAAGTCGCCCTGGCCCACAGCACGTTCCATCCTCGCGTGGCATGCCCGGTGGAGGAGCTGGTGGCTTCGTGGCCTGAGGGTCGGGGCCTGGGATCTGAGGCCAGGCTCGAGCTGACTGACATTGACATCAGTGGTGATGAGGCCGTCGCCATGGTCAACTTCGGTGATGCATCAGAGCTTGCCTGGAACCTGGAACGGTATGGAGACCGCTGGTACCACTCTGCCGAGGCATGCCGGGTCCTGGTGCCGTTGGCCGTCGCCGGTCAAGACACTCAGGCGCGGGATCTGCTTATCGACGGCCTGGCGGCGACACGCAGCGGATTTGTCGACAGGTCTGCTTTCGACTTCTTGCCCGCCACGCTGGCCCGACTGGAGCCGACAATCGCCTTCGTGGCGTTAAGGGACGTCGACTGGGCGCTGGTGGGCTATCGGGGCCATGAAACTTTTGGCCTTGTCGTGACCGTGGGTGCCCCCGGACATTTCTTCTGCGCGGTGGAGTCTCTGGGAGCGGTAACCGGGTACGGGGTAGGCGAGACGCTGGACGAAGTCGCCAGCCAGGCCGGTTGCTCGCAGAGCACGGCAGGCTTGCCGGCGTTTCCGGGCGATGGGCAATAAGCAGTAAGCAATAAGCGACTGCTGACTGGCGGAGGGGATTGGCTCCTCTCCCATGGAGTGAAACGGAGTGGGGGAGGTCGGGAGGGGGTGGTTTCCAACAACGGCACTTTGAGCAGAGCGTTGGTGAGGTCCGATGGTTGCGTCACGAGCCGGTCGGACACGGCACGAACCAACAGTTAATTGTTGGGCACCGCCTTGTGCAAGGTCGCCTGTAGGCAACAATTCCTCGAGAAAACAGCTGGCGGCATTCCTGCTGTTGGTGGGCACCACCCACCCCTGCTCGCTTCGCTCGCTTTCCCCTCCCACTGCGCTGCGAAGACTCCGCTCCGCAGGAGGGGCCTGCCGACTAATCTCTTTTATTGCGAGGCGCTTGCAATAGCGGAGGCATACATTGGATGGGCAGGATTTCGGGTTGGGTCTCCTGATCAGCGCGCTGGCGCTGGGGCTTCGTCACGGGATCGATTGGGATCACCTGGCGGCTATCGCCGACATCTCTGCAAGCCAGGAGCGGCCCCGGCGGCGAGCCTATCTCGCCACGCTCTATGCGCTGGGACATGCCGGCATGGTTCTGGTGCTCGGGATCGTCGCCATTGCGCTCGGGCGCAGCCTGCCACAGTGGGCGGACGCGATCATGGGCCGAATCGTCGGGTGGACCCTGGTTCTGCTCGGTGCCTATATCGTCTATTCGCTTGTTCGCCACAGAGGCCGGTTCCGCATGCGCAGCCGCTGGATGCTCGTCCTGTCTGCTGTTCGCCGCGGTTATGTTCGTATTCGGGCCTGGGCCGGATCAGCTCCAAAAGGCCAGATTGAACACGAGCACGAACACGCCACGGTGCCATCGTTTCACCACGCCGGGGCCGGCCCAACGCCGGAGTCCCCGTCCGGCATGCGTGTGCCGACTCATCGTCACGGTCATACTCACCGCCTGGACGAAGACCCGTTCGCCGATTACACAGCCACCAGCGCAATCGGAGTTGGCGTGCTCCACGGCATCGGCGCCGAAACGCCCACTCAGGTCTTGATCTTCCTCGGGGCAGCCAACGCCGGTGGCACTGCCGCCGGCATCGCGGTCCTCGTTTTCTTCCTGGTCGGTTTGTTGGCGGCGAACTCCGCCATCACTCTGATCAGCGCGTTCGGATTCGAGGCTGCCGGTCGCAGGCAACGGGTTTATGCCGTGCTGGGAGCGGTTACGGCTGCCATCAGTTTGACGGTGGGTGGCTTGCTGATCTTCGGACAGGATGTCCTGCTACCCCAGTTCTTTGCCGGGTGAGAGGCCGTTCATCCAATCACCGCTCCCGCGGAGTGAGTGTGTGGACCGGGCAGGTAGGAACCTGCGAGCGCTCGATCAGCCGCTGAGGGCCTGGTCGAGATCGGCGATCAAGTCGTCGATGTGTTCGATGCCAACCGACAATCGGATCAGGTCGTTCGGTACCTCGAGGTCGGTCCCCGCCACCGACATGTGCGTCATGAGGGCCGGTATTTCGAGTAATGACTCCACACCGCCCAGGCTCTCTGCCAGGAAGAACAACTCGGTCCTGGCCGATACCTTCTCCGCAACGTCGGGCCCCGCCCGGGTACGAAACGAAACCATCCCGCCGAAGTCTGTCATTTGGCTTCGGGCCAGATCGTGCTGCTGGTGGGTGGGAAGGCCGGGGAAAAACACTTCGCCCACTGCCGGATGCTCGGTGAGAAACTCGGCGATCTGGCGGGCGTTGGCGCAATGGCGGTCCATGCGCACCGCCAGGGTCTTCAGGCCGCGCAGCGTGAGATAAGCGTCGAATGGTCCAGGCACCGGGCCAGCCGAGTTCTGGAGAAAGCGCAGTCGGGCAAACAACTCGGCGTCGTTGGTGACGATGGCGCCGCCGACAATGTCGCTATGACCCCCGATGTACTTGGTAGTCGAATAGAGCGAAAGGTCGGCGCCGAGTGAAAGCGGCTGCTGCAAGTAGGAGGTTGCAAAGGTGTTGTCGACCACCAGGAGGCTATTGCCGGAGTGGGCGATGCCGGCAACAGCGGCGATGTCGACTATCCGTAGCAGCGGGTTGGATGGCGTTTCCACCCACACGATCCGCGTTGTGTTGCGCATGGCGGCGGCCACTTCGGCTGACTCGGTGGGATCAACCACCGTCAACTCGACCCCCTGCTCACCGAGGACCCTGGCGAAGAATCGAAAAGTGCCTCCGTAGGTGTCGTTAGGTAACACGATGTGATCGCCGGGTTTCAGTAAGTAGCCGATTAGAGCCGCCGCAGCCATGCCCGATGATGTGGCAACTGCCCCGCCGTCGTCGGCTCCTTCGAGGGCGGCGAGGGCGGTTTCCAGAGCGGTCCGGGTTGGATTGACGGTCCGGGAGTAGTCGTGTGTGAAGACGCCGGGCGCTTCCTGCACGTAAGTGGAGGTGGCGTAGATGGGGGTCACAACGGCACCCGTGGTCGGATCCGGATCCTGGCCGGCATGAATGGCGATTGTTTCAAACTTGCGTGGCATCAGCTCTTCTCGAGAAGCCCGTGGGCGCTCATCCATTCGTCATTGAATACTTTGGAGACATAATTGCGACCCGAGTCGGGAATGATGACAACGACCAGATCTTCCCGTCGCTCCCTGGCGACCTGCCGGGCTGCCACCACCGCCATTCCTCCCGAGGGGCCAACCAGGACCCCCTCCGTCGAAGCTAGTTGCCGGACCATGCTGAAAGCGTCTGCATCGGTAACCTGCACAAACTCATCGACCACCTCGGGGTCGAAGGTCTCCGGCCAGAAATCTTCACCCACACCTTCTGTTAGGTACTGGTGGACCTCCTCATCTGAGTCGGCCGTGAAGATGGAGCCCACGGGGTCGACGCCTACCACAGTGAGTTCTGGTTTCATTTCTTTGAGATACCTACCCGTTCCCGTCACGGTCCCTCCCGTACCCACGCCGACAACCAGTACGTCTATGGCCCCGTCCGTTTGGTCCCATAGCTCGGGGCCGGTGGTGTTGTAGTGGCTCTGCGGGTTCGCCTCATTGGTGTACTGGTTGGGGCTGAAAGCGCCGGGCGTTTCTTCAACCAGCCGAGCCGAGACAGAGTAATAGGAGCGGGGGTCTTCGGGTGCCACGTCTGTCGGGGCTACATGGACTTCTGCTCCGTAAGCCCGGAGCCCATCGATCTTTTCCTGGCTCATCTTGTCCGGCATGACGCAGATGAGGCGATAGCCCTTGACCGCAGCTGCCATCGCCAGCCCGACGCCTGTGTTGCCGCTCGTTGGCTCAACGATGGTTCCGCCGGGTTCCAGGAGCCCATCCCTTTCGGCGGCCTCGATCATCGTGAACCCGATGCGGTCTTTGATAGAGCCCCCGGGGTTGACGAACTCCACCTTGGCAACCAGGTTCCCACCGGGATGCAATCTGGATAGACGGACTAACGGAGTACCGCCGATGGCATCAACGATGCTCTCCTTTACGTCCATTTGCCGAGTCTACGGGCGGAGGGGCGTTGCCCGGTTTAGCGATAGGCTTCTCTCATGAACACTACGAAGCTGGTGGTTCCCGATATCTCGTGTGACCACTGCAAGACCTCCATTGAGTCGGCGACGCAGGCCCTCGCGGGCGTCAGTTCGTCAGAGGTTGACATTCCCTCGAAGACGGTGACGCTCAGCTTTCAATCCGCCGAGGTGGATTTGGAGACAATTGTCGATGCCATCGAGGAACAAGGCTACGAAGTAGCCGAATGATCGAAGCTCCCGCTCGAGATAAAGCAGTTGAAGTCGCATTCGATATCGACGGGATGACCTGCGCGTCTTGTGCGGTTCGTATCGAGCGGGTCTTGCAACGTCAGGATGGCGTTACGTCGGCGGTGGTCAACTACGCGGGACAGGATGCAGTTGTCCAAGTTGCTTCTTCCGGGGATGTGCCGGCTCTCGAATCAGCGATAGAGAAGCTCGGTTATCGGCTAACTCCAATAGTTGAGGGTGAAGTCAGGGAAACGCCCACGGAGAAGTACGACGCGGTTGTGAGATTCCAGCAGCGCAACGTGGCGTTGGCCGCAGTTTTCACCGCCCCGCTCTTGCTGGTGGCCTGGTTCGGCAATGGGGGTACGGCGGCCAAAGTGGCGATGTGGGCCCTGGCCACGCCGGTTGTGTTCGTCTTCGGCTGGCAATTCCATAGGGTTGCTCTGAAACGGGCCCGGCTGTTCGACACCTCAATGGACACGCTTGTGTCGATGGGCACTCTGGCTGCCTACGGCTACTCGGTTTGGGCAGTATTCGCCGAAGAGAAGGTGTTTTTCGAGACCGCGGCCCTGATTGTCTCGTTCATCTTGTTGGGGAGGTTTTTCGAGGCCAGGGCCAAGGGGAGCGCCTCCCAGGCCATAAGCCGGTTGCTCGAACTGGGCGCCAGGCAGGCCCGCGTTGTCCGCAACGGGGTAGAGACCATGATTCCGATCGAGTCGGTGCGTCCCGGGGACATCATGGTGGTGAACCCGGGGGAGAAGATCCCGACCGACGGTGTTGTCCATGCTGGTCGAAGCTCCGTGGATGAGAGCCTCCTGACTGGAGAGGCGGCGCCGGTTGATCGGGGACCGGGCGATGTTGTCTACGGGGCCACCGTGAATCACGAGGGTCGGATTGCGGTGGAAGCCCGGGCCGTAGGCGCCGACACCGCTCTCGCGCAGATTGCTCACGTCGTGGAAGCCGCTCAGGCGAGCAAGGCACCGGTTCAGCGGCTCGCCGACAAGGTGTCAAGCGTTTTTGTTCCCCTGGTGATCGTCATTGCCTTCACCACCGGTGCGTTCTGGCTGGCAATCAACGGGGAGGTGGAGACGGCGCTGCGCAACGCGGTCGCGGTGCTGATCATCGCCTGTCCATGTGCGCTCGGGCTGGCCACGCCGACCGCGATCATGGTGGGATCGGGCCGGGGGGCTGAGCTTGGCGTGATGTTCAAGTCGGCCGAGGTGTTCGAGCGAACTCGAGACATCGACACTGTGGCGTTCGACAAAACGGGAACGATTACCACCGGACGGATGACCGTCGATGTCATCGAGACGGCTGCGGACCACGACTCCTTTTTGAGAGATGTGGCGTCCCTTGAGTCGGCCAGTGGCCACCCGGTAGCGAGAGCCGTCACTCTGGCTGCTGAAGAAATGGATCTCACTCTGACTGCGCCGACCGAAGTAGAGAATCTGCCGGGTGGAGGTCTCCGCGGTGCGGTCAACGGCAAGGCCATGGTCGTGGGCAATCTCGAGCTGATGGACTCTCTTGGAGTGGAAACACCAGATAGGGTCCGCGCCTGGGTCGCCGACATCGAGACGAAGGGAAGAACATCGTTCATCGCTGCCTGGGGCGGAGAGGCTCGCGGGGCGATAGCGCTTGTTGATGCTCCCCGACCTAATGCCGCAACCGTGATGTCCGAGTTGCGCGCCATGGGAGTCGACCTGGTGATGGTGACAGGCGATAACGCGGTGACCGCCGAGTCGGTTGCTCGGGAGGTGGGCATCAGGCGCGTGATGTATCAGGTCAAGCCGGAAGCCAAAGCGACTGCCGTCAGCCGCCTTCAGGAGGGCGGTGAGGTGGTGGCCTTTGTAGGTGACGGCGTCAACGATGCGCCGGCCTTGACCCAAGCGGACCTGGGTATGGCCGTCGGCTCTGGCACAGATATCGCCATCGAAGCCGGCCATGTCGTTTTGATGTCGGGTCAACCCGGGCTGGTCATCACGGCGATTCGTTTGGCGAGGCGAACCCATCGCACGATTAATCAGAACCTGTTCTGGGCCTTCTTCTATAACGCGGCCGCCATCCCGCTGGCAGCGTCTGGTCGGTTGGATCCCAGCATCGCCGCCCTGGCTATGGCGTTTTCGAGCGTGTCGGTGGTTGCCAACAGCCTGCGCTTGCGTCGCTTCTCCTAGGACCGGGACTTAGATCTCTTTGAGGAAGTCTTCGACCTCGCTGATCAGTTCGGCCGCGTCGGAGGGGCTGAATTGGGTCGTGGGCTCCTCGGCGGCCTCCTCGAGCCGTGTGACGTAGGAAGTGAATTCGGTGGAGACGCTCATGGCGGCGTTGACGCGGCTTTCGAAGTCCCCGGAGACCGTTGCCAGCTCGGAAGCGTCGACAGAAAGATCGAGGACTTTGGCGGTCTTCTCCAGAAGCGCCAGCATGGCCTTGGGATTGGCGTTAGTACCGAGATAATGAGGCGTCGCCGCCCAGAAGCTCATTACGTCGAAGCCTTCCTCGCGCAAGATGGGCCCGAGAACACCGACAATTCCTGTCGGCCCCTCGTAGTTAGCGCCCCGGACTCCTAGCTCGATCAAAACCTGTGGGTCATCAGCCGTTCCCATCACCGGAACCGGGCTCGTGTGTGGGGTCTGAGCGAGAAATGCTCCTAGCAACACCACCTGCTTCACCCCCAGGTCGCGCAACAAGTCGGTAATGACCTGGGCGAAGCCCTGCCACCTCAGCTGGGGCTCACTCCCGACGACGACGACCAGATCGTGATCGCGATCGCCCATCTCCGCTGCATACAACCTGGTTGCCGGCCAGGAGACCTCCCGGGCTTGACCGTCCTCGACCACGATCGTCGGACGGGTTTCTTCGAAGTTGATAAAAGTCTCGGGATCGACGATTGCAAACGGCTCTGCGTCGTATTGACCGATCAAATAGGCAACCGTGCCCGAGGCCGCCTCGCTGGCGTCGTTCCAGCCTTCGAAGGCCATCACTGCTACCGGGGCCCGCAGGCTTGGCTTGGAGAATCTCCGGATTGGATCCATCGCTAGACAGGGTAGCTAACTGCGTCGGTACACACTGAGGAGAACGGGCTCGGTGTAGCTTGGCAACGTGCACGCCGTTGTCTACATCCACGGAATCGTTGGCCGACGCTACGGGAGCCATTCCGGGGAATACCGGGCGTTGCGCGATGGGCTGGATAGGCGCGGGGTCGACATTCCCGCCCTCGAGGACAGCGTGAGCGTTGAGTGGGGGTGGCCCACGCCGAGCGCAGGCAGTAGTGCCCTATTGGCCCGAGCGCAGAGCCAGCTGGAAGTGCTGCGAGGGGATGCCCGGCAACGTGACCGCTGGACCCAGCGCTTGATGGCCCCACTGCGGGACCTCGTCTTTTACGGATGGTCCGACATCGCCTATTACCTGGACGATGGAGGCAAGGAGCGGATTCGGGGCGTGATCTGGACGTCGATCCTTCGCCGCTTTCCCACGGATGAGCCGGTGGATTTGACTCTGATTGGCCACAGCGCCGGAGCTCTCATAGGTCATGATTTCTTGTTCTTCCTGTTCAGCGGCTTACGCAACGAGCGTCGTCACCAATATGCCCCCGACTGCGATTGGGAGGCAGCGGCTGAGAACTGGCGCATTCGCCGTCTGGTTACATTGGGTTCTCCGTTCGTGCCGCTCGTGGTTCGATCGGCCGACCTGGTCGAAGAGATCGCAGCCGGGCCGGGTCCGTGGCTAGATCCTGCAGTAATCGGGTTCGATCAAACCGCCCACGACGGACGTCGGCCCCTCTGGCTCAACGTCTGGGACCGCCACGACATCCTCTCTTTCCCCGCCGCCGGCGTATACCGGACCGACCGGGTTCACGACCTGTACCCGGATCACAGCGATCGGCCCACTAAGGCGCACAGTAAATATTGGAGGTCGAAGAAGGTCCACCGGATCCTGGCAGAGAACTGGGACGACTAGCTCACGTGTCCTTCGGCTCTTCGCGCAAGCGTTCATTGCTTGTTCGGTGATCTGATCGTGGTGCCTCGCTCGTCTTGCGGAGTCCGTCCGGCGGCTCGCTCGGGCCGAATGTTTTGGAGCTGAACCCACTCGAGCAGCGAACCTCTCGGCCCTTTGGCAGAATCCGACGCTGCCGCGAAAGGTCGTTTGGCTCTAGGCTCGAATAGGAATCGTTAAGCAAGGTTTGACTGTGGAACCAACCACTCGTGCTCAGTGTGTCCGCCTCCTGGCCGAGGAACCCGTTGCCCACATGGGCGTCATCTCTGAGGAAGACCCTTATGTGACCGCGATATCGTTCGTCCATTACGAAGATGCCATCTATTTCCGCACCGGCCCCGGCCGCAGGCTCACGGCGATCCAGGATGGGAGCCGGGTGTGCATTGAGGTGAGCCGTTATTCCAATGATGAAGGTGACTGGGAGAGCGTGGTTGCGTGGGGCTCTGGTCGCGTTGTCGAAGATCCGGGCCTGGAGGCCGATGTGATTGGGTTGTTGCTCGTCAAGTATCGGGAAGTGTTTGGGAGCGTGCTGGCATTTTCGAGGCCAAGCCCACTGGCACCCGGAGAAGTTGTCGTAGAGGTCCCTATCGACGAGATGACCGGCCGGGCTTCGGGGTCCGGGTTCTCACCGACGACCAAGCCGGGCCGGCTCTAGGGCACTAGTCGCACAAATAGACACCGCGCTATTTCCACGACGGCCAGGTGTTTCCCACTAGCTACAAAGGTAGCTGCAATACAACTGTGGTTCCGGAGCCTGGTTGAGACGTTATCTCGGCGTGCCCTCCGAGGTCGGCGGCCCGTCGTCGCAAGTTATTGAGACCCATCCCCTCGTGGGCCGAGTCGACGTCGAACCCCACCCCGTCGTCGATAGTCACCACTTCGAGTTGATGTGACGTTCGGCTCAGAGCCACGCTGATGTGACTGGCAGAGGCGTGGCGCAGAGCGTTACTCACCGACTCACCGGTGCATTGGAGGATTTCGTCTATCAACCGGTCCGGCAGATCATCCACCTCGCCCTTATAGGAGACCTCCATCGCGACGTCATGGGGTTCTGAGAGTGATGCCAGGAGGTCACCCATCTCTACCCGCAGCCGGCGTTGACCCCACACCGGGGGACGTAGATCAAAGATAAATCGTCTGAGGGCAGTGATGGTCTCATCGAGGCGGCCGGCAGCGTCCACCAATTGGTCTCGCACATCGCCGGCGCCCTCCTGTTTCGCCGTCGCCTCGAGGCCAAGACCCACCGCGAACAGATCCTGGATGATGGCGTCGTGCAGGTCACGGGCAATCCGCTCGCGATCCTCCACTACAGCAAGGGACGTCAGGCGGCGCTGTCGCCTGGCAGTAGCTAAGGCCGACCCGCCGATCGTGGCCAGAGCCTGCACGACTTCCTCATCTTCCTGTGTGAAACCTCC
>CAXMOO010000131.1:0-3946 GCA_964195005.1 uncultured Gammaproteobacteria bacterium
GGCGACTACCTCTACACGGCAGTTGATCACAAACCCAAGTCGACCACCCGGCTAGCCCGATTGGAGAATATTGCGGCAAACCCTCAGGTGTCCGTCCTGGCCCAGAGCTACAACGACGATTGGGAGCAGTTGTGGTGGGTACGGGCCGACGGCAAAGCCGTCGTCCTCGAATCCGCCGACCACCACCAGAACGCCGTGGACCTGTTGATCGCCAAGTACGCGCAATACCGAAGCCAGGCCCCCTCCGGCAACGTCATCGCAGTGCGAATAAACCGGCTCACCGGCTGGGCAGCTGCCGATGTTTGATAGACAGTGGACCGCGCCGCGGTCTGCCCAAAGCGAGTTAGAGCCCGGCAACGGCGGAGTAGAGTATGCCGCGCTCAGGAAACCAGGGATCTACTAGTTGACGGACCGTAAGCGCAGGCTCATCGCCATCGGCGGCCTTCTAACCGGCTTCTTCATATTCGCTATCGGCATTGTGGTTGCTCACTTCACCAACCTCCCCGATGAGGACTCCCTGGGCAACAAGGTTCTCCCGTCCATACCTCGCGGGTGGGAGTTGTACACCCTCGGGCAGCTGACGGCGGTCGCCGGGAGCCAGATGATGATTTTGGCCGCGGCCTACGGGTGGCTGTGGGACAAGCCGATCACCTGGGTGCGTGCCGGCGTCGGAGCCTTGCTCGGTTGGATAGAGCTGGTCATCTTCTTTGGGATCATTCCCTCCGAAATGCTCAACCTTGCTCAGGGCCCCCTGGGCTGGACCTCACGGACGGCATTCACCATCCCCAGCTGGCTAGTGCTCAACAACGAAGTGGCCATCAGCTACGCCACCATCAAGGACGCCCTGGTTGCCGGTTACTACACCAACGCCTTTATCGTTTTGATTGTCGGGATCTACATGGCCCAGGAGTGGATCAAGAAACGGGACGAAGGCCCGCCGGTGACCAAGATATCGCCATATGGCAGGCCGCTCACGAAGGGAAGCGTGTAAATGGCCAACGAAATCTGGCTAGAGACGCCGCCCTTCCGTGACGACTATCAGCTGGCCCGAGTCGACCCTTCCTATGTACAGGCGGCCGTGAGGCCCAAACAGTTTCTTCACATCAACCAGGCTGAATGCATTCTGTGCGAGGGCTGCGTCGACATCTGCCCCTGGAAGTGCATCCACTACCTCTCTATGGACGTGATTGATGAGGCGGTCAACGTCGACGATCCAAGTGAGAACCCCGAGAACCACGGCGTATTTATCGTTGACGAAGATGAATGCACCCGGTGCGCGCTTTGCATTGATCGCTGTCCGACCAACGTAATCACGCTCGGCAAGTTCGCCGGTTCGGTTAGCGACCAGGCCTCGGAGCTCGGCCTCGATGCGCCATGGGAAGTTGACACCGGGGACCGAGACTTCAAGAACGGGTATGCCTACGGGATGCGCTGGTGAAAGGGGGCGTAAATCATGGCTAACGGGAATGGCGACGGGACCGGCAACGGCGGATTGCGCCTGAAAGAGCGCCTGGCAGACGCCGGGACCCGGGTTCGTAATAGCCAAACCTGGGCGAGCATCTTCCGGCCGGGCTCACCCTTCCGCGCCGGTTACTCCGACTCTCCTCGCAACCGGTCCTACGTGATCATGAACAACGTTCTCTATCACCTTCACCCTGTGAAGGTAAAGCGGCACGGCGTCCGGCTTTCATACACCCTATGCCTGGGTGGGCTCACGTTCTTCTTGTTCATCCTGCTCACGATTACCGGCATCTTCCTCATGTTCTATTACACACCGTCGGCGGAAGCCGCATACGCCGACGTTGAAGCTCTCTCGACCAGCGTCACGTTCGGGACGCTGGTCCGCAACCTGCACCGCTGGGGAGCCCACTTCATGGTGGTCACAGTGTTCCTGCACATGACCCGGGTCTTCTACCACGGCGCCTACAAGCCGCCGCGCGAGTTCAACTGGGTAATCGGCGTCATCCTGTTGCTGCTCACCCTGCTGCTCTCCTTCACCGGCTACCTGCTGCCATGGGATCAGCTGGCACTGTGGGCAGTAACGGTCGGAGGCTCCATGGCCGGATTCACGCCCGTGTTCGGCGATCAGGTCACCTTCGCTCTTCTTGGTGGCGTTGAGATCTCCGGGGCAACCCTGCTGAGGTTTTACGTCCTGCACGTGCTGTTCTTGCCGTTCATCATTGTCATCTTCATGGCGGTGCATTTCTGGCGGGTGCGTAAAGACGGCGGCATTTCCGGACCGCTGTAATCAGAGGGATTTATGGCAGAGATACCTGAGCCCATATTGCGGAGATCGGCCGAGGCGAGGGCCAAGGCCACAGGCGTTCCGGTTGAGCAAATCCTGGCCGAGTGGTCGGGAGAGGCCCCGGCTGCGGCTGCCGAGCCCCCCGGAGACACCCCACCAGTAACGGAAGCCGCGGCAGCGGCCCCGGCCGGGGGCGCCAGGACTGTGGAGGAGTACGCGGCGGCTGCTGCCGAAGCCTCAGGCATGCCGGAGAAGCTCCTATTGCGTTCAGCGAATGCCAAGGCCAAGGCCAAGGGTGTACCCGTCGAGAGCGTCCTGGCCGAGATGGCGGGGCTTCCCCCGCCTGGAGTGGAGCCGGCCCTTGCTCCAACTGGAACCAACGGCACGACGGCCGAGGCCGCCCCGGCCCCGGCGCCGGCTGGACCACCCGAAGGGGTGAGAACTCAGCGCCTGCTCACGGTCGTCAGAGCCGAGGCCATTCAGCAAGTCAAGAGTGAGCCAACAGACAAGGTCAGCACCTGGCCTCATCTCGTGGCAATCGAATTCGTTGCCTTGCTGGTGGTCACCGCGGTGCTCATCGTCATCTCGGTGGTGATTAACGCCCCCCTCCTGGAAGCCGCCAACTTCAACCTCACACCCAACCCGTCTAAAGCGCCGTGGTATTTCCTCGGTTTGCAAGAGCTCCTCTCATACTTCGACCCGATGATCGCCGGCGTCTTGATCCCCGGCCTCATCGGCCTGGTGGGGCTCATGGCAATCCCCTACATCGACCGCAACCCCTCCGTGCGGCCGACCGATCGCAAGCTGGCCATCATGATGTTCACGTTTTTCGTGATGGGCGCCGCCACTCTGGTGATCCTTGCCTCGTTCTTCCGCGGCCCGGGCTTCAATTTCACTTACCCGTGGAGTGATGGTGTGTTCTTTGACGACCTCAAGGACTGGCTCGAATGAGCGTCGGACAGGCCGCCGCGCTGGGGATTGCTCTGGTAGCCGTGATGTCGTCGGTGGCGATATTCACTCTGGCGTGGCGCCGGGAGAGAGTGCATAAGGCGGTCGGAACGTTAGATCAAAGCGCCGCCAAAGCCCCGATGCGACGTCCCCAGCTCGAGCCGGCGAAAGACGTTCCTACCCAGGAGGCGGTGGACGTCGAAGAGGACGCTCCTGCCCCGGACGAGCCGGAGTTCATCGAGATCACCGAGGCAGAATTGGGAGAAACCCGCAGGAAGTTCCTCACACGTGCAACCGGGGCTTCTTTTGGGGCGTTCATGGCTTTCTTTGGCATCACCTCGCTGGCGTTCGTCTGGCCCCGGCTCAAGGGAGGGTTCGGCGGCAAGATCGATGCCGGGAAGGTGGATGAGATCAAGGCGGCGATTTTCCTGGCCGACGGCTCAATCCAACCGTTCTATGTGGCTGAAGCTAAGACCTACGTGATGCCCTTCGCGGCCTCACTCGTGCCGGGCACCGCCTTCGAGAGTTTTGACGACGTCGTAGTATCGGACCTCGTTGGGCTCTACCAGAAGTGTGTGCACCTGGGGTGCCGGGTCCCCTGGTGCGCCTCATCCCAGGGCTTCGAGTGCCCGTGCCACGGATCGAAGTACAACGCTCACGGTGAATACGCAGCCGGTCCGGCTCCCCGCAACCTCGACCGCTTCGCGATCGAGATCGTGGACGATCGTCTCATCATCAACACAGGCCAGATCC
>CAXMOO010000132.1:0-17931 GCA_964195005.1 uncultured Gammaproteobacteria bacterium
AGGACTGTGAGGAGGGGGAGGAGTTCTCGGAGTGAGCCGTTCCCCTCTTCCGTCACCGGCCCTTTGGGATGGCCCCACCTTCCCCCAAGGAAAGGAGAGACGGCTCGCCCATCAGGATCCGCGGTCCCGGGCCCCGCTCCGCCAGCGCATCACCGGGGTTGAACAGCGAACATACTTTCAAGGACAGGCACCCGCAACCAATGCAGCCGTCGAGGTCTTTGCGCAGCGCCTCCAGGTCGGTGATCTGCTGATCGAGGCGCTGTCTCCAACGTCGGGACAAGCGCTGCCAATCTCGCTTCGTGGGTGTGCGGCCGTCCGGCAGCCCTTCAAACGTTTCTTGGATTTCCTGCAGTGTTAACCCCAGGGCCTGAGCGGCCTTGATGACCGAGACCCTTCGCAGGGTTGCCCGGGGGTATCGGCGTTGATTTCCTTCAGTTCGTCGGGACTCGATTAACCCCTTCGACTCATAGAAACGAAGAGCTGAGGTTGCAACTCCCACCCGTGTAGCCAATTTACCAATCGTCAATTGATCTTCCATGTAATCAGATTAGCCCTTGACTTCAAGTTACCTTTAAGTTGTATGGTGCCCACATGACGACACAAACCGAATTCAGATACGACGATCTCCCCAGCCTCATGACCCGGATGACGGGTGATGAAAAACACTCAACCGCCGCGACATCCACTCTCGATGTGGTGTGGGTGCTCTACGACCGGATTCTGAGCATTGATCCACGCGACCCTGCAGATCCAGATCGCGACCGATTCTTTCTCTCGAAAGGTCATGGACCGATGGCCTACTACGCCGTGTTGGCGGCCAAGGGCTTCATCTTGCCCGACGTGCTCAACACGTTTGCGACCTTCGACTCCCCGCTCGGGCATCATCCCGACGCCACACTCATCCCCGGAGTTGAATTCGCAGCCGGCTCACTCGGTCACGGGCTCCCTGTCGCCGTTGGTAGCTCACTTGCGCTGGGCATCAATGGCTCGCCGGCTCGGGTGTTCTGCCTACTCGGCGATGCGGAGCTGGATGAGGGAAGCAACCACGAAGCCATTGCCTTCGCCGGCCGCTACGCCCTCGACCGGCTCACCGTCGTTGTCATCGACAACAATTCGAGCTCGCACGCCTGGCCGGGTGGAATCGCCCGCCGGTTCGAGGTTGAAGGTTGGTCGACTGCGACAATTGATGGCCGCGATCACAACGCAATCGAACATGCTCTCGGCGCGGCCCACGCGGGGTCGCCGAGAGCCGTTGTCGCCGTCGTACAGGGCAAGTACTAATGGGTGCAGTCAGCCAACGAGAACGCTTTGCGGAGGTGGTGTCCGATCTCCTCGATACCGACCCGGCAGTAGCCGTGGTGCTCGCCGACATCGGGGTGGGGCGGTTTGAAGAAATAGGTGCCGTCGCTCGCCATCCAGATCGGGTCATCAACGTGGGGATCCGGGAACAACTAATGATCAGCGTGGCCGGCGGACTGGCGCTCGGAGGTTTGAGGGCGTTCGTCCACTCATATACGCCGTTCTTGATTGAGCGACCATTCGAGCAGATCAAGCTCGACCTGATTCATCAAGGGGTGGGCGCGGTCCTCGTTTCGATCGGAGCCTCATACGATGCCGCCGCTGAGGGTCGCACCCATCAGTCGCCCGGCGATATCGCCTTACTCGACACGCTTCCCGGCTTTGAGATTCACGTTCCGGGGCATGCAGATGAAGTGGAGGTTCTACTCAGGCACGCTGCCACCGGGACGGAGCCGGTCTATGTGAGGCTCACGGAGGCTGCCAACCGGAGCGCCATGCCCATTACCCCGGGCCGATTCCATTTGGTGCGGGAGGGGGCGGTTGCGACGGTCATTTCGGTCGGGCCGACGCTCGATGCGGTTCTCGAGGCAACCAGTGACCTGGATGTGACGATCCTGTACTCCGCCACCGTGCGACCCTTCGACCGTCCGGCATTGCGTAACTCGATCTCCGATGACGTCGTCCTTGTCGAGCCCTACCTCGAAGGCACATCGGCCGCTGAGGTATCCGCCGCCTTGCTCGATCGGCCGCACCGACTGCTTTCTATCGGTGTCCCCAATGGGGAGTACCGGCACTATGGGACCCCGGCCGAACATGAGGCTGCTCACGGCCTGGATGCAGTCGGGATTAGGCGACGCATTCTCGAGTTCGTCGGTGGAGATGGACGGATTTGAACCGACGACCCCCTGGTTGCAAACCAGGTGCTCTGCCAGGCTGAGCTACATCCCCGTAGCGTCGAGCATGATAAGCCCGCGCTGCAGCTTCGCATTCCCTCGCCCGGCGACCCGATTACACTCTCACCCTCTTGGGCCTGTAGCTCAGCCTGGTTAGAGCGCATCCCTGATAAGGATGAGGTCCCTGGTTCAAATCCAGGCAGGCCCACGCACGCATTCTTCCGGTCTTCGGCGCTCGGACTCCTGCCCACCTTCGGGCGAGCGGGTTACCCTTGCACCCATCTGTGAACATCCAGGAGGCACCCGATGCCTAACGCAGTAATTGTGGACGCCATCCGCAGTCCGGTCGGAAAGCGTGGCGGCAAGTTGAAAGACACCCATCCAGTTGACCTGGCAGCCCACGTCCTCAACGCGCTCAAGGACCGCAACGGCCTCGAAGCCGAGACCGTGGAAGACGTGATCATGGGGTGTGTGTCCCAGCTCGGAGAACAAGGGGTGAACGTCGGCCGCAATGCCGTATTGGCGGCCGGCTGGCCGGAAACCGTCCCATCGACCACCGTCGACCGCCAATGCGGTTCTTCCCAGCAATCTGCCCACTTCGCCGCCCAGGCAGTCATGGCCGGTGTGCACGACATAGTCATAGCCGCCGGAGTCGAGTCGATGACCCGGGTGCCAATGGGATCGAACGGCATGCTCGGCCCGGGGTTCCCTTTCGGGCCGGCGGTCATGGAGCGATATGACAATGTGGTTTTCAACCAGGGGGTCTCGGCGGAAATGATTGCCGACAAGTGGTCGATTCCTCGAGAAGAGCTCGATGAGATCGGCTACGAATCCCATATGCGCGCCGAGCGGGCTACGCAAGAGGGGAGATTCGAACCGCAAAACGCTCCGATTGAAGTGCCGACCGGGGACGGCGGCACCGAGCTGATGTCGGTGGATGAGGGCATTCGCCCCGGCACGTCGTTGGAGAAACTGGCCGGGCTCAAGCCGGTTTTCCAGGACGATGGCGTTGTGACTGCGGGTAATTCCTCACAGATATCCGACGGCGCGGCCGCGGTGCTCATTATGAGCGAGGACAAGGCCGCCGAGCTCGGGCTCACGCCGAAAGCCCGATTCGTCGACTTCGCGATTGTCGGTGTTGACCCGGTGATCATGCTGACGGGCCCGATCCCGGCCACGGGCAAAGTTCTCGACAGGGCAGGCTTGGCCATGAGTGACATAGACCTGTTCGAGGTGAACGAGGCCTTCGCGTCAGTGGTGGCCGCCTGGAAGAGGGAGCACAATGCCGACCTCTCCAAAGTCAACGTCAACGGCGGAGCCATCGCTCTCGGACATCCGCTGGGGGCGTCGGGAGCCAGGTTGCTGACAACCCTGGTCCATGAGCTGGAACGCCGCGGGGGCCGCTACGGCTTGCAGACCATGTGTGAGGGTGGTGGCATGGCCAACGCCCTGATCATCGAACGGATCTAGCTCTGACCACGATTGCAATCGCCGTGGTCATGGGAGTTGTGATCCTTGCTGCCGGCGTCTGGATGGTGCGATTGCTGGCGACTCCAGGACCTCCCGAGCCCGACGAGGCAGGCTTGGTGGAAGTGAACGTCGACTATCGCTGCATAGTGTGCGGCCTGCAACTGACTGTTACCCACGTCCAGGGCGATGAGGGCACGCCTCCCAAGCACTGCCGCGAAGAGATGGTCTTCACCTAGTGTCCTGAGTCGCAAGTCCTGCACAGAATCTCGCCGGCCCTCGACGCACCCGGCTGCGTCCTCGTCCTTGACGTAGCCCCACTATGCCGTCGTCCTGCGTCCTCGTCCTTGACGTAGCCCCACTATGCCGTCGTCCTGCGTCCTCGTCCTTGACGTAGCCCCACTATGCCTTCGTCCTGCGTCCTTGCCATGAACGCCGATGGCTCGGCGAGATCAGCACAAACTTACGACACAGGACACGAGGGAGTTATCCACAACTGGGGATAACCCTGTGGGTTACTTACAGCCGTGTAATTAGGCCCTGGCTCACTCAGCCGGAACCCCTGGCGCGGTCCCGTTAGGCACCCGGCCGGCGAAGGCGACCGTACACCGACTCCGCAAGGGAGCGGAGCCAGCTGTTCCAACCACCCGAACAGGCGATGAGCGCTGTTACCGCAAGTTGAGCATCATGGCAAATCCGCCACCGATGGTGGCCAGCCCCCCGACCAGCCATATGCCACTGGTTCCCCCCGGAACCAGGTCGACATAGTTGAGGATGATGCTGGCCCCCCCGACGAGCATCAGCCCGGTCAAGATCGTGATGTACAACCCGGATGACGGAGGTTTCACGTCTTTCTTGGGCGTCGCGGTATGGTGTCGGGCGGCCTGCTCTTGTTCCCGTCTTCCTTTGGGACGTGCCATGAGTATCAGATTACCCATCGAATTGGATTGACGTGAGTCCTCGCCTCATCAGGATCATCCGCGGTGCCGGCTGGAGCCTCATCTGGGCAGGCGTTTACTTGATGGGCTTTGTGGCATACCAACTGTGGTTCACCAATCTCCTCACTGCCCGCGATCAGTCTGCTCTGGCGGCCAGCCTGGAGCAGAACTTCGCCGTGGCTGTCTCGAACAGAGTCGAAGAGGTTCCCTATGAGCCCATCCCGGACCCGGTGGCAGATCCGGATCCCGACCCGGGACCGCCTCGGATTCTCCTCCAGGAGGCTGAAGGGCCCGCCGGAGAAGCCTTTGCCCAGATCCGCATTGCCAAGATAGACCTTGATGTCACGATCATTGAGGGGGTGAGACGAAGGGATCTCAAGAAGGGCCCCGGACACCTGAGCGGGTCGCCGCTTCCGGGCCAGCCTGGAAACTCGGTCATCTCCGGCCACCGCACCACATACGGTGCTCCGTTTGGTTCTCTCGACAAGCTCCAGCCTGGCGACAGGATCGAGGTGGAGACCGCCATTGGGGTCCATGTTTATGAGGTACGGGAAGCCCCCGAGCAATGCCGCGACGAGGATGGACGATGCATTGTCAGGCCGACCGATCTGTGGGTTATCGAACCTCGCGAGGGCGCCTGGTTGACGCTGACCACGTGTCACCCGAAGTTCTCGTCTCGCAGGCGACTCATCGTGTTCGCGGAGTTAATTGAGGGCCCCAACGCCGACGTTATCCTGGCCAGCGCATGATCAAGGCTATCTACCTCTGGCTGCCGGGGCCTTCAGCGGCCCGGGTCGCCATCATGTTGGTGATTGCATGGTTACTTTTGGTGGTGGTGGTCTGGAGTTACGAGTTGCTGGGTGACTTCCTCGACACCGGAGGGGCGGTGGGTGAATGAAGGTACTGGTGGTCGACAACTACGACTCGTTCACTTTCAACCTGGTGCAATACCTGGGTGAGCTTGGCGCAGAGCCGGTGGTGGTCCGCAATGACGAAATGGCACCCGGCGAGGCGGCAAAGCTGGCGCCGGACCGCATCTTGATCGGCCCCGGCCCGGGGACCCCCCGCGACACCGGCTACTCCCTCGACTATCTGCGAGACCTGAGTCCGAAAATTCCCACACTGGGCGTGTGTTTAGGTCACCAGGCGATAGTCGAAGCCTTTGGTGGCGCCGTCGCTTCTGCTCCGGAGCCCCGCCACGGGAAAGTCTCCGAGATCACTCACGACGGCCGGGGGGTGTTCGCCGGGCTGGCCAATCCGCTTGCTGCCACCAGGTACCACTCGCTGGCGGCCGTTGAACCTGGTCCCCACCTCACCGTCACAGCCCACAGCGAGGATGGGGTGATTCAAGGTGTCCGCCACAAAGAGTTCCCGATCGAGGGAGTCCAATTCCATCCTGAAAGCATCATGACGGCCGAGGGAATGGCCCTGCTCAAGAACTTCCTGAGCTGACCGTTAAGGCACCGTCGTGGTGGTGGTAGTGGAGGGTGGAGGCGGAGGCAGTTCGCCGATGCGCACTGTTATCGGCGTCCCCGGTTCGACCAGCAGGCCTTCCACCGGCGCCGGCGCTTGTTCGAGCACGGTGCCGGCCTGTTCGGCATCCTCCACAAGGATGGGAGCTCCGAACACGATGCTGAGCTTGAGGCCGGCCAGGACACCCTCGGCTTCCGCCTGGGTTTTGCCGATGAGGTCGGGGACGGCCACCGGCTGCGGCCCCGAGGAAACAATCAGACTCACAGTGTCGTTCTTCGTGATGATCGAAAGGGCCGGCGGTTCGGTGCGAATGACCTCGTCATCCGGGATGGTCGGGTGGAATTCTCGCCGCACCACGACACTCACCCCACGGCTTTCCAGATCTCGCTGGGCATCGTCTGAAGAAAAGCCGCTGTACTCGGACAAAACCACCTGCTCGGGGCCGCTCGAGACTATGAGTGTGACGGAAGTTCCCGGAGGATGATTCTCTCCCGCCGGGGGAGTCTGGCTGATGACGTCGTTGGCACGGGTGTCGGGGTCGGTCTGGAGAACGATCTCTGTGGTGAACCTCGCTTCTGCTAGTGACTCTTGGGCCGAGACAACGCCTCTGCCGACCACGTTAGGAACCGTGAAGGTTTCTGGCCCGCTGGAGATGACAAGTGTGACGCGATCATTAGGCCCGACCAGCTCGCCGGCAGGCGGGGCGGTGGCTGCCACTTCCCCGAACCCGACTTCGTCGCTGGGACGTTCAGCCAGCGTAAAAAAGAGGTCCAGCTCTTGGATCTCGACGAGGGCCCGATCCTCGCTGATGCCGACCAGGTCGGGCATTTCCACCAGCAAGTCTTCCGGGCTCGGGGTGCCCAGGCCCTGCGAGATGAACACGATGGCCAGCGCCACGACTGCCAGCAAGGCGAGTGAGGCGACAATCAAAGACCATGGTGCTGAACGTTCGAGGGGAAGCTCGGCGATCTGCCGGTAGACTTCATCAGGCGGGGCGGTCGGCGGGGGAGCAGCCGCGACGAGGCGGGTGGCGGCTTCCGGGTCACTCGCTGCCACCGGAGCCCCCCGCAGAAACTGCAACAGATCCTGACGCATGTCGTCTGCCGTCTGATAACGCACCTGGGGGCTTTTTTCCAGGGCTCGCATCACGATGGCGTCAAGCTCAGGCGCGACGTCGGGATTGAACCCGGACGGAGGCGCGGCGATCTCCGAGACATGCTGATAGGCGACAGCCACGGGCGACTCGCCCGAGAAGGGCGGTTGCCCGGCCAGCATCTCGTAGAGAACGACCCCGAGGCTATAGATATCGGATCGGCCGTCGGCCGGCAGGCCCTGCGCCTGCTCCGGGCTGAAATAGGTTGCCGTTCCGATGACGGCTCCGGTGCGGGTGAGCTCCTCGGAGTCATCCCACGCCCGGGCGATACCGAAATCGGTGACTTTTACGTTGCCGTCTTCGGTAAGGAGGATATTGCCGGGTTTCACGTCCCGGTGGGCGAGGCCACTTCTGGCGGCGACGGCCAGGGCAGCCGCCACTTCGGCGGCGATCTCGGCGGCACGGCGCGGCAGCACGGGGTGGGCGCTCTTCACGACGTCGCGCAGGGTCGTGCCTTCGACCAGCTCCATGACGATGAAGTGATGGTTTTCATCCTGGCCGGTGTCGTAGATGCTGACGATGTTGGGATGGGTGAGGTTGGCAGCCGCCTGGGCCTCGCGGCGAAATCGTTGGATGAAGGCCGCGTCGGTGGCGTAATTGGCGTGCAGCATCTTGACTGCAACCTTTCGGCCCAGGAGCTCATCCGTGGCCACGTACACGTCGGCCATGCCTCCACGGGCGAGGTGTTTGATAAGCCGATAACGGTCGGCGAGAACGGTGGTATTCATGTCCGTCATGAGAGACGCCGGGCATGGGGAGCCCGGTTCCAGGATTGTAGGTAGGGGTCGCTAATTGGTGGTCTCAAGCCAGGTCCTCATTACTTCGCGGGCCATCGGTGCGGCCACGGCGCCACCAGTGGCGTCTTCCCCGGCATTCCCGCCGTTTTCGATCACCACCGCAACTGCAATCTGCCTTTCTTCGCTGCGGGCGTATCCAATGAACCAGGCGTGGGGAGGCTGCCCCGGGACCTCAGCGGTCCCGGTCTTACCACCGACGGCCACTCCTTCTATGGCAGCCCGCCGGCCTGTGCCAAAACTCACGACATCCTCCATCATTCGACTCAACGTAGCGGCCGTCCCCGGGCTCACTGCCCGCCGCACCTCAACCGGTTGAAATTGCTCGAGGATATTGAGCTCACGATCGAATTCCTCCGAAATCACATACGGCTGCATGACCAGCCCCCGGTTGGCAACGGCGGCCGCCACCATAGCCATCTGTAGGGGTGTGGCTCTGACGTCCCTTTGTCCGATGGCACTTTGAGCCGTGGCGGCGGGATCGCCGACAAGAGGATCCACGGGGAAGCTCGACTCGACTGTTGTGAGCTCGAACGGGAGGACCCGGTTGAACCCGAAGTCGGCGGCGATTTCTCCGATAACTTCGGGGCCGAGATCAATTCCCAGCTGTCCGAAGATTGTGTTGCAGGAGCGTCGGAATGCGCCGGCCAGGTCCACACTCTCTCCTTCACCGCATCGGTCCCGGTCGGCATTGCGGATGACAGCGGTGGAGCCGGGAAGTTCCAGTTCGAGCACGTTGATGAATGAGGTGTCCGGGTTGGCTAAGCCAGATTCCAGTGCGGCAGCCGCAGTGATCACCTTGAAGGACGAACCCGGCGCGAACGTCATCTGAATGGCCCGGTTGGTGAGTGGGTGGGTTTCGTTTGCCGTCAATGCGTCACCCGGACCGGGGAATTCGCCAAGCAGATCCGCCGGGTCGAAAGAAGGGGAGGAGTACATCGCGAGGATCTCGCCGGTGGTTGGTTCGATAGCGACGATGGCACCGGCCTGGCCGGCCAATTCCCGTTGCGCCGCATGTTGGACCGGGCTGCTAATGGTGAGCCGGATGCCTTTGGCGCCGGTTTCCCTGCCGAGAAAGGCATCAATGAGCCCTGAGATTGTGAGATCGCTGTCGCTCCGCAGCCCGGTGTCCCGTGCCTCTTCCAGGCCTGAATCCGCAAATAGCAAGGAGCTGTAGCCCACCACATGGGCGTAAAGGTCGTCCTCGGGATACAGCCGCAAGAATGATTGAGCGGAGTCGGGGTCGTTTATCGACTCGGCCAGGACGATCCCTTCTCGCGAGATGATCGGCCCTCGCTCGCGGGAACTGCGGGACGCAGCAAGTCGGGGGTTACGAACGTCGTCGCGATATCCCGGCCCGGCTACCACCTGCACGTATGTCAGGTCGAGGACGAGCAAGCCGAAGATGGCCAGCAGGAAGAGAGCGAGGCGGCGGATCGGTGAATTCACGTCGTTATTCCCTCGGCGACTGCCGTCTCGTGCGAAATGCGGGCCAACACCGCTATGGCGATCACGTTGGCCACGAGAGATGAGCCCCCGTAGGACATAAACGGCAGCGTGATGCCGGTTAGCGGCAGCAGTCTCGTCACCCCTCCGACGATGAGGATGGTCTGGAGAGCGATCGTTGCAGTGAGCCCGGCCGCCAGCAGCTTGCGGAACGGATCTCGGGCCTGGAGGGCGATGCCGAATCCGATCGTGACCAGTAGAGCGTAGGCGGCGATGACACCGATCGAGCCGACGAGCCCTGTTTCCTCTGCCACCGCAGCAAAGATGAAATCTGTGGTTGCGCTGGGGATGAAGTCGGGGCGGCCGAGCCCCAGCCCGGAGCCCGAGAGGCTGCCGCTCCCCAGGGCGAAGAGGCTTTGCGAGATCTGATATCCGGTGTCGGCAAAATCTCCGAACGGATCCAACCAGACATCTATCCGGGTCTGGGCATGATCGAAGATTCGAATCGCCGCCACTGCTCCGATGGCGAACAGCCCCCCGCCGGCGACGAGATAGGCGGGCCGACCCGAGCCGGCGTACAACATGGCTACAAACACGGCCAGCAGAAGGGCAGACGCCCCCAGATCGCGCTCATACACCAGCACGATCAGGCTTACCCCCCAGGCCAGGATCACCGGCAACAACTGGCGGGCCTCTGGCAGGCGAAATCTGCCGATAGCTCTGGTCATCTCGCTTAGTGGTGCCTGGCGCGAGGCGAGGTAGGAGGCAAGGAATGCCACCAGGAGAATTTTGCCGAATTCGGCCGGCTGGAATTGGACGAGGGTTCTGTTGAAAGGAGTGAACGCCAGCCACAGGCGGGAGCCGTTTACTTCGACGCCGCCCAGCGGCCAACTCGCAGGCAAGAGGGGGAGCAGGAAGCAGATGATCGCTGCCGTCAAGAAGAGATATCGGTAGCGGCGCAGGAGATCGGTTCCGGTGCGGCTCAAGACCACGATGGCGGCTACTCCCAAACCGGCCGCGATCAACAGCCACCACCTCTGCAAAGTGGCGGCCCGGGGATCGAGGCGAAATATCTCTGCCACCCCCACTGCTGTGATAACTGCACTCAGTGGCAGGAGATAGGGAGAGGCGTTAGGAGCCCATTGTCGAAAGGCCAGATGCAGGGAACCGAAGGCGATAGCGAAAACGAGGAACGTCAGCGCAGTCTGAGCATCGGGACTCCCTCCGCCGCTTACCGTTACTATCGCCACTCCGAGGGTGGCGAGCACCGCGGCCCCGCCCAGCATGGCCGCTTCGGCGGTACGAGTCACTCGAGAACGTCGACGATTGCCACTGTGATGTTGTCTTCTCCACCGGCCTGGTTGGCTGCCTCGATCAATGCCCATCCGGCAGCCTGAGGGGCCGGTTGCTCCGACAGGATGGTGGCAATCTCATCATCAGAGATCATTGACGTGAGACCGTCGGAACACAGAAGGACCCTGTCGCCGGGACGCAGGTTGACGCGGTGATCATCTACCTCCAGATCCCAGCTGATTCCGAGAGCTCGCGTGATGACGTTGCGTTGCGGGTGATCCACGGCCTCTTCTGCCGTGATTTTGCCTGTTGCCAGGTATTCGGCGACCAGCGAATGGTCGGTCGTCACCTGTAGCAGTTCGTGGCGCCGGCTCAGGTAAAGACGGCTGTCTCCGGCATGACCAACGTCGAGCGTGCCGTCGGGCCTAAAAAGCCCAACCGTGAGGGTGGTTCCCATGCCATGGTGATCCGTCCGCGCCTCTCCTCGTTCCATCACTGCCCGGTTGGCCTCTCTTACCCTCTCGGCGGCGGCTGCTTCTGAGCTGGCGATGGTTTCGATGGCTACGGCACTAGCGATCTCGCCGGCGGCGTGGCCTCCCATACCGTCCGCTACAGCCACGAGCAGGTCACCATCGGAGTTGCCGTCCTCTTCCGGGATGACCGCGTCCTCATTACTGTCACGCACGAGGCCCGGGTGGGTGGAGGTGGCCCAGGTGTACTTCAAGGTATCAAGATCACTGACCCTCTCATTATCACGCTGTCCCTCCCCCTGCAGGCGGCAGCATAATGACCGTTTGCTGGGGCTGGTACGACTCCAAGGGCAGGCTGCGCTGGCGGTGCAGTGCGGGTGCGTTTGACCACCTTGACCGGCCTAAGCCGCTCAAACCCTTGGAGGTGTGGACTGACTAGAAGGCCATTGAGGAGTGGCTGCGGCTGAATGATGACGCAATCTATGGGCCAGATGATACGCCCGCCCGGTGAGACCAGGCTCTACAGGTGCGCGCCATCTGAGGCACTGGTGGCCTGTGGTGGCCAGGAGTGGCCTGACTCCCGGCTGCGGCACCGTGCAAGACGCCCGGAGTAAGCCCCCGATGGCGCTGGGACTAGCCGCCCAGTCGCGATGCCACACACGGACAGTGGTGGGCCGCGGGGCCGAAAACAGATGTGATGAGGGAGCGGGCCTCCGCTCCCCGTTGACGGTACCGATATTTCGGGTTGTGAGGGCGGCTGATCGCCGGGATTTGAGGGCCTGACGCGAGTGGATTCCGGTATCGCGAATCGCAAAGCTAGCTTCGTCGGTGCAGGTTGGGAATCGGCAGCAAAGAGAAGAAGCGGAGAGTAATGGCTGACAACGAGATTGCTGAGTACACGCCAGGAGACGAGTTTCCCGGAAAGATCGGCGAGACGGTCGAAGACTCTTCTCCGGCCTGGCCGGTGCCGAAAAGAGCTCCGGGTGACGCCCCCAACGTTTTGTTTTACGTTCTGGACGACATCGGCTACGGCCAGCTCGAGCCGTTCGGTGGCCTGATCGAGGCCCCGGCGATCCAGCGGATGGCCGACCGGGGCCTGCTCTATTCGAACATGCACACGACCGCGCTCTGTTCGCCCAGCCGCTCCTGCATCATGACCGGGCGGAACCATCACTCCAACGCTTTGGGCAGCATCAGTGAGTGGTCCACCGGCTATCCCGGCTACAACAGCCGCATTCCGTTCGAGAACGGCTTTCTGTCTGAGATCCTCAAGGACGAGGGGTACAACACGTTCGCCATCGGGAAGTGGCACCTGGGCGTGTCCACCGACGAATCCGCCGCAGGACCCTACGACACATGGCCTCTTGGCCGCGGTTTCGAGCGCTACTACGGGTTCCTGGCCGGCGAAACCGATCAGTGGTATCCGGATCTGACCTACGACAACCACGCCACGAATGCACCGGGGACCCCAGAGGACGGGTACCACTTGTCGGCGGACCTGGCCGACAAGGCCATCGCGTTTATTGGTGACAGCCACGTGAACGCTCCCGACAAGCCGTTCTTCATGTACTACTGCCCGGGCGCCGGCCACGCGCCGCATCACATCTTCAGTGAGTGGGCGGATCGGTACAAGGGCACGTTCGACATGGGTTGGGATGCCCTGCGCGACCTAATCTTCGAGAACCAGACGAATCTCGGTCTGTTGCCCGAGGGAACGGAGTTGTCGCCCCGCGATCCCGACGTGCCAGAGTGGGGCACTCTCAGTGACGACGAAAAGACGCTCTACACGCGGATGATGGAGGTGTTCGCAGGCTACGTGTCCTACACCGACCACCAGTTTGCGCGAGTGCTGGACTTCCTGGAGCGCATCGAAGAGCTGGACAACACCTTGATCATGTTCGTCTCCGACAATGGTGCAAGTCCCGAGGGTGGCGCGGTCGGCAGCACCAATGAGTTCAACTTCTTCAACTTCTTGCCCGAGAGTCTCGAACGCAACCTTGAGCAAATCGACCAGCTGGGTGGCCCGGGTAGCTACAACCATTACGCGTGGGGATGGGCCCATGCCGGCAACACGCCGTTCCGTCGCTGGAAGAAGGAGATCTATCGGGGGGGCGCGTCGGACGCTTTCGTTGTCTCGTGGCCCGATCGAATCGAGGCCGCTGGCGAGATCCGGCATCAATTCGGTCATGTGATCGACATGGTTCCAACGATCCTGGACGTGTTGGAGATCGATCCGCCGGCGACGATTCGCGGCTATGACCAGACGCCCATCGAAGGCGTGAGTTTCGCTCACACCTTCGACGATCCCGATCTCGAAACCGCCCACGACACGCAGTACTACGAGATGTTCGGCGGGCGTTCCATCTATCAGGACGGTTGGCGTGCGGTGTGTGGCTGGCCCGGACCCAACTACGCGACCGGGGCCGAACATGGACGCAAGCTCGCCGATGCGATCTCGAAGGAAACGCTCGCGGACCTGGACGAGAATGGGTGGGAGCTCTTCCACGTGGCGACGGACTTCTCCGAGTCCCACAACGTTGCGGAAGATCATCCCGAAAAGTTGCGGGAGTTGATCGACCTCTGGTGGTCGGAGGCCCGCAAGTACAATGTGCTACCAGTGGACGGCACCATGGGCCAGCGCATCAACACCCCGCGGCCTACTCCGGCGGGGCCGAGCGACAGGTTCGTCTACTTCCCGGGTGCACCGATTCCGCTCCTCGCTCAGCCGAAAATCTACAACCGGTCTCACGTCATCACCGCCGAGCTCGAGATCCCCAGCGGGGGCGCGGAAGGCGTCATCGTCGCAGTCGGTAGCAGCAGCGGTGGCTATTCGCTCTACATCAAGGACGGCAGAGCCTGCTTTGTCTACAACTACCTGGGCATCAAGCACTTCCGGATCACGTCGGAGGTGCCTGTTCCAGAGGGAGACGTGACCCTTATCTACGAGTTTGAGGTCACCGGCGAGGCCGATCCACGAAACGGCAAGGGAGCACCAGGCACCGGAAAGCTGTTCATGAACGGCGAACCGGTTGGCCAGATCGATATGGACGTGACGGTACCCGTTATCTTCTCCGCCGAAGGACTGTCGTGCGGTTGGGACTACGGAGACAGCGTGGACGGCGACAGCTACGGACCCCCGTTCACCTTCACCGGGACGATCAACCAGGTCGCCTACGATCTGTCCGGATCGGCCATCGAGGACGCTGAAGCAGAGCTCCGTCGGGCCATGGCCAAGCAGTGACGCCTCGCCCGGATCTGCCGTTCGTCCGGCGGGCCTCCATCAGGAGAGGGTGACTGCTGTGGCGGAGTCAGCAACGACCCCGTTGGGTGGGGTACAGAAGACGTAGAGAAGGAGGAGTGACCATGGTGTTGATTTCGATGGCGATTGGTGTTGTAGCGAAAAAATTCTTCGGATCACGTCACCGCGACGCGGACGAGGACGTCCAGGGAGATCATCCGGTGGTGAGGGCCATATTCGGAGCGATGAACACCGGTGACTTCGACGGGGTAGAAGGCATCGTTGACGAGGAGTGCCAGGTCTATGCCAACGGGCACCGTGTCGAAAGCGAAACGGTCGATCGTGGTCCCGAGCTGTTGGTGGGGACCATGCGCGCCTTTCGGGAGGCGCTTCCCGATATCCGCTGGGAGCTCTACGACGAAGTTACCGAGAAAGCCCACAAGACCGAGAAAGTCGCAATCAGGTTCGTGTCGCACGCAACAATCGACAGAGAGGAACGCCAGATCGAGGTGGCGGTGTTTGCCACCGTCGAGGACAAGAAGCTCTTCGAGTGGCGAGAGGTCCTCGACGCGACCGTAACAAACCTCCATCGGGCCGCGGCCGGGTTAGCACCAATCGAGTAAGTACCCGGCTCCGACGCCGGGCGTCAACCCGGCCAGGCCGAGGCCCACACACCGTGGCCTTGGCCAGGGATTTAGGAACCGAGTAGTTCTGCCTTGGCGGCGGTGAACTCGTTATCGGTGAGGACCCCGGCGTCGTGAAGAGATGCCACCCCCGCCACAGGACACAGCCTGCAACGCGGGGATAGAGGTTCCCCTAGAACCGGCAATGCCGAGCGGTCGCAGGCCAACCACCAACAAACCCGTGCTTATGTCGCTCGCCGTCGCGCCGAAGGCTTGAGCACTGCCGAGATCATGCCGTGCCTGAAACGCTACGTCGCACGCCAGTTCTTCAAACAGCTAGCCACAACAGCGTGAGATCCGGGTGGGGTCTGACCCGACATGCCACGCCACATTCGCCAAGTGTTGTCCTGGTTCATGGAACGGCTAGATGCAGTGGTGTTGGTCAACGGCACCGCTCGGGGCCAGCCCGCTGACGTGTCTGCGACATGGATGAGTGGTAAACATACGCTTCAACGGACTTCCATGATGGTCTTACCCACCTGTACAGAGTCACCAGTGTTTAGCGGCATCGGCGTCGTGACCCGACGTCCGTTGACATAGGTGCCGTTGGTAGTGCCCAGGTCGGCAAGCGTCATGGTCCCCTCTTCCATAGTCAACCTCATATGGAACGTCGAAGCGTAGGGATCGTCGAGGAAAAAGTCGGCCTCATCGCTTCTTCCAATAATCACCGAGTCGGTGACCACCACACGAGTCCCGGCTTGTGAGTCAGACCGGACCACTATCAGCTCGCCGGCTTGTGAGCGAGATCCGAACGCTTGCCTGCCGGCGCCCAGGTAGCCACCGATGGAGCGGGCTACTTGCCAGAGAAACAAATAGAGCATCCCTACGAAGGCAAGTTTGAGGAGGTTGGCGACGACCGCAGTCATCTAAGTCGGTCGGAAGCCGAAACGGGCCCTGCCCAGCGTGACCGAATCTCCGTCGGTTAGAGCCGAAGGGCCGTCGATGCGGACGTTGTTGAGCAAGGTGCCGTTAGCGGACGCCAGATCCTGGATCCACGCGCTCCCGCCTTCCTGCCAAACCAGAGCGTGGGTCCTCGAGATCTCGGAATCACCGAGGACTACGTCGGCTCGCCGGGAACGACCGATTATGGCGCGGTTGTGTTTGATCGGGACCCGGCGCGGACCGTGAATCTCGATGAGGTGCACCCAGGGATGCAGCTCTCCCGGCACGATCCTGGCGTCCACCTTGACGGTTCCGCGGGCGAGGTAGGGCTCGGTTGCCAGCGTGACGGCCGGCGCTCCCTCCAGGCGCCAGCCCCGTTCGAAAGCAGCTTCGTTGATAACCGTGTTGAGGCGGATTACGGCGCCGGCAGCATCGGCGCCGAGATCATCAGGGTTGAGTGAAACAACAAATTGATTGGGTGCGGTTGGCCCCACGCCTGTTTCAGCGAGACTGAGCTCGCACTCCCTGACCAGGCGAATCGCGACCTCGAGTGGGTGCAATTGACCCCGAAATACCTTGGCTCCCATGCCCTCGACTAGATACTCGATTCTGCGTTCAAGGCTGCGAGCCACGCTCATGGGGCGAGTTTAGGTTTGGCCGCTTGCTGTGCCTGCCTACTGTTCTGGTAACGGGGCTATAAACTGCCTCACTGTTCCCCGGGCGAGTGGCGGAATTTGGCAGACGCGCAGGCTTCAGGTGCCTGTGGGCTTCGGCTCGTGGGGGTTCAAGTCCCCCCTCGCCCACGCCGTGGCATTTAGCTATTCCCATCCGCGGCGTCGACGCCGCGGAGTAGGGCTGCTCGCTCTGCTCAGCGTGGTGGTCGTCGTCGTAGTTCTCGTAACCAGTTTCCGAAGCGATCGGCGCGTGCTTGCCGACTACATCGATACCGCCCATCAGGCCGCAGTCGAGTCGTCGGCCACCGCCGTCGACTTCGCAAACCTCATCGGGCGCATTCCCACTGTCGATCGCCAGGAGTTCATTACGACGTTGGCCGGGTTGCGCGCCACTATGTCCGGGGCCAATGCCGCCATAGAGGGGGTGGATGCGCCCACCAGAGCAGCAGATGCCCAAGCACGCCTCGTACTGGCCAGCAGGAGTTGGTTGCGAGGGCTCGACCTCATTGAAGGGGGACTGCTCGACGCGGCCGACCGTCCCGACGACGACGTACCGGCGATGGTCATCGAAAGGGGGGTAATCGAGCTGGCGGTGGGCGATCGCAGTTACGAGGATGCGGTTACGGAGCTCACTCTTCTCCAGTCGAGCTCGGACGTCGATTTCTCGAGCTATCCGGTGGTGGCGTTCACTCCCGCAAGTGGGATCCTCGGGCTTATCGCCGAGGCCCAGGCATCAGTCGGTCTTCCTTTGCGACGCGATGCCGCAATTACTTCTGTGGGATTCAATCCCCGCCGGCTCGGCACGACAGATTTGGGTGAAGCCATACTCCCACTCACCAGTGAGCTCGTGCTGACGGTGACGGTGCTCAATCAGGGAAACGAGGCTCTGACAGAGGTGATTGTGGCCGTCACGCTCACAGGTGACCGCGCCGGAGCGGGGGCTGAAGACACGCGGACGATCGACAGGCTGGTGCCGGGGGAGTCGAGCACCTTCGAAGTGACTTTCGAAGTCGTCCCGGTGGTTCGGTACGTCCTGAGGGTGGCGGTCCCGATTGTGTCGGGGGATGTCGATGTCGAAAACAACACTCACACCGAGCGCTTCATTGTGAACGAAGAGGGCTAGTGCCCCCAAGTCCTCCGCGGGTCTCGCCTATCAACACTGTTGCATGACGGGGCACATCCGCCTCTGGCTACCATTTCCCGATGCTCGATGTAGCACTTCTTCGTG
>CAXMOO010000133.1:0-8346 GCA_964195005.1 uncultured Gammaproteobacteria bacterium
GTTGAGTACGCCTTGCTGCTCGTCCTTATTGCTGTGGTTGCCATCGTTGTGATCACTCAAGTTGGTAAGAGCGCTTCGGAGACCTTTAGTTCTGTAAACGCAAGCCTCAGCAACTAGCTGGGCGAACGAATCTATCGAGGCAGATCCGGGTGGTGACACCCGGATCCGCTGGTTTGAGGGGAGGACAAAGACTGAGACAAAACGAACTCGGTGCCAGTCTCGTTGAGTATGCGCTGCTTCTGTTGTTCATCGCTGTTGTTGTGGTGATCGTGGTGGGACAGCTCGGTGAGTCCGCTTCGACCAGTTTTGAGTCCGCCATCGACGGTTTCCCGAACTAGAACCCTTAGATTCTCAGGCTCGCCCCAGGCCGAGGCGAATGGCCTCGACTGCTGCCTGCGCCCGGTCGCTGACGGCCAGCTTGTCGTAGATACTGGCCAGGTGGTTCTTCACAGTCTTCTGCGAGATGAACAGCTCCTCGGCCAGTTCCTCGGTCGATGAGACTCCCCGGGCCAGCAGCGCCAGCAGCTCACGCTCCCTTTGGGTCAGTGCGGCGGCTCCCGGGTCGAGCACCGGCTCCTGGTAGGAGTCGAGGACTTCGGTTCCCCCAACTCGTTGCACAAAGATTTCGCCGGCGGCTGCGGCCCTTACCGCGGCGGCCAGCAGCGGGAGAGGTGAAGATTTCGACAGAAAGCCGACGGCCCCCGCTCTCTCGGCTTTTGCCCTGTGCTCTTCGTCGGCGTGCATCGTCACGAGGATTGCCGGGGCTGGACCCATCTTTTTGATCGCCCCGATGCCGGTTAGCTTCGGCATCTCTTGATCTAGCACCACGACGTCGGCGTCGATCTGCTCGGCCAGTCCCACCAACTCTTTGCCGTCCTGGGCAGTTCCCACCACGCTTATGTCGGGGAGTCGATTGAGGGCTTCGGACAGTCCCTCCAGGAGCAGCCGGTGGTCGTCGGCAATAAGCACTTTGATCATTGGTCGCCCCACGTCACCGTAATCGTGGTTCCTTTCGGCGAAGACTGAACGTCGAACCCGGCGCCGATCTTGCCGGCTCTTTCGGCCATCCCGACGAGACCGTAATGACCCGCGTGCTCGGTGCCGGGGTCAAACCCCTGGCCATCATCCACCACGGCAATTGAGCCGGAGTCGTGATTGATGAAGCCTTCGATGGTCACGATGTGTGCTTCGGAATGATTGCGGGCGTTACGAACCGCCTCCGACATGATGGGCATGAGCTCGTTGCCAATCTCAATGGGCGGGGGCCGGTGCTCCCGCAGCGCGGCCGCTACTTTGGGCAGTTCGTCGGGGTTCTCGGCGGCCAGTTGGAGAGCATGTTCGTAAAGGCTCACCGGCTCGGTTGCCCGAAGGCCCGCGACCGTGTCCCGGACTTCTTCGACCAGGTTGGTGACGTTGCTGCGCAGCCCGGCCAGGTGATCGGCCAGGCTCGCGTCACTCGGGCTCTGGAGAAGAGCCATGTCCAGGGACAGGCCGAGAGAGGCCAGTGAAGGCCCGATATCGTCGTGCAACTCACGGGCTAGACGCATCCTTTCTTCCTGGATAGCCCTGTGGGCGATCTCCTGCAGCAACAGGATGTTGGCAAATGCCAATCCCACAGGCTGCAATATCTCGTCGACGTGGTCCAATTCCGCCGCGTCAAACGCCTCCCGTCTGGATAGGACTACGAAACCGACGTCGCGCGCTCCGACACTGAGGGGGGCTGTCAAGGTTGATGCAAATTCTCCGTGCCGCTCAGTGCGCGCCACCACCACGGGCCCGTCTTTCCCGTTCATGGCGATTTGCCCGGCTTCGAAGGGGACGGCGGCTGCCAGGTGGTCGAGCGCGGCGTTGCCCACGCGCACAGGATTGAGCTCGGATCCGTCTGCCAGGTTGGACAGCGCCGACAAGAGCTTGTGTGAGGCGTCGAGCCGGTCGAGGCGCTCGGCAGACTGCATGGATGCCGCCAATAGGGCGGCATTGGTGGCTCCGGCCTCGAGGAGCAGGTGGCGAGCCAAGCTGAACGTCACTGCGATCAACAGGTAGATAGCGATCCATGTCCACAGCGTCCCACCGGCAAGGCTGCCGTCGTCGACCGTTTGGTGGATCGCCAGCAGAACTGCGGCTGCCAGAAGGGAGGTCTCGATGCCTCTGCGCCAGCCAGCGAAAGCGGCTGAGTAGAGGATCGGGGTGATCGAGAAGAGCAGGTAGGGGCTCTCGATGCCACCGGTAAAGGCGATGGCCAGCATGGAAGCTGCGACGCCGGTTACAGCCAGGATCTCTCCTGTCCAGATGCCGTGGCGCACTCGTGTCGGAAGGCTCTGAAAAATCACGACATACAGGCCGACCGCGGTGACTGCCGTAGCGGTGTGCAGGGTCGCGCCGCTCTGCACGAAGGCAAAGATCGCTCCGAAGACCAGGGCCAGCCATTGCAGGATGTTGGCGATGCGGTCGAACCGGTTTTCCCATACGGGAGCGGTGGCATACATCGGCATCAGGTTACAGTCACCTCATGAACCAGTTTCGGCAAAGGCGCTTGCTTTTGTCTGGGGGGATCGGGGCCGGCAAGAGCGAGGTCGCTCTCATTCTCACAAGCCGCGGAGTACCGGTTATCCATACAGATGAGATCGGTCATTCGGTGCTCGAGCCTGAGGGGGAGGCCTATAGCGCGGTCAGTAGTCGCTGGCCACAGGTAGTGGTGGAGGGCCGGATAGCCAGAGACCGGCTGGCAACGATTGTCTTTGCCGACCCGGGGACACTCGGCGAGCTGGAGGCCATGACCCATCCGTTCATCGCCGCCGGGGTCTTCGCCGAGTTGGAGCGATATTCGGACGATCCCCTGGTGGTTGTTGAAATCCCCCACCTCAGCGACCTCCTCGGCGATGATTGGATTCGAGTGGTGGTTGCGGCCCCGTCCCAGGTGAGGTTCCAGCGCCTCCTGAGCCGGGGGATGGATCCTGAGGACGCCAGGGCGCGGATGGCGGCTCAACCCTCCGACTCAGAGTGGCGGGAGGCGGCCGACTTCGTCATCGACAACAGCGCAGATGTGGCCCGGCTGGGCGAAGAGGTGGATCGCGTGCTCGCGGCAATAAGCAATAGTCTTCGCTGACTGCTGACTGCTGACTGCTGACTGCTGACTGCCGACTGCCGACTGCCTCCTTCTCCCTACACTCCTCGCGATGCCAGATTTCAAGCTCCATTCGGATTTCGCACCCGCCGGAGATCAGCCGGAAGCTATCGCCGCGCTGGTCGAGGGGATCGAGCGGGGAGATCGCTTCCAGACGTTGCTGGGCATCACCGGTTCGGGGAAGTCGGCGACTATTGCCTGGACCATTGAGAAAGTCCAACGCCCGACTCTGGTTCTGGCACCCAATAAGGCCCTGGCGGCCCAGCTGGCCAACGAGTTCCGCCAGTTCTTCCCGGAGAATCGGGTCGAGTACTTCGTCAGCTACTACGACTACTACCAGCCCGAGGCCTACCTGCCTCAGACCGACACCTATATCGAGAAGGACTCGACCGTCAACGACGAGATCGATCGGCTGCGCCATGCAGCCACCAGCGCCCTTCTGGTGCGGCGCGACGTGATCATCGTGGCTTCGGTGTCGGCCATCTACGGCCTGGGGAGCCCGGACCAGTATGAGGGCCAATTGCTCAGGCTGATTAGGGGTGTGGAGTTCCCGATGGAGGCTGCCCTGGAGCGGCTCGTCAATCTTCAGTACGAACGTAACGAAGTCAGCCTCACCCGGGGGAAGTTTCGGGTGAGAGGCGACACTCTGGAGGTGTTCTCGGCCTACGAGCAGACCGTGGCTCGAATCGAGTACTTCGGGGATGAGGTTGAGCGCATTCTCATGATGAACCCGGTCACCGGAGAGGTACTGGACGAGCTGAAGGAGGTCTTCATCTTTCCCGCCAGCCACTTCGTGACGACGGCCGAGCGGCTGCAGCGGGCGGTCGAATCCATTGAGATCGAGTTGGCAGAGAACCTGGCCAAGCTCGAGAAGGAGAACAAGTTGCTGGAAGCCCAGCGTCTGCGAATGCGCACCTCCCACGACCTCGAGATGTTGCGCGAGGTCGGCTTTTGCTCCGGAATCGAAAATTACAGCCGCCATATCGACGGTCGGGAGCCGGGCTCGCCGCCATACACTCTCCTCGATTACTTTCCCGACGATTACCTGACCGTCATCGATGAGAGCCACGTGGCCATTCCGCAGATTCGCGGCCAATGGGCAGGGGACAACAGCCGCAAAGTGACGCTGGTCGAACACGGATTCCGCTTGCCGAGCGCTCTCGACAATCGCCCGTTGCGCTTCGAGGAATGGCTCGACCGGGCAGGCCAGGTGTTGCTCCTATCGGCAACCCCGGCGGAGTGGGAGCGCACCCACTCGGCTCAGATTGTGGAGCAGATCGTGCGCCCCACCGGTCTCCTCGATCCTGAGGTCATCGTTCGTCCCACGAAGGGGCAGATCGATGACCTGATCAACGAGGTCAAGGAGCGGGCAGAAGCCGGTGAGCGGGTTCTCATCACGACGCTAACCAAGAAGATGGCGGAAGATCTCACCGATTACTTGTTGGAGATGGGCCTGCGGTGTCGCTACATGCACAGCGAGATCGACACGCTGGAGAGGGTCCAGATCCTGCGTGACCTACGTTTGGGGGAGTTTGACGTGCTGGTCGGGATCAACCTTTTGCGGGAGGGACTTGATCTACCGGAGGTGTCGCTGGTGGCCATCCTCGACGCCGACAAGGAGGGCTTTCTCCGGTCTGCGACCAGCCTCATCCAGACTATCGGGCGGGCAGCGCGCAATGTTGCGGGACAAGTCATCATGTATGCGGATAGCGTCACCAAGTCGATGCAGCACGCCATCAATGAAACCAACCGTAGAAGGGTGGCCCAGGCCCGGTACAACGAGGAACACGGCATTGATCCACAAACCGTCCGCAAGAACGTTTCCGACATCCTGGAGCTTGTTCGAGACCCGGGGGCGCCGTCGGTCGAGCGCCGCAAGCGCGAGGTCCGGCCCAGCCTCGACCTTCCGGCCGACGAGCTTGGACGGCTCATTCAGAGCCTGGAGGAGGAAATGCACGAGGCGGCCGCCGATCTCAGGTTCGAGTATGCGGCCCGTCTTCGGGACGAGGTTCTGGAGTTACGGCGCGAACTCCGCGAAATGATGGAAGCTCGCCGGTAGCCTCTGATTGCTACAGGCCGCTTTTCAAGGGGTCGATACCAATCTCATGACCGAATACCTGCCATCGCTGCTTGACGTTTCCGTGGTTCTGCCCGTCTTCGATGAACGAGGCCACCTTGATGAAGAGCTGAACCGCATCCGCAGCTCTCTCGACAGCTCGGGGTATTCCTACGAGATCATCGTGGTTGACGACGGCTCCACCGATGGGTCTGGCGAGCGGCTCCGGGAAATTGAAGGCATAAGGCTCATTCAATTTCACACCAACCGGGGTTCGGGCTCGGCACGCAAGTACGGCACGTTGCAAGCCCGGGGCCGGGTGGTGGTGTGGACCGATGTGGATATGACCTACCCCAATGGTGAGATACCCCGTTTCGTGAAGGAGCTTGACGGAGGCTGGGACCACGTCGTTGGGGCCCGCACGTCAGAACAGGGCACCATCAAGTTCCTCCGCACGCCCGCGAAGTGGCTCATCCGCAAGCTGGCCAGCTATCTGGTCGACTTCAAGATCCCCGACCTCAACAGCGGTCTGCGAGCATTCCGGCGCTCGGTTGCCTTCCAGTACCTCTACCTTCTCCCGCGGGGGTTCTCCTGCGTGACCACCCTCACGCTGGCGTTCCTGAACAACGGGTACTCGGTCAAATACATCCCCATCGACTACTACCCGCGGGCGGGGGAGTCCAAGTTCCACTGGTGGAAGGACACCCGCCGCTACATGCTCCAGGTGGTTCGCATGATGCTGATGTACAACCCGTTGCGAGTTTTCATGCCGCCGGCGGTGGCTGTTCTGATGATCGGGGCCGGCAAGGTGATATACGACATCTTCGACAAGAACTGGCGTCTCGGTACCAACACCCTGGCGATTCTCGGTTTCGGGGTCACGCTGGCGTTGGTGGGCATGATCTCCGACCTCATGGTGAGTTTGAACAAACAGAAGGATTACGAGATGCCGGCCGTTTTCAACGACTCCGCCGCGTCCTGACGGGGCACCGCCTTGAGGGTCCTGTTCGTCACAACGTCATTCCCGTCGGACAAAGACGATCCCCGCGGCAATCACATTCGAGTTCTGGCCAGTCAATTGGCGGCTGAAGGGAACCAGGTCACAGTGATAGCTCCCGCCCGGCGAGGCCACCCGCTGCGGGGCCAACTCGATGGGGTGACCGTCAAACGATTCTCCTACTGGCCAGGAGGGGGCAATCTCACCCGGAATGTGGCCGGCATCGTGCCAGCGTTAAGAGAAAGGCCGCTCCGGCTCGCACAGTTGCCACCCCTGGTCGGATCCATGTTGCACGCCACCAATCGGGAAGCCGGGGCCACCGACATGATCCATGCCCACTGGCTCTATCCGGCAGGCGTTGTGGCGGTTAGGGCAGCCCGCAAGAGCGGTAAGCCGGTGGTGATAACGGCTCACGGGGGCGACGCCGAACTCGCCACAAGGCACCGGGCACTGCGCCGGGCAGCGGTGTGGGCGATCCACAACTCCGAGAAAACGATGGCCGTCAGCGAGGCGATCGCCGCCTCGCTCGTGGCAATGGGAGGGCGCGAGGACAAAATCATCGTCTCTCCACTTGGCGTACCGATACCGACCGGGGCGGCCGACAGGTCGCACAGGCCTCCGCAACTCTTATTCGTAGGAAGCTTGATCGAGCGTAAAGGGATAGACATCCTGCTCGACGCCGCCGATGGGATCGAGGAGGGCCTGTTGGAGCTCGTCGTGGTTGGTGATGGGCCGTTGCAGGACCTCGTGGAACGCCGGGCAAAGACCAATGCAACGATTAGGCCACTGGGCGCCATGTCGCCCTCCCGGGTCGCGCAGTTGATGCACACGGCTTCGGCGCTCGTGCTTCCGTCACGGTCTGAGGGTCGGCCGTTTGTGATCATGGAGGCCATGGCAGCCGGGTTGCCTGTCCTGGCCACCGACATCTCCGGGTCGCGCGAGCTCGTACGAGATGGCGCCACCGGCCTGCTATGTGAGGTTGATGCCGACTCGCTTCGGCAGGCGATGGTGCGCCTCGCCGGTGATTCGGAGCTGCGTGATCGGCTTGGAAACGCTGGCCGCGAAATGCTCATCGTCGAGAAGCTCACTGCCGCGCATGCCGCGGACAGGGTTTCAGCCGTGTACGAGTCCGCCTGTGTCTGAGTTCGATACCAGAAACGGACAATCCGGCTTGCCCCGTTGGGCTCTGGCGCTCGGCTTCGGCGTATTCACGGTCGGCCTCATCCTGGCTCTCCAGGCGGTGCGAATAGAAATGAGCGATGTCTCAATCTGGTGGATGGCTGCCGCGGCACTGGTGGGCGTCCCGATGATGACAGCCGCCAACGCCATGGAGTACAAGCTAACGGCCCAACTGAGCGGTCACAGCGTTTCGGTTTTGGATGCCGTAGAGGTCGCCATCACCTCAACTGCCGCCAACGTATTGCCGTTACCGGGTGGGCCGCTTGTGAAGATCGCCTCGCTGCGGCGGGCCGGTTCGACGACGAGTGCAGCAACCAGGGTCACGATTTGGGCGGGCCTGCTGTGGTTGGCCGTCGCCTCAGTGGTCGCGGCGCTTGCCCTCCTGTCAGAGAACAAGACAATCCCCGTGATCGTCGGACTCGGTTCATTGGCGATGGGGGCGGTTGCAGTAACGAGGCTTGTCGCCCTGGGCGCCGGGACCGGTCCGCAAACAACGGTGGCCGGCCTCGTGTCGGTTGAGGTTGCCGGTACTCTGGCAACCGCGCTCCGTTTGTGGTTAGTAGCGCAGGCCATTGGTATTTCGCTCGGCTCTACCGCTTTCGTACTGGCACTTGCTCCTGTTCTGGGGGCGGCAGTCGTATTCGTGCCGGCCGGCCTGGGTGTGCGGGAATCCGCATCGGCCGGTTTGGCCGTCGTATCGGGGGCGACCGCCGGAGTCGGATTCCTGGTCGCGGCAGTCGACCGCATCCTTGGTCTCGTGGTTCACGGAATCGCTGCCGGGCTCCTCCTGACACGTCGAAAGCGAACGATGGCATCATGAATCCGCGTATTGGGATCTGGCATCCTGGAGCATCATCGAACCACGGCGATCGCGCCATCCAACTGTCGACGATTGATCTCGTGCATGAGTTCTATCCGACGGCGGAGATTGTCCAGTACCACACTGATGTCGACCGCGCGGCCAGAATCTATGAGGGCGAACCGGTCATC
>CAXMOO010000134.1:0-21820 GCA_964195005.1 uncultured Gammaproteobacteria bacterium
GGATCGCTTCTACCTGGTCTTCGGTAAGGACCTCGATGGGGCGGTAGGGGTTGACAATTTCTCGCCGTGGAAGCTGGGCTAGACCCTGCTCGCGTTGGGCGCGGCGCCTTGCGCGGGACGTCCGGTCACGCGGCACTGGGCTCTTTCCTGTGGTTTCCCTTGCTCACACCTCGCTTAAGGTACCAGCCGGTGCGCTGGAAACAGATACGGCTCGCCCTGGCTTCCGAACTGACAACAAGACGACAGACAAAATGTCAAGCCACGGGTAGGCTGGCGCGGTCATGGAAGCTCTCGAGCCCACCACCATAGGTTTACCGGCCGATCTGAAGATGCGGCTCGAGAAGACCGCCGCTCAGGCCGGGTGTCCCGTCGATGACGTGATCCGCAACGTCCTCGAGAAAGCTGTCAAACACCAGCAGCTCCAGGCCCCGGGCAAAGCCCCATTCGAGGGCAGCCTGTGCGAACCCGAGCTCGCCGAGATAATCGATCAGATTTACCCCGGTTCGGGCTGGACGTAAAGAGGCTTTCCCTTCTCTCGCCGACGGGTTAACTTTGCGGCTATTCGCTAGGAACAACTTGGGGGAAAACCCGTGAACATCAACCCGGAGACCTTGGCCAGGGCGAGCAGTAAGAGACCGCGGCTCGTTATCTTCGCATGGCTGGGCTTGCTGATCCTTGCCGTTGGTCTCATTTCAACTTTGTTGGCAGACACCTTGACCACCGACTTCGATTTCACCGACAACCCGGAGGCCAAGCGGGCCGAGCTCCTCCTCGAGACTCGCATGGAGCCTCCCTTCGGTGGGCCTGAGACTTTCGCCGAGACCGTAGTAATCAGCTCAGCTTCCGCAGTTGCTACCGACCCCGCGTTCGCTCAGTATGTGGGCGACATCGAGGCGGCCGCCCTCAGCCTCGGCCCCGACAAGGTGCTTCTGGCGTCCGCGCTGGGTCCTGACGATCAACCGCAGATTTCGCCTGACGGCCACAATCAGATCGTGAGCGTCTTGCTGGCCAATTCGGACCTCGACGAAGCCTCCCTGGATGCCGAAGAGCTCCTCGAGACGATCGATGCCGTTGCAGCTCCGGCCGGCATCGAAGCTCGCATCTTTGGCCAAGCCACTGTGAACAACGACTTTGTGGTGCTGGCCGAGGAAGGGTTGGTGAAGGGAGAGTCGATCGGCGTTTCGGTGGCGATCATCGTGCTACTCGCAGTGATCGGGACCGCGGTGGCTGCGTCGTTGCCGATCTTGTTGGCGTTCGCCGCCATCTTCGTGGCCCTTGGCCTGGTTTCCCTGGTGGGACAGCTGTTCGACCTCACGTTCTTCGTCCAGAACTTCATCACCATGATCGGCCTGGCGGTCGGGATCGACTATGCACTCTTCATCGTTGCCCGGTACCGGGAAGAGCGTCAACACGGCTTCGACCATATGGAGTCGATCGGCCGGGCAGGGGCGACTGCCAACCGCGCCGTGCTGTTCTCGGGCCTGACTGTGGTCCTTGCCCTGCTGGGCATGCTTTTCGTACCCAATACCATCTTTCGCAGCCTGAGCGTCGGGGCAATTCTGGTTGTGTTAGTCGCCGTGGCCGCTTCGATGACCCTGCTGCCCGCCGCCATGGCGTTGCTGGGGGATCGCCTTGCTTGGGGCCGCGGCTTGCCGCTGGTCAAGAAGGCTGCTTACGCCCTCGCTTTTGGTGTTCCGGTGCTGCTAATCGGGCTCGTTCTATCCGGGGCCTTTGGCGATGCGCTTACCATCATCGGTGGCATCGCAACCGGGATTGGCGGACTGCTGGTGATAGCCGGCGTTGTCACGCTCCGAACGTCGGATCTCGCCGCCGAAGGCGGTATGTGGGACAAGATCACTCACGCTGTGATGGGGCGGCCGGTGGTGTGGCTGGTCGGCGGAACCGCGCTCATGCTGTTCTTCGGTTCCTTCTGGCTGAGCATGGATACCGGATTCTCCGGGCCGAGCACGCTCCCTGAGCGGCTGGAGTCCCGGCAGGCCTTCGACATTTTGCAGAACGACTTCGGGTTCATCCCGACTGACCCGATAGAGATCGTGATTGACGGCCAGGTGACCGCTGAGGTTGAAGCAGCGGTGGCGGACCTCAGCGCGGCCGTCGCTGAGAACCCGGTTCTGGGCGCCCCTGATCCGCTGGTCGTCAACCAGGCAGGTGACCTGGCATTGCTGTCGATTCCGGTGACGAGCGACCCTTCTAGCGATGCCGCCGCCGGCGCAGTGCTGAGCTTGCGGAACGACCTGGTTCCGGCGTCGTTTGCCGGCTCCGACGTCGATGTGCTGGTAGGCGGTGCCAGTGGGTTCAACGTCGACTTCTTTGATGATGTGTCCACCAGAACACCGATCGTGTTTGTGTTCGTACTCGGGTTGAGCTTCATAGTGCTCACCGTTGTGTTCCGATCGATAGTGCTGCCGATCAAAGCCATTTTCCTCAACTTGCTGTCGGTAGCCGCTGCCTATGGTCTGGTTGCGCTGTTCTTTCAGGAGGGTGTCGGACCGTCGTGGGTGAAGGACATTTTCGGCTTCCAGGCAGTGGAGTCGATCGAGGCCTGGTTGCCGCTGTTCCTGTTCGCGGTCTTGTTCGGGCTCTCGATGGACTACCACGTCTTCCTCCTGAGCAGGATCAGGGAGCATTTCGATCTCACTGGAGACAACACATTGTCGGTGGCACATGGCCTCCGCACAACGGGGGCGATCATCACCGGGGCGGCTCTCATCATGGTGGCGGTATTCGGCGGATTCGCCGCCGGCGAGCTCATCCCCCTACAGCAGATGGGATTCGGTCTGGCGGTCGCAGTGTTCCTGGACGCCACGATTGTTAGGTCCATATTGGTGCCGGCCTCGATGAAGCTGCTCGGCGACTACAACTGGTACCTGCCCAAGTGGCTCGACTGGCTACCCCATATCGACATCGAAGGGCACGAGGCAGCCCTGGCTGGCCGTGAGCACGAGGCGGAGAGGGTGGGAGCTGGTACGCCCGGCTAGCCCACTGGGCTCCGGGCGCTAGTGGTTCAGCTCACTGCAACTGGGAGCAGCTCGATCGCAGTTACTCCAGATGAGCTGGCTTCAAAGGCTGCGGTCGACATCATGGCGGCGGGAGGCTCCGCGGTAGACGGTGCCATCGCCGCGAACGCGGTGGTGGGCGTTGTCAGGCCCACCGACTGCGGGATCGGGGGCGACCTGTTCGCTCTCGTTCACGAGCCCGGGACCCGGGCACCGGCGGTTCTCAACGCCAGCGGCCGGGCGGGCTCGGGTGTGTCGGCCTCCGATATGCGTGCCGGCGGCCATGCCCGGATGCCCTCCCGACACCCGGCCACCGTCACCGTCCCCGGATGTGTCGACGGCTGGCTGGCGCTCGGTGAACGGTTCGGGAATCTGCCGCTCGCCGACCTGCTGGCTCCTGCCATAGGTCTGGCCACCGATGGCTTCCCGGTATCACCCGAAATGTCGTGGAATCTGGCTGAGAATGAGGCGCTGCTGGCCGGGCAGGGCTCGGCTGCCGAGCTGTATCCGCAGGGTGGGGTCCCCCGGGAGGGAAGTCGGCTCACCAGGCCGGCGTTGGCCGAAGCGCTGCAACGGATAGGCGAAGAAGGCCGCGCTGGCTTCTATGACGGCGAGTTGGCCGCTGCGATCTCCGGGGCCACCGGATCTCTGCTCACTCCAGACGACCTGGCGGCCAATCAGCCCGACTGGGTTGAGCCAATGGGCCTGGAGCTGCTGACGGGCCACACCGCATGGACCGTTCCACCGAGCTCGCAGGGATATGTGACCCTGGCGACTCTGTGGCTGGTCGAGCGCCTCGGGGGCAGCTCCGACTTCGACGATCCCGAGTATCACCATCTGTTGATTGAGGCATACCGGGCCGCAGTGTGGGATCGGGATGCGCTGTTGGCCGATCCCGACCACATGAGCCTCTCGCCTTTGCAGTTACTCGATGAGGAACGCTTGTTCGAGCGACTAGCGCGCATCCAGTCCGGTCGGGTGACGGAATGGCCGGCGCCCCGGGACGTGCCGGGGGGCACCGCCTACATGTGCGCCGTCGACGGGCAGGGGCTAGGAGTGTCGCTGATGCAGTCCAACTTCGGCGGGATCGGCAGCGGGCTGTCCGCCGGGGCTACCGGAGTGTGGTTGCAGAACCGCGGGGCCGGCTTCACACTCGAAGAGGGCCACCCCAACATGCTTGCCCCCGGCAAGCGGCCCCTTCACACGCTCGCCCCCTCGCTGTGGACGCAGGACGATCGGCTGTCGATGTTGCTCGGAACCCGGGGCGGACACTTACAGCCCCAACTGGTCGCTCAACTGGCAGCTCAGCAACTGCTGGTGGGTTTTTCACCCGGCGAAGCTCAGGCGGCACCGCGCTGGGTCCTCAACGACTTTGGCCCCGGCCGGGGATCTGCTCCGGTGTTCGAGGAGGAGATCCCAACCCGAGTCGCGACTGGCTTGACCGAACGGGGCCACAACGTCGGGCTCGTCGAACGTCAGCGGGATTGGGGCCCGGCGGCGATCATTCGCCTATTGGAGAATGGAACGCGGGAGGGAGCCGCCGATCCCCGGGTTTCAACCGCCTCGGTCGTCGTCGGCTAGAAAGCGGCGATGATGGCGTCGGTCATTTCGGCGGTAGTTGCGGTCCCCCCAAGGTCTGCGGTCAGGTCAACGCCGGCCCCCGTAACAGTTTCAATGGCATTGTGGATGCGATCGGCGGCTGCGTCCTCCTTTAGAAAGTGGAGGAGGTCCACCGCCGGAGTCAACAGCGGCAGCGGGTTGGCGACTCCGAGCCCCACGAGTTCGGGGGCATCACCGTGGATCGCCTCGTACACCCGCGTGTGATCGCCGATATCGATGCCGAGGCTCGATGAGATCCCGCCGGTGACGCCATTGCACAGGCTCGATAGGACGTCGCCGTAGAGGTTGCCCATGAGCATCACGTCAAAGCGGTAGGGATCAAGCACCAACTGCATGCAGGCGGCATCGACGATGACCTCGCCGAAGGCGAGCTCGGGATAGTCGGCTGAAACGTCGCGCGCTGTTTGCAGGAAGAGCCCGTCTGACAGCTTCATGATGTTGGCCTTATGCACCACCGTCACCTTCTTTCTCTTGAGGTAGCGGGCGGTGTCGAAGGCGAAGCGGGCGATGCGCTCGGAGCCGGCTTGAGTCACTACCTTGATGGACTCGACCACCCCCGGAACGATCTCGTGTTCCAGCCCCTTGTAGATGCCCTCGGAGTTCTCGCGCACAATGATCAAGTCGAGGTCTGGAAAGCGGGTGGACACTCCCGGCAGGCTGCGCACGGCCCTGACTCCCGCGTACAACTCCAGCCTGCGCCGCAGCAGAACATTCATGTTGGCGGTGGTCTCTGGCGGGCCACCGGCGGGGGTGAGCAATCGAGTCTTGAGCGCGATCCCGAGATTCTCGACATTGGCGGCCGCCTCTTCTAGCTGCCGGCGAGCGCTCTCATAGTCCGGCCCCACCACATCCGTCCGATGCCAATCGATGTCCACACCGGCTGCCGCCACGACGCGGAGCACCTCGGGGGTGATCTCCTGGTTGATGGCAGAGCCAACAATGAGGGCTACCTGATGAGGCACTCGGGCACCCTTCTCACAGCGCAGCCAGGATCGCGTCGGTGTATTGCTCGGTGCCGGCCGAGCCGCCCAGGTCTCCGGTGACCATGCTGCCACCGTCCAGGACCTCTTCCACTGCGCGGCGCATCCGATCAGCGCTGTGGTGTTGGCCCATATGGCGCAGCATCATTTCGGCTGACAGGATGAGGGCGGTTGGATTAGCGACACCTTTGCCGGCGATATCAGGCGCCGTGCCGTGCACGGCCTCGAACAAAGCGAACCTCTCACCGATGTTGGCACCGGGCACCAGGCCCATACCCCCGACCAGCCCGGCGCAGAGGTCGCTAACCAGGTCGCCATCGAGGTTGCCAAGCACGATCGTGTCAAATCTCGACGGGTCGAGCGCCAGTTCCATTACGAGGTTGTCGAGGTTGAGGTACTCGACCTCGGTAAACGGAAAGTGAGATGCCACCTCCCTGGCTGCCTTCAGGAACAACCCGTCCGACTGCGGCATCACCGACACCTTGTGGACGATTGTCAATTTCTTGCGACCCAGAGTCCGGGCGTGCTCGAAAGCGAAATTCACAATGCGCTCCGAGGCGTGTCTGGTCACGATCTTGAGAGCCTCCACCACCCCGGGGACGGCTTCGTGTTCCCGTCCCGAATACAAACCTTCGGTGTTCTCGCGGACGACTATCAGATCGACATCCTCATATCGGGCCTTGTTGGGCCCGGGCAGTGATTTAACGGGCCGCAGCGAAACGTAAAGGTCGAGGGCCTTGCGGATTGCGACGTTCACCGAGCTCCACCCTTTGCCGATGGGGGTCTGCAATGGGCCCTTGATCCCCAACTTGTTGCGGCGGATCGACTCGATGGTGGCATCGGGGAGCGGATCGAAACCGGCGCCGACGGCGGCGCTTCCTGCCAGCTGGCTCTCCCACTCGATGCGACCTTCCGTCACTGCGTCCACTACCCGCACCATGGCGGTCGAAACTTCCGGGCCGATCCCGTCGCCGGGGATCAATGTCACCTTCACGGCCACGATTATGCACCGCCCGGTGCCGGCATCTGTGGGTTACCTGCGGGGCACAGTGCGCGGGCCGGCCCGCTGACGGCGAAGACGGACCGCCCGGTTAACCGCATCCAATAACTCCCCGCTGGAAACCGGCCGCTTGATGCGAGCGTTGGCCGCGTCCAGGGTCTTGCTGTCGAGCACCCGGCCGGCCAGGTCGGCCAGTACGCCGGCTCGCTCGATGTCATGGGCTTCGACGGCGTCATTGATGCACCACGCCAAAGCGGCGACGCGGACACTGTCAGATCGCACCCAGGTTTCTGCCACTAGCTCGGCGTCGAGGTCGTCGTTGGACGCCTCCAGGTGGAAAAGGACTTCGTCTTGCAGACGGAGTGGCTTGAGACCTCGAATCCATAGGTCGAGATCGCGGCGGGCGGCCGCTATCTCCGGCGTCAACGAGACGGGCTCCTCCTCATCAGGAACCAGCAGGTGGACTGGTGATACCCCGAGAACCGCTGCGATCGCAAAAGCATCGTTCAGGAGCACCGTGGCGGGGGAGTCTGGTGTGTAACCGACTTTTTCGAGCTCTTCGAGAAGATCGCGGAGGTCCATTCCGCGGGCTGCCAAAATGGCGTCGACCCGCCGATTGAAGACATCTTCGATACTCTCGGGTTTCGGCGGCTCCGTTGCCATCGTTACCCGACCAGCTCGCGCTCGATCCGCTCGGCGTGTCCTTTGGCCTTGACGTTGTACCAGGCATGGGTGACCAGGCCGTCCTCGTCCACCACAATGGTCGACCGGATCAGGCCCTCGTACTCCCTGCCGTAGTTCTTCTTCATACCCCAGGCGCCGTAGGCCTTGGACATCGTGAGGTCATGATCGGAGAGAAGTGGGAAAAGCAGGTCGTGTTTCACCCGGAACGGCTCCAGCTTGTCCACCGGATCGGGGCTGACGCCGACGATCTCATACCCGGCGTCCTGGAAGGTGGCGTAGTTGTCGCGCAAGTCGCACGCTTGAGTCGTGCAGCCGGGCGTGAAAACTCGGGGGTAGAAGTAGATGACAAGCCGCTTTCCGGCGTAATCGTCTCGCGTTCGGTCAACTCCCGCCTGGTCGGGACGCCTGAAGCTCGGGGCCTTGTCGCCAGGTTGCAGTGCCATAGGTGGGCGGAGCCTAATAGTCGATGCTTCGAAGCGACGGGGCGGCTACTTTCCTTCTCGATGACCGGGCAAGGTAACGTCACGCAGCATGCATGCCCGCCGACTCGTATTAGTCATGACCCTCGTTGCCTCCGCCTGCACCTCCGGAGCATCGGAAACGACTCCGGTGCTGTCACCCACTGCGATCGTCACCACAACGCCTGCAACCACGCCGGCTACCACCACACCGGCTACTACCACGACCCTTGCTCCGGCCGCCACCACGACCACTACCACCCTCCCCGTGGGAACTCTCGAAGAAGATGCCCGCGCGGTGATCCTGGCCGGCTTTCCCGGCACCACTCTCGACAATGCCACGGCTGAGCATCTCGCCGCCGGGGGCCGGGGCATCATCATCTTCACGAAAAACATGTCGAGTGCAGGCCAGCTTTCGGACCTCACATCGGCCATGGTGTGTGCCGCCGGCGGCGAAATTCTCGTGGCCGTCGACCAGGAACCGGGTCGTATCGACCGGCTCGCCAAAGTGGGGCTCCCGTCGCCAGATCCGTTCGCGGACCGGGAGACCTTCATTTCCGAAAGTGAGGCCATGGCCACGAAAATGATCGGATTGGGAATCAATCTGGACCTGGCTCCCGTGGTTGACGTCGCCCGGGGTTCCAATCCGGTGCTGGTGGGACGCAACTTCGGGTCAGACCCTGAGGTCGTGGCCCAACGCGGTACCGACTTCATCTCTGCGCTCCAGCAGGCCGGGGTGGGAACCACCGCCAAGCATTTCCCGGGCCACGGGTTGTCCACGGTGGATCCCCACCTGGTTGTTACTCCGATCGACGCCGGGTTGGAGGTTCTAACTGAGACCGATTTCCCGCCATTTGCAACCGCCATCGCCGAAGGAGTGGGGGCGGTGATGGTGGGGCATCCGATCTATGCCGCCATCGACCCCGACAACCCCGCCAGTCTGTCGCCGGCAGTCCTCGACCTGTTGCGTAGTGAGTTCGCCTTCGATGGCGTGGCCATGACCGATGCTTTCTCCATGGCAGGCGTGCGCGAAGGCACCACATTGGGTGATATTGCGGTGGAAGCACTCGCGGCCGGCGAAGACATGCTGATAATCGATAATCCGTCGGAGGTTGAGCCCGCAGTGCAAGCGATAATCGAGGCCGTCAACGCCGGGACGCTGAACCGGGACCGGCTCGCCCAAGCAGCCGGAAGGGTCCGCCGCCTGGCGATGTCGGTCGCGCCCGTACTGTGCGGTAGCTAGAGCCTCTCGCCGGCGGTGATCCGCAGGTCGAGGTGGTTTTCAGGGGGCGCTAAGGGGCATGACCAGCGGTCGCTGTGAACGCAGCTTGGATGGTACGCGTAGTTGAAATCGAGAAGGATGAGATCACCATCGTGGCCGAGGTCGGCGCCTTTGACGGTGTCCAGTAGATAGCGACCCCCGCCATAGGTTTCCTTACCCGAGGTACCGTCTCGAAACGGTAGAAAGATCCCACCTCCGTAGCTGTCTAGCCAATACAGAGCCAAGCTCAACTCCTCTCCCTCAACTTCGAACGTGGCCTGTGCGAACCGGCGGACGGGGGTGAACTCCCGGTCGCTGTGCACGATGGAGAGCTCCTGCGGGGCGACCGGCTCGACCTTCGCATGAATCCGCCACGTCGGCTCGTAATCGAAGAATGGAAGCCCGGCAAAACCCTCGATGTTCTCCACGTTGAGGGCGGATTGCGAGTGGGTGGCGAACAAGTCATCACGTCCATACCGCCAATTCTTCCAGCTGTCCTCGTCCGCAGGGTTCTGGCGCACCCGGCTGTATAGGTCACTCGTTGCCCGGCGATAATCCAACAGGGCGAGGGTTTCTTGTGGTTCTGACATGTCGAGAAATCTAGCTTCCGCCCTGGACTATCAGATACTCACCACAGCCAGGCGGCCCCGCGCACTCCGCTCGAGTCACCGTGGGCGGCAGGGACCAGCGGGGTGACCACCTGGTCGCCAAACACATACTGTCCCCAGAGATCGGGGACCTTTTCGTAAAGGCTGGAGATCTGCGAGAGACCGCCGGCAAGCACGATTACATGGGGGTCGAGCAGGTTGATCACCGCGGCCAGACTCCGGGCCAGCCGATCGGTGTAGCGGTCCAGGCTGGCCACCGCCTGTGCTGCTCCGTCGGCTGCAGCGGCGGCAATTGCCTCGGCATCCATCCATGCGCCGGTGGCTCGCTCGTGATCGGCCGAGAGTCCCGGTCCAGATAGCAGAGTCTCTATGCAGCCGGCCAGGCCGCAATAGCAGGCCGGCCCGTTCCTTTCCTCCTCGGTAGACCAGGGGACCGGGTTGTGGCCCCACTCTCCTCCGATGGCGTTGGGACCTGTGAGGATCGATCGGTTTACGGCGATGCCTCCACCCACCCCGGTTCCGAGAATCACCGCGAACACCGTCGGCATTGAGGCCCCGGCTCCGTCCGTGGCCTCCGAGAGGGCCAGGCAGTCGGCATCGTTGGCGATGCGCACCTCGCGAGCCAGGCTGCGGCTCAGGTCGGCTGCCAGTTCTCTTCCATTGAGCAGCGTGAGGTTGGCGTTTTTCATGAGGCCGGTTGTAGGGGATGTCGCCCCCGGGGTCCCGGCACCCACAGAACCGGCTTCACCAATTTCTGCTTCGACCTCCAGAACCAGATCGCGAACTGTGGCGATTATGTCTTCGTAGCTGTCAGTCCGGGTTGGCACCCGGCGTCTGGCTAGTTCTTCGCCGTCGGCAGCGAGGGCGATTGCCTCGGTCTTGGTGCCTCCAAGGTCGACACCGATTCGTATCATGCTGTGATCCTGGCCGACTGCCGTCCAGGTCTCAAGCCGATGGGCTCCTAACATCGCTGGTGTGGGTCCGTTGCAAGGTTTCACGATTCTCGAATTGGGTGGGATCGGTCCCGGGCCATTCTGCGGGATGATGCTGGCCGATATGGGAGCCGAGGTCGTCCGCCTGCAGCGCCTCGGGGAAGCTTCGGCTCCGGGACCATTCGAGCCGCTCCATCGCGGAAAAAGCTGGCTGGCCATCGACTTGAAGGCCCCTGGTGCGTCCGAAGTCGTTCTACGGATGGTGCATCAGTCTCACGCCCTGATTGAGGGTTTTCGCCCCGGGGTGGCCGAAGGTCTCGGGGTGGGGCCCGAAGAATGCCTGGATGCCAATCCGGCGCTGATCTACGGGCGAGTGACCGGGTGGGGCCAGGACGGGCCGCTGGCCGGAGCTGCCGGGCACGACATCAACTTCATTGCTCTCGCCGGCGTGCTCGACCTCATCGGCCCCAGCGGCCAACCCCCGGTCATTCCACTAAACCTCCTGGCCGACTTCGGAGGTGGAGGCATGCTGCTGGCCTTCGGAGTCGTTTGTGGTCTGCTGGAGGGGCAGGCTTCGGGTGTGGGTCAAGTGGTTGACGCCGCCATGGTGGATGGCGCGGCCCTCCTCTCGACCATGACCCATGGCCTGCGGGCCCAGGGGAGCTGGCCGGGGGAACGTGGCAACAATTTCCTCGACGGCGGTGCGCCGTTTTATCAGGTTTATGAAACGGCGGACGGGGGATACGTGTCTGTTGGTGCCATCGAGCCGCAGTTCTATGCCGAGCTGCTGGCAAGGCTCGGCCTCGACGAGGACCAGCTGCCGTCTCAATTCGATCCTGCATCCTGGCCCGACCAGCGGGATCGACTCGCAGAGGTGTTCGCCACCAGGAGCCTGGCGGAGTGGCAGCAGGTGCTGGAAGGCACCGACGCCTGCTTCGCCCCCGTGAATTCTGCTTGGGAGGCACACGCTCACCCCCACCTGGCGGCAAGAGAGACCTTCGTCGAGGTCGCTGGTCTCAGGCAGCCGGCACCGGCCCCGCGTTTCAGCCGCACCGCGGTGGGCAAGCCCGCATCGCCCGCGTCCGGCCCCGGCACCGGCGAAATCCTGGCCCGCTTCGGCTTCGCGCCGGAGGAGATTACGGAGCTTGGCTCCCGGGGTGTGATTCCCAATTCCTAGTTGACTACCACGAGGCCGATCGCCGACGCCGGTCCGGGGGAGCCGGAGAACACACCCCGCAGGTCGTAAAGGCCGTTCGAAACGTCGAGTGGCGCAGTAAGGACGATGCGGTCGGTCTGGCCACCGGAGAGGCTTTGGATCCGTTCCGCTTGTGTAAAGGCCATGCCCTCACTCCAGCGGTAGACCTCGGTCCCCGATTCCGGGTCGGTGAGTATGACGTCGGCCGATTGTCCCGACGGGAACGTCACCTCTACCGGGTCTAAGCCGGAGTTGGTGAGCAGGGCCACCCAGCTGGTTCCTTCTCTGTCGGCTTCTAGTGGCACCTGGACACGGAAGCTGAGGCCGCTGGAAGCGTCGTAACTGTTGAACTCGATGCTCTCCACCTCCATGCGATTCCCACGCAACAGGCCGCTGATCCGCACTTCGTCTGCCCAGAAAACGTTCTGGTTGAAGTCCACACCCGCCAGCTGTGTCACATCCACCATGTCGAGGTCGATGGCCGGTTCCCCGCATTGGGGTGGGAACGACTCGAGGGATGTCGAGCACAACCGATATTGGCCGTCACCGGGGCGAGCCCAGAAGAAGCCCTGCACGCTGGCCACGCCACTCTTGTTTTGGGCCTCCTCTGGAGTGAGGAGGGGAGCACCGCGCGCTCCCGCCTGGTCCCTGACCGAGCCACAGGCGGCGGCGAGCAATGCGAGAGCGAAAACGGCCCCGACCGAAGGCCTCACGACACCGGGTTGAGGCGTCGAGCCCGCAACTGCCCGCAGGCGGCATCGATCTCCCGGCCCCGGGTGGCCCGCATGGTGACGTTGGCTCCTCGCTTGCGAAGCCGGGCCATGAATGCCGCGGTCCTCTCGGCGGACGGGGCCTTGTCTGCAGTGAGCGGAGTCGGGTTGAGGGCGATGATGTTGATGTGGGCGCCGAGCCGGCCGGCGATGCGGGCAAGGCCGTCGGCTTGTTCAAGCGAATCGTTGGTGCCGTCGATGAGAGTCCACTCTATGGAGGCCCGGCGGCCCGTCCTGGCAACGTAATACTCGGTGGCCGACACCACCTCTTCGAGCGGGTAGCGGCGGTTGAGCGGAACAAGTTGGCTGCGTAGCTCGTCGTCGGCGGCGTGCAGGCTCACCGCCAGGCTCACCTTCCAGGGCTCATCGGCGAGGCGGCGGATTGCCGGCGCCACCCCAACTGTGGAAACAGTGATCGAGCGCGCCGACCTCCCCATAAGCCCGGTCATTCGGTCGATCGCGCTTTTCACGTGCCGGTAGTTCGCCAGGGGCTCACCCATGCCCATGAAGACAATGTTGGTTATGTGGTCGGGAGTTCCCGCCATCGGATTGGCCGTGAGATAGGCCGAGGCATATGCCACCTGAGCCACGATCTCACCGGATAACAGGTGGCGTTCGAACCCGAACTGTCCGGTGGCACAGAACGTGCAGGCCATGGCGCAGCCGGCCTGGCTCGAGATGCACAGTGTCACTCGTTTCGGGTAGCCCATGAGGACGGCCTCGATACTCACGCCGTCCGGGGTGCGCATGAGCCACTTGACCGTCCGGCCTTTGTCGGCCGTTTGTTCTATTTCCACTACGAACGGCCACAGGTCGAGACTCTGGCGCAGCCCGGCAGGCAGATTCGTCATCTCGCCGGTGGTAAGAACCGGGGTGTCGTATAGCCAGGCTGACAACTGGGCCGTCCGGTAGCCGGGCTCGTTCGGAACTACGGAGGCGAGGTCCTCGGGTTCGGTCAGGTAGAGCACCCGGCAACCACTAGCTCTCGAGCTGTTTGGCCTGAGCGATCCAATCGACGACGTTGGCTCGTGAATCGAACCGGGCCGCAACCGCTTCGGGGTCGGCGGCGGCTAATGCAGCGAAAGTGGTGATCCCGAAGTCCGTGAGCTTCTTGGCAGAAACCGGGCCGATGCCTTTGATTCTGGTGAGGTCGTCAACCGTCGATACGGAGGACGGCGCCGGGTCCGGCACGGCTTTGAGCTCGAGGGGCGGGCCCTCCCAGGCATCCTCGGATGAAACCGGCCGACCCTTCTGGCGGGCGTACCAGACGGCTCCGGCCACCACCCCGGCCAAGGTCAGGAAACGTAGCAATCTCTTCATTGGTAATCCTGGCATTTACGAAGTACCTACGGTAGTGCTGTTTGTGGTGCCGTCCGGGATCGTCGGCTCTGTGGCTGCGGTCGATGACGGCACTGTTGTGGTTGTTGTGGTTGTTGTGGTTGTTGTGGTGGTTGTACCCGGCGGAGTCACATTACCGTTGCCCCAACAGCTCTGTGAAGGGTACCAATGTTTCCAGTCGCCGCTCGAGTACCGCAACCAGGCAGCTACTGCAGTGTTGGCCTCGGGGTCGAAGATATCTGCACCGGCCCAGCCGGCCTTTTGTGACCGTTCGCTCCAAAAGCGAGGAATGTGCTGGAAAAGCCCTGAAGCGCGACTGGAGGGGTTTACCGCGTTGGCGTCGTAGCGGCTTTCACACCAGACGATGAGAACCGCCCGCTCGACGTCCTCGGGCTGGAAGTAGGCGGCGACGAGTGCATAAACGGTCTCCGGTGGCAGTGGGGCTTTGGTCGGCCGGGGGTACGTCGTGGTGGTAACGGCGACCTGGTTGGTCGTGGTGGTAGTAGTGGTTGAGGTGGTAGTGGTAGTCGGGGCCAAGGTGGTTGTCGTAGTAGTACTGGTAGTTGTGGTGGCCGGAGCCTCCAGGGTGAGTAGCTCCTGAGAAAAGCCGAAGGCGGCCTGGCGCCCGGCTGCGGCTCCGATGCCGGACGGGATGACGGCCGGCTCATCGGCGGGCCCGGTGGTCGTGGTGGTGGTTACCGCAGCCGTGCCCGGGGGCGAAAAGGCAGAAAAGGCAGCCACTGCCAACAACGCGACTACCACCCATGTGGCGAACGCTAATAATCGTGTGAATCTCACCGTCGATACTCCGCCGTATCCGTTGCCCTAAACATGAAACGCCGGGCGAAGCTTAGAGGCTAGGACCCACTAGATGACGGGGCCAAAACGCGAAAATCACCCTTGTTATCTGGGTTTTCGCGCTCTGCTGGCCGGGAGCCCGTCGGGTGTAGCCTCTGGACGATGAAGGTGGACCAATACCTGGCTCCCGGGGCGATCGCCAGGGCTCCCGAGCACGCAGTTTGGACTGAAAAATGGGGTTTTGACGGGCTGTTCTCCACCGACACCGCGCACGACCCCTTCCTTCCGATCGCGGCCGCAGCCGCTGCTACCTCCCGCATTGAATTCGGCACCGCTATTGCAGTGGCGTTTGGTCGCTCCCCAATGACTGTTGCCTACTCCGCCTGGGATCTAGCCGAGCTCACCGATGGGCGATTCCTTCTCGGGCTGGGAACTCAGGTGCGGGCCCACATCACCCGGCGCTTCAATATGCCCTGGTCGAGCCCGGGCCCGAGGTTGCGGGAGTACATCCACGCCTTGCGAGCCATCTGGAACACCTGGCAGACGGGGGAGAGGCTGGCCTTCAAAGGTGACTTCTACGAATTCAGTCTCATGACTCCCTTTTTCAGTCCCGCTCCGATGGAACATTGGGAGATCCCGGTCTACATTGCCGGAGTCGGCGATTACATGTGCCGGGTGGCCGGCGAAGTTGCCGACGGCCTCCACATCCACCCTTTTCACACCTTGCGCTATCTGGACGAGGTGGTCGCTCCCAACGTGGCGGCGGGGGCAGAAAAGGCCGGTCGGTCTGTCGCTGACGTTGAGATGGTGGGAACCGCCTTTGTGATTTCGGGCCACAACGACGAAGAAATGGCCGCTACCAAGATGGCGGCCAAACTGCAGATAGCTTTCTATGCCTCGACTCCGGCCTATCGGGGGGTGCTGGATCTGCACGGGTGGGACTTCGGGCCCGAGCTCACGGCTATGAGCAAACGCGGCGAATGGATGGCGATGGGCGAGGTGATTACCGACGAGGTGCTCGACGAGCTGTGCGTGACAGCTCCGCTCGACGAGCTTGGTTCTGCGGTACGAGACAAATATGGAGACCGGGTAGACCGTATGGGGATCTACTTCACCGAAGTTCCCAATCAACCTCCCATCCTCACTCTTTCAGACGAAGAATGGGCCGCGCTGGTAGCCGGTATTCACGGGTGACAAAGCTTCTCATCGTTCGCCACGGTGAAGCCGAGGGAAACCGGGAACACCGGTTCATCGGTCAGAGCGACGTCTCGCTGACCGAAGATGGCAGGGCCCAGGTAGAGGCCCTCACCCGACGTCTTCTCGGAGTTGGCATCACCCATGTTGTTTCGTCCGACCTGCGCCGGGCCACCGAAACCGTTAATCCGCTTGCCGAGACCCTGGGGATCCCGGTGAAGACCGATAGTCGGCTGCGGGAGATTGCCAACGGCGAGTGGGCCAACCTGGTTGCCGCCGACGTGGCAGCCCGCTGGCCGGATCTCTGGGCTCGATATCGAGATGGCGAAGACGTCGACCGTCCCGGAGGTGAGAACTGGACTGAGGTGCAGATCCGAGCGGTGGCGGCCATCGAGGACATCATCGTCGCCGGCGGAGATGACGCCGTGGTGCTGGTGGGGACCCATGCCGGGCCCGCCATCGGAATTCTCCGCTGGGCGATTGGCCTCGGGCCGGAAGGAAACGTTTTCAACGGCCCGTTCGGAGCTCTCCACAACGCCTCAATCTCGTCAATCGCAGTACCGGGGCCGCGTCTGTACACAGTCAATGACACAGGTCACTTAGAGGGTGAAGACCTCTTGTTCGCGTAAAGAGGGCAGTCAGCAGTCAGGAGTCGGCATGAAGGCAGGAGGCGGTAGGCGGTAGGGAGATGGCAGGAAATCTTGCTTATTGCCTATTCATCTCATCAGCGCGGGGATGCGACGGTTGAGAGCATCCAGGACTGCCCGTACGACAGCCTCGGCTTCATCGCCCCGTACCAGGGCGCTGCCAACGGCCACGTCCTCTTCGGTGCCGCGCATGCTCACCACCTGGGCCACAATGACGGGTCGGATGCCGACGTTGGTAGCCGCCACCGAGTCAAGAGCCAGGGGAGGAGTGCCCCCGAGCACTTCCTCCAGCGCCCGCAGGGTTGCTTCACCGATGATCCGCAGACGGGCGGAGGAGGCGGCAGGCCCCGTGGACTGGCCTACATACTGTTCGCCGTTCCACGTGAGGGTGACCTTGACCGAGGTGCTGACACCCTCGGGATACTCCTGAATTGAGGTGATCACGGGCCGATCACCTCCGGTCCCACGATTCTCTTCGCTGAGTTGCACAACCGAGATGGCCTTGCGGTCGATGCCGATGCCGAAACGGGCCATCGCCAGTGACTGTATGTCGCGCACGACTTGCTTGGCAGGCTTGGCAGGCGAAGCCAGAACGTGCACTTCGCTGATCCGGTCCCGATCGTTGACGATGCGGACAGCGTCAATTGCAGGAAGGCGGCACAGCGTTTCTTCGAGTTCGCGGAAGTTCACGACTACGAAGCGTAGTGACGTGAGCGGTGGGTACGTTGGCAAAGCGCGAAAAACCAACTAAGTTGTTGTTGCTCTTTGAGCCTGCCTTTCTGTGCCAGCGCTGAGGCGACGGACGGGCGGCGGAGGAACGGGCGTCTCCGTGAGGAAGATCTCCTCGACATATGTCGAGGGAGGTGAGGTGCCCGGGAGACGACACGACATTGACTCAAGCGGAGCGATCCCTGTAAGCAGCAGATCAGAGCTGCGCGCAAGGAAATACACGATTGGGGAGATTCACACTTATGAAGAAGGTCATGAAGATCGTCGTCGCACTCGGTGCACTGGCGTCTGCGGTCCTTGCCGGAGCCGCCGGATTCAGCATCGGCTAACACGAGTAAGAAGTAAACCTCGTCCCCGGGCTCTCCTCGCCTAATGCTTCCTTCGCAACGCGCCCGTCTCTTTATCGCCGCGGCCTATGGAGGAGCCGGAGCGGTGCTGGTCGGCTTCCTCTTCTGGAAGACCACGTTCCCGTTTCGATGGGAGTGGCTTGCCCTGGGTCTTGCCTTCGGACTATTCCAGGCGCTCTCTGTCGAGGTGAACGATCGGCTACGGGCCAGCCCGACCGTGATGATCACGCTGACCGCGGCAGTCATATTCGGGAAGGGGAGCGCGGCGCTGGGAGCAGCAACCATCGCCGCCTTTGGCGCCATCACTCCGCGAGATCTCAGGGAGCGCCGCTGGTTCCAGCCGATTGCGAACCTGGGCCAGTTTGTGTTGTCCGGGGCCCTGGCCGGCGCGGTGATCGAGCTAGCTCTCCCGGACGGGCCCTTCGAAGTTGGAGACATCGGCCGGGTAGCGCTGGGGTCGGCCGTGGGTGCCGTGCTTTACGGTGCTGCCAACCTCGGATTGGTCACTCTGGCAGTGCGCACGGTTTTCCGCCGCCGAAACCTGCGGCCCTGGGCTCGCATGCGGTCGCTGGTTCCGTCGCTTCTGCTGATGGGCCTGCTCGGCGGCCTCCTGGGGGCTGCCTATCAAATGGTCGGGCCGGCCACATTGCCGCTCATCCTCACTGTGTTCCTCGTCGGGCACCTTGGATTCCGCTCCGTCGCTCAGTTGCGGGAGGCCCACGAGTCCACGTTGCAAGGCTTCATCAAGGCTCTGGAGGCGAAGGATCTCTATACCCGGGGCCACACCGAACGTGTGGCCTATTTCAGCCAGCTCACCGCCGAGGAAATGGGTTTTCGGGGAGACGCGCTCGACCGGGTGCGGATCGCCGCTCTCATCCATGACATCGGCAAATTGGCAGTGCCCCGGCGACTCATCCGCAAGAAGGGCCCCCTCAGCGAGAGCGAATACCGCATGATGCAAGAGCACGCCCGACTGGTTGAGGAGATCCTCCACGAGGTCGAATTCCTGGCCCCCATGGTTGAAATCGCCTCCGGACATCACTCGAGGTTCGATGGAGGCGGGTACGGCGGCTCTGGTCACACCCAGGGTGAGCCCCCGGGGTTGGAAAGCCGGATCCTGGCAGTGGCCGACGCCTTCGATGCCATGACCAGCACCCGGTCCTATCGGCTGGCCCTGAGCCAGGATTACGCCATAGCCGAACTGCGCCGAAGCGCCGGGAGCCAGCTCGACCCGGATGTTGTGGAAGCTTTTGTTCGAGCCCTGGCTGCTACCGGAGAACAGTACGGCTCCCCCAGCCTGGCCGACGAAAAAGAGGCCCGTCGGAGAGCCGAGGAGGTGGGCGTTGCCTAATCGTGCCACCCGGTCCTTGCACCTGGCACTGTGGGCCGGCGCCGTTGTGGGCGGTGTCGTCCTCTCCCTGGCGGCCGATCGCAGCTGGGGGAACATTGCCCTGTGGGCTACGGTGCTTGCCCTGGCCGACCTCGTACGGGTGCCGAGCCCGAGCGGTGGTCGAATCTCGCTGATGGCCGGTGTCGCCCTGGTGGCGCTCGTGTTCGTCTCCGAGATCACGGCGTTGAGTGCCATGTTCATGCTCGGGTTCGCCGGTGCCAGCCTGCTGGCTCCGCTCTGGCGCAGGGTCCGGGTCGCACCAGGTGACTACATGAGACAGGTTGCCGCTCTCGCTACGCTGCTGCTGGTTGCGGCCGGGTATCAGCAAGTGAGCGAGCGGCTGGATTGGGACACGCAGTGGCAGCACCTGGCACTCGTGTTGGCGGCCGGCCTGGCATGGTTCATCGCAGACGCATCGGTACGCATGATCACAGCCATGGGGGTCGGCGGTGGCGCGCTCCGCTTCGTCTGGTTGCTGGCACTCGAGGACTGGCCGATCATGGTGAGCTTGTTCGCTTCGGCCGGCCTGTTTGCCTTGTCACAGCCGATCATCGGCTGGTGGGCAGTGCCCGTTGGCGTCGTCCCCTACGCCATCAGCCATGTTTCCTTCAGTCTGCTGGCCGGGTCGCGCCGTACTTACGCCCAGACCATCCGCGCCCTGTCACGGTTGCCGGAGGTGGCAGCTCTGTCACCGGAAGGGCATGCCGCCGCCACTTCAGACCTGGCCATCGCCATGGCCCGTGGTCTCGGGCTGCATCCTGATGATGTCATCGAGCTCGAGTACGCCGCTTTGCTTCACGATATCGGTCGAATCGTTGCCGAGGATCTAGAGGAGGAGCCCGGGGCGAACGATGTGGCTCGCTGGGGCGCTGAGATCATTCGCCAGGCCCCCTCGCTGGTAGGCGTGGCCGATCAGGTGGAGATTCACAATTCGCCTTATCGTCGTCCTGGTGAACAGCACGATCCAACAGTGCCCATCAATGCCCGGATCCTTCGGGTGGCTGCCTCCTACGACCGTCTGCGAAAGACCCACGACATGTTGCCTCTCGAGGCCCTCGAAGTTCTCTACCGGGGCACTGCTTATGACTACGACCCGGCCGTCGTCCGACGGCTGCGAGAAGTCCTCTCCGCCGAAGGCGAGCTCAGCGGCCTCTAAGCAGCGTCCGGGGGGCGACGGGCCGAACCGGATCCGGTGACGTTGAGGCCGTGCTTGAACCAACGCACCGGACGACGCATCTGGTCATCGACGAAGACTCCGAGCCCTATCGCCAGAAAGACGTCTCCGAGCGAGATGACATTGCGGATGATCCGGACCGGGATCACATCGCCGAGAAAGGCGAGCCGGGTGCTGCCGTCGAGCAACACGTGTTTGGGCAAGGCGTCGAAGTCGAGTGCCGTGATGTCTCTGCCCAGACCGATGGTGGCCGCCCCGGGCAGGACCGGCATGCCGCCGTTAATAGCGATCACGGTGAAATTCATGAACACACCGATGCCCGCCAGCCACATTCCCGCCTCCTGCCGGTTGAGCCACACGAGGAAAAGGAGGGGAACGAATGACAGGATGATCATCGTTACCGCGGTGTTGTGCGACCAGGAGCGGTCGTTGGGTAGAAGGTCGGCTGCCAATTGTATGCCGAACCCGAGGATCAACAGCGGCCACGCTCGAAGCTGGATCTCGGATAGATTGAGAAAGCGGCCGCCGCGCAGCAGTGACATAACTATCGAGATTCCGATAACGATCGCCAGCCACGCCATAAGCGGAAAGGTAACAGACACGCCGGCGTTTACTGAGTCGCTCCAGGAGGGTGGTTGGCATTAGCGACCGGCCTCCTAAGGTTCCGATATGGGATTCTTCGACAGGCAGACCAAAGAGTTGGAAGCCCGCGGGTTGGATCCGGCTCGCCTCCCTCCCGGTCAGTATTTCACCGACCGTTTCCCGGTACTCCACGCCGGCGTTGTGCCCGAAGTCGACCTGGCGACCTGGGACTTCACCATCGACGGGCTGGGAATGGGCGCCCACGCTTTGAGTTTCGCGGAAATCCTCGACCTTCCCAGCACCCGGGTGACGGCCGACATTCACTGCGTGACTAAATGGAGCAAGTTCGACACCGAGTGGGAGGGGGTTGCGGTCACTGAAGTGCTGAATCTGATTCAGGTCCCGGCCGCGGCCACTCATGTGCTCGTCAACGCCGAGCACGGGTTCACTGCCAACCTGCCGATCGAGGATTTCAGTCGCGAGGGCAATCTCTTCGCTTACAACTACGGTGGCGAGCCGCTCGAACCGGACCATGGCTGGCCGCTGCGGCTCGTGGTCCCCCACCTCTATTTTTGGAAATCGGTGAAGTGGACCAGAGGCTTCACATTTCTCGATCAAGACGAGCCCGGTTTCTGGGAGCGCAACGGTTACCACATGTACGGCGATCCATTTCAAGAGCAGCGTTTTTGGACATATTGATTGCGTCCAGTGTGTAACTGGGTTTATCGTCGTCTCCGCGTTCTATTATGACCCTGATTTCGAGCGCGAAGGCGAGGAGGCGTAGCTCGTCGATGGCCCACGTTGGGAGCGGGTCGAGGTAGGTTGCTCGGAGGAATTCGTCGAGCCATTGCGCCGAGCCGCGTTCCGGTTCGAGGTCCTTCGCCCAATCTTCTCCGCCTTCGACAATGGTCATGTCGAATAGGGCGTCGATGGAGAGCGGCGTTAGCGGCTCTGTCGTGTGGACCTTCTCAAGCTCCAGGGCGAGTAGTTCCTTGTACTGGGCGAGTTGTGCCTTCGGGCCTTTGAGTCGCTCGTAAAGCTCGTCTTTTTCGAGTGCGCCGTCGGCGTAGAGGGTGATAAGCCGGTCGATGCGTTT
>CAXMOO010000135.1:0-12537 GCA_964195005.1 uncultured Gammaproteobacteria bacterium
TTTCGAGGAAATTCGGGCCCTGCTCAACATGGCGTCAGTGGCCTTTGAGCGCCGCGAGTTGGAGCGAGCGGGCGACCTGGCGCAGCGGACCCGCGACACTGCAGTTCGATATGAGAACCGGCTACTCGAGGCGTACGCAAGAGGGCAGTATGCGGAGGTTCTCTCGTGGAAAGGAGAATGGGCGGCGGCCGAGGACACAGCAACCGAGGTGCTCGGGTCTCATCCCCACACGGATCAACTCACGGGGTGGGTGCTGGGGAGGTTGCAGGCACGCCGGGGTCGCCCCGAAGCGCAAGAAACGCTCGACCGCACCTGGTCGCTGGCGGAGCGCACCGGCGAGATGCAGAACCTGCTCCCTTCGGCCGCAGCGCAGGCGGAGTATATGTGGTTAACAGGTGAGGGTGACCCTCACCGGATTGGGCAGCTTCGCAAGGTTCTCGACAGGGGGCTGCGGCTTCGGTCCCCTTGGCCGGGCGGGGACCTTGCGTTCTGGTTGTGGAAACTCGGCGAGCTTTCGGCGGCACCGGAGGGGATTGCCGAACCGTATCGGCTGGTAATTGAGGGCGATCCCCGGGCCGCCGCCGAGATATGGTCGAGGATCGGATGCCCTTACGAAGGAGCGATCGCCCTGACGCATGGTGACCAGGCCGCACAGCTGGAAGCCCTCGATGTCCTCGACACGCTGGGAGCTACCGCAGTGGCGGCCAAACTCAGAAAGGTTCTGAGAGACCAGGGAGTGTCGGTGCCCCGCGGGAAGGGGCAGAAGACCCGGGATCACGCCGCTGGTCTGACTGCTCGCCAAGCTGAGGTGCTCCAACTCGTCGACGAGGGCCTCTCCAACATCGAGATCGCCGACCGCCTCTTCGTGTCACCGCGGACGGTCGAACACCATGTCTCGGCGGTTCTTTCCAAACTGGATTCTTCGACGCGTGAAGAAGCCGCGTCCCGGGCCCGTTCCGACGGCCTGCTGACGCAGTAACACGCCCCGCCGGTGGGGCTAGGTCTTGTCCTGCCTGGGGGATCAAATCGAGAAGAGTCGACCCGCTGTGGGTGGCCGCCCCCGATGTCCCCTTCTTGGTGACGGGGCATCGCGCGTCAGTTGGTCAGCGTCCCGCGGCGCTTAGCTTCTCGGCTTCCTGCAGGATCGTTGCCAACGGGGGGTGGGCTCCCAGTTCGGTGCCACGATAACTCCACACCACCTCGCCGTCTTGGTGAGAGCGGTGCCCGGGAGGTTGGAGTAGTGGCCGACGACCCGGCCCTGGCGTCGATGGTAGCTGCCAGGGGGCGCCGGAGACGCTAGTAGATGAGCCGTTCCAGGGTGGCTTCCAGCCAGGTTGGCCGGGGGAAATCGCGAGTGTGCACCATCATCACCGGAGCCTCGAGACTGTCGGCGATGCGGTCGGCCAGGTCACCAAAGAGCCGCACCCGGTGGGTGGCGGCACCGATGACTACCAGGTCAGAGTCGGCTGCCAGTGTGTCGATTTCCGGAATGAGGTCGGCGGCACGGGCCACCACGCTCTCGGTTTCGACGTCGACTAACTCCTGCAGCTGATGGTGATAGCTATCCACCGATTCGACCTGAGCATCGGTGGCGTCCTCGGGCAAAACATGGATGAATCGCAGGCGAGAGCCTTCGGCCCTGGCGATGCGAGTCGCGAGACTGATCTTGAAGACATCGTAGGGACCACCCGAGCCCATGATGGCAATAGTGCCGACCCGGCCCAGCGAACGGTTACGGAGGAAGATTGAGTCCGCCTCCAGGTGATCTCGCATGTCTTTCATCTCGTTGATGAATCGTCGGGTGGCTCGGGTCTCCCGGGGAAACTCGGACAGGACGAGGTCGACGTCGTTTTCTCGTGCGTAAGACAGGAGGGCGCTGGCAGGGTCAGGGCTGGCGATATCGCCAAACTCGATAGCTACGTCGGTAGCGCCGGCTGTGCGCTCACCGGGCCCCCTGGTCCACGAGGGCACAGCCGTCGCAACGGCGGGCTCGAACTCGACCACCTCTATCCGCCCTTCCGGTGCGACCAGGTGGGAAGCAATCCGTACCAGGTCGCGCATCCGGGCGCGGCGGGTGTTCCTGAGGACAGGAATGAGGATGTGCGATTTGCCACCGGAAGCGATCGCATCGGTCGTGAGAGACACCAGCCGCCCGGTCGACCGGACCCGGAGAGCGTCCAGCACCGCACTTTCTCTTGTGGCACGTGACCGGCCAAATCCCCGATACCAGAAGACACCAACAACGACGATGGCGACTGCGCCGAGGATGGGAATGGCACCCATTTGGCTCAAGAGGACGCCGGCGGCCACGATCCCGAAGATCTGGATCCAGGGGTAAAAGGGTGCCTTGAAGGACGGTCGGTACCACTCGAGCTTGCTCTCACGGAAGGCGATAACGGCCAGATTGATGAACGACATGATGAGCAGTTGGAAGGCGCTGGCCAGCTTGGCAAGCTCAATCAGCGGCACAAAGGCCACCAACGCCAGCAATATGCCACCGGTGACGAGGATGGAGTACACCGGCGTGCCCCGGGAGCCGACGCGCATGAAGAATCCGGGCGCAAGCGAATTGCGGCTCATCGCAAATGGATATCGGGAGGAGGAAAGCAGCCCGGCATTCGCCATTCCGGTGAGGGCCAGCACGGCAACAACCGCGATGATGTCCACCCCCACCGAACCCATGAATTGCTCGGCCGCGGTCGCAACGGGCGTGTCACTTCCCGAGAGAGAGTCGAGGGGCGTTACCCCAACCATTACGTAGACGATTGCCGGGTAGAGGATCAACATGATCGAGATCGACAGCAGGATTCCGTATGGGATATTGCGTTTGGGGTTCTTCACTTCCTCCGCCACGCTGGCGATGTTCGTCACTCCCGCGTAGGAGACGAAAACGACTGCGGCGGCGGTGATTAGGCCGTCAAATCCGTGCGTGAGAAAGGGATCGAGCCGATCGGTGTCCACCTCTGGAACACCGATCACGATGAAGAGCACGATGGCAACCAGCACAGCGGTGACCACGAAAGCCTGTGCCCCGCCCGTTTTCTTGGCTCCCAACACGTTGAGGATGATCAATAGCGTGGCGAGACCGAGGGCGATTCCCTTGCCGGGAATGTCGGCCAGGAAGACCAGGTAGGCGCCTAAGCCTGCCAGGGCAAATGCCGCTTTGAACACGAGGGAAAACCAAACACCGAAGCCGGCCACGGTTCCCATCAGTGGGCCCATGGCCCGGTCGATATACAGGTAGGCCCCACCGGCTTCGGGCATGGCGGTTGCCATCTCGGACTGGCTCAGCGCCGCGGGGAGAACGATGAGTCCGGCGAGCAAGAAGGCCACCATGATGCTGGGACCGGTGATCTTGGCACCCAGACCGGGCAGCACGAAGATCCCGCTGCCGATCATCGCTCCGATGCTGATCGTAAAGACCGCATACAGGCCGAGGTCGCGTTCTAGTCTCTTGGCCATTGGCCTCCTGTCCGGCGAAAAGTGGAGTTTATGAGTTACCGGCCATTTCTGCGATTGGCAGTCAATCCGGCGTCGGGATGAGGTAGAGACAGCCAAGGGGAGGCAACTCCAGGTCCAGGCTGTAGGGCTGGCCGTGCATCGGCACAGCTTCCGCTTTTACAAACCCGGTGGGGCCGGCACCGGTTCCCCAAAATCCCGGGTTGTCGCTGTTGAGCAGGACTTCCCAGGTTCCGCCGGTCGGCACGCCGATTCTGTACTGATCCCGGGCGACCGGAGTGAAGTTGGCGGCGAACAGAACCATCCCGCCCCCGGCATCCTTGCGCAAGAAGCTAAGGACGCTGGCGGCGGCGTCGGAGGCATCCACCCATTCGAACCCGTCCGCCTCGTGGTCACGAGAGTGGAGGGCGGGGAGGCTGCGGTGCAGCTCGTTGAGAGCCTTGACCCACTGTTGGACCCCGGCGTGGTTGGGATGGTCGAGGACCCACCAGTCCAGATCATGGTCGAAGTTCCACTCCGCGCGTTGCCCGAACTCGCTGCCCATGAACATGAGCTTCTTGCCGGGCAGGGCGTACATGTATCCGTACAGCAACCGCAGGTTGGCAAATTGTTGCCACTCATCCCCCGGCATCTTGTTGACAAGCGACGATTTGCCGTGCACCACCTCGTCGTGGGAAAGGCTGAGAACGAAGTTCTCGTCCCAGGCATAGATCATTCGGAAGGTGAGGCTGTCCTGATGGTATTGGCGGTGCACCGGATCCTCCTGGAAGTACCTGAGGGTGTCGTGCATCCAGCCCAGGTCCCACTTGAATCCAAAACCGAGGCCCCCATCTTGCACCGGTCGAGACACCCCCGGCCAGGCCGTGGATTCTTCGGCGATCATCACAATCCCCTCGTTGGCGCTGTAGCAGGCGGAGTTGAGCTGCCTGATGAACTCGATCGCTTCCAGGTTCTCATTTCCGCCGAGCTCGTTAGGGATCCACTGTCCTTCGAGTCGGGAGTAATCGAGATAGAGCATCGAGGCCACGCCATCCACCCTGAGACCGTCTGCGTGGTAGCGCTGGAGCCAGTGGTTGGCCGACGAGGTCAGGAAGCTGCGAACCTCGTTGCGGCCGTAGTTGAAGATGTTGGAGTCCCAATCCGGATGCCAACCTTTTCGGGGATCGGCATGTTCATAGAGGTGGGACCCGTCGAACAGGCCGAGACCGTGCTCATCATTGGCGAAGTGGGAGGGCACCCAGTCGAGGAGCACAGCCACGCCTGCCTGGTGCAGGTAGTCGATTAAGTACATGAAATCCTGGGGGGTTCCGAAGCGGCTGGTGGGAGCGAAGTACCCCGTGACCTGGTAACCCCACGATGGGTAGTAGGGGTACTCGGACACGGGGAGGAATTCGACGTGGGTATATCCGAGGTCGGTGACGTATCGGGCCAGCAGCGGAGCCAGTTCCCGGTACGAATACGACTCGGTTTCCGACTTCTTAGCCCAGGAGCCGATGTGCAACTCGTAGATGGCCATGGGCGCATCGTCGCGGTTGTGCGATCCCCGGTCCCTCATCCATTCTGCATCGCCCCATTCATAGGCCAGGTCCCAGACCACCGAGGCAGTCTTGGGGGCAACCTCGGCCGTGAACGCAAACGGATCGGCCTTCTCCATCGCTCCCCCGCTGCGCGACGACACCAGATACTTGTAGGTGTTGCCGGGCCGGGCCTCCGGTATGAAGCCTTTCCAGATCCCGGCGTCGCTCGGAAGCAATGGATGGGCCGCGGCGTCCCATTGGTTGAAGTCCCCGACGACCGAGACCGTGACTGCATTTGGCGCCCAGACAGCAAAATGGGTGCCACCGTCGCGAACCTGGGCTCCCATGTGTTCAAAGAGATGGGCATGGGTACCTTCGTTGAAGAGGTAGATGTCCTGATCAGTCAGCAGTGCGATGTCAGCCACAGCGCCGAAGCTAGCGCTTCAAGTGCCTTGTTCGACGGGCAGTTGGGCCTGTGGAGTGCCACCCGGGCGGTTAACGTGCCTGCGATGAAAGCCGGCTACCAGGGCGAGCCTGAGTCATACAGCTATCGGGTGGCAGGGGAACTGTTGCCAGATGCCGAACGTGTCGGGTTTGCCAGCTTCGCCGCCGCGTTTCATGCGCTGGCGGACAAAGACGTCGATCGGCTCGTGCTGCCCATCGAGAACTCAACAACAGGCAGCGTTCTCCCGGTCCTCGATCGCCTGGTGGCGGCGCCGGCTTCGATCATTGCCGAGAGCGTGCTCGAGGTTCGTCACGCTCTGCTCGGGGTAGCCGGCAGCGATGTAGGGGATGTCAAAACCGTGCGCAGCCACCCCGAAGCCCTGGGCCAGGCCGAGGAGCTTCTACTGGAGAGGGGGTGGGAGGCCGTCGCCACTCACGACACCGCAGGAGCCGTCCGCGAGGTCGCCGAGATGGGCGATGCCACCCAGGCCGCCTTGGCACCGCCGGAGTCGGGAGAGGCACACGGCCTCGAGGTGTTGCTATCGGATGTCATTGACCGCCATCACAACACCACGCGTTTCGTCGTCTTGGCTCCCGGAGACCCGCAGGTTGATGCGGACGACGACAAGACCTCAATCGCCTTCGAAACCAGCCACACCGCGGGGGCGCTGGCATTGGTTCTCACCGAGCTGGGCTTGCGGGGAGCCAACCTCACGCGGATCGAGTCGCGACCCTCGATCGAGCAATGGCGCTATCGGTTCTTTGTGGATTTCGTCCACCCTCCCGGGGCGGCCGGTCTGGGGCAGGTGCTCGAGCCGCCTCCGGCAACCATTGCCAACCTCTACGTGCTTGGCAGCTACCGCTCGGCGATGGCGTAACTAAACAAACCGCCCCGCGACTGAAGCGAGAAGCCCTAGTTGTGAACTAGAAACTCCTCGATCTTGTCTTGCGCTGCCGCCATGACCTGACCCGTAATCTCCTGCAGCGCTCGGGCAATCGCTAGCTCTTCGCCGACAACCGGCATTGGAGCGTCCTCCGGGTTGCGGCGGGCCTTGCCCATGGCCTCGAAATGGTCGCCCCGCAAATTCAGCACTGCGTGGGCAAGGGTCTCAGTGTCGTCTTCGCTCAGATGAAGAGAAAGGCTTATTTCCTTTTCCATAACTTCGCTCCTCTCCTCTCCTCTCCCACTCTGCAAACTACTCGCCCCCGGTGCCAGGGGCTTTTGGCCGTGGTTGGATGCATGAAGGCCGCTGGGGACTGCCTAGTGGCCCATCTTCCCGTAAACCCTGCAAGTCGCGAAAATCATCTCTAAAGTCGTAGTCCGACTTCCCCGGGATTCATATGCCCACCGAAACGTCCGGCTTCGGCTCCGGCAAACGCGAAAGCCACGACGCGACCGCCTACTACAGCCGCCGCATGAATTCGCACGACTCCGGCGAGGTGGGCGAGCCTGTTGAACCGCCAACCCAGATCCTCGATCAGCTTTATTGCCAGAGCTCTGAATCTATGGACCAACTGCCGGACAACTGCGTTTCGTTGATGGTCACCTCACCGCCATACAACGTGGGCAAGGAGTACGACGAGGATCTCGCCATCGACGAATATCTTGCATTGCTCAAACGAGTATTTGCCGAGACCTATCGGGTGCTCGAGCCTGGCGGTCGGATCGCAGTCAACATCGCCAACCTTGGACGCAAGCCCTATGTGCCGCTCAACCACTACGTGGCAGGGCTTCTCGGAGACCTCGGCTACATGTTGCGGGGCGAGGTCATCTGGCAGAAGGCCAAAGGGGCGGGAGGGTCCTGTGCCTGGGGCTCATGGAAGTCGGCCGTCAATCCCACTTTGCGCGATGTCCACGAATACATAATCGTCGGTTCCAAGGAATCCTTCGGGCGGGTTCGTCGCGGCGAGAGCACCATCGAACGCGACGAGTTCATGGAGGCCACCACTTCGATCTGGTCGATGGCAACCGCCTCCGCCAAGCGCATCGGCCATCCGGCCCCGTTTCCGGTGGAGCTGCCCCGGCGTCTAATAGAGCTGTACACCTTCACCGGCGACCTCGTCTTGGATCCATTCATCGGCTCTGGGACCACAGCCGTGGCCGCCAGGGAGGCAGGCCGGCATTACGTGGGCTACGACACGAGCCAGGAATACATCGAGCTGGCTGCTGAACGACTGGCCGAGCTGAAATAGCCCCTGCCTTGGGTTCCCAGCAACGGCGAATGTGTGCGCCCCTCCCTTGCGGAGGGATCGGAGGTGGGTGGTTCCCAACAAGGCGTCCGTATTCTTTCTCCTCCACCACGGAGTGGGGGAGGTTGGGAGGGGGGTGGACCCAACAAGGGCGGTTGTGAGGGAGCTTGACTCCGCGAGACGATGGTTGCCTGGCGATGGGCGCCGTCGCGTGGTGCCCGCCAACGCACCCTTGTGTCCGGCCTTGTATGAATTGAGGGCTTGATGAGCGCGATACCTGATTGTGTGTCAACGATCTTTTGTGGTGATCGTTTCTCTCAGGGTGCCGTTGGTGGTTTGAGACCCACCCCTGCTCGCTTCGCTCGCTCTCCCCTCCCACTCCGCTGCGAAGACTCCACTGCGCGGGAGGGGTCCGGACCTTTCGGTTTCCGGCATGTCAGGGAGCGAGTCTCTCGATGATCCAGTTGCCGGCCTCTCGACGGTACCGGAGCCGGTCGTGGAGTCGATCGGGTTGGCCTTGCCAGAACTCGATCGTGGCCGGTGCCACCCGAAAGCCACCCCAGTGACGAGGACGCAGGGCGGGGTCGCCGGTCTCCTGTTCGATGCGTGCAAAGTTGCTTTCCAGCTCGGCCCGGCTTGCGAGGACCTCACTTTGGGGGGAGGCGGATGCCGCGATCTGCGCTCCCCGCGGCCGGGACGCGAAGTAGGCGTCCGACTCGTCGCTTGTTACCCGGGCGGCTGCGCCCACGATCCGCACCTGGCGGTGCAACTCCAGCCACACAAAGCACAGCGCCACATTGGGATTAGCGGCAATCTCGCGGCCTTTCTGGCTCTGGTAATTGGAGAAGAAGACGAACCCCGACTCGTCGAAGTGCTTGAGCAAGACCACCCGGGCGGAGGGGTGCTCATCGACGGCAGTGGCCAACGTCATGGCGTCGGGTTGAGCGATGCCGCTGGCGTGGGCTTCGTTGAACCATTTCTTGAACTGGGCCAGGGGATCAGGGTCGAGGTCCTCCTCGAGCAGTGGCGGGCTCGAGTGGTCGTCCCGCGCGATCAACGCGGCGCCACTTCGACAAAGGTACCGATGACGTCGACGGCCCTGCCAGCCTCGAAGTCATAGAAATCGATCGGTGAAATGAGGGTGAAAGTAACCAACGTGCCCTGGCTGACCGTTGCTTCCTGTCGCTGTACCACCTCGAATCCATCGAATGACTCGACATAGGCGAACCAGCGCGAGGGATTCTCGATGACCGTGCCTGTTCCATGATTGAGCAGCTGGAAGTCCACAACGAACGCCGCCAGATCGTCCTGGAGTTGGGCGACATGCTCGTCGAGAGCGAAACCGTCTTCCGCCGGGCTAATGGCAATGGAGAAGTAGCTGGGGGGAAGTCCCTGCGAGGAATGGTCTTGCACAAAGCCGGCACCCGGGTTGGAGAAATCCGGATCCGGTAGCCAGGAATCCTCGAGGACGATGGTGAAGATCCTGTCCTCGTAGAGGATCTGTCTGGTGCCCGGCAAGGTGGAGCTCGTGGTCGAGGAGGTGACTGTCGTGGTCGTTGTGGTGGTGGTTGAGGCGGTGGAGGTTGTGGTCGTAGCCTGCACGGAGACGGATGTGGTGGGGGATTGGGTGGTGGCGGAGGTCGTGGGATCGGCCGCGCCGCTGCAAGCGGCAGCGACGAGAGCCACTATCAGGACGAGGGAGCGCATGGGCGGGGAGTGTAGGAGCAGGCCGGCGAAAGGTGAATGAATCAGATTCGGTATTCAGCGAAGGACGCCAGCGTGGCCCGGGGACCCCGAACCTTGAGGTGGGTTGCTTCGGGCTCGAAAGTCTCCTCGAGCACTTCGGCATGCTGATGGAGGGCCGCCACCACCTCGCCGTGATCGTAAGGAACGACGAAGGCAGCCACGATGTGGTCGGCTCGCTTGGCCTCCGCCAGTTCGGTCCGCAGGCGCTCGAGCCCGAGGCCTTCGAGAGCCGATACGCCAATCGCCGGGTCGTACAGGGCGAGAAGGCGTTGCACGACATGCGGCTCGACCAGGTCGATCTTGTTGAAAACCAGCAACTCGGGGATTCCCCGGGCGTCGATCTCGGACAGCACGTCGTGCACTGCGGAGATCTGTCGCTCCGGCGCCACGTCGGACGCATCCACAACGTGGAGGAGTAGGACGGCCTCGGACACCTGCTCGAGGGAGGATCGAAAGGCTTCTACCAACTCATGGGGGAGCTCCCGGACGAAGCCGACCGTGTCCGACAACAGGACGGTGCCGGCCTCGAGCTCCAGCCGTCGCACGGTGGGATCCAGTGTTGAGAAGAGCTGATTCCCGGTGAGGATGTCGGCATCGGTGAGGGCGTTGAGAAGCGAAGACTTCCCGGCGTTGGTGTAGCCGACCAGAGCCACGGTGGTGATGTCGGATTGCAGGCGAGCCTTGCGCTGGGTGCGACGGACTTGCCCGATGTGGCGGAGCTCCCGCTCCAGCTTGGAGATGCGGGTAGCGATTCTTCTGCGATCGGTCTCCAACTTGGTTTCGCCGGGACCCCGCGTGCCAATGCCTCCGGCCAACCGGCTGAGGGTTATTCCCCTCCCCCGAAGACGGGGCATCCGGTAACGGAGCTGAGCCAATTCCACCTGCAGCATGCCAGCCCTGGAGCTGGCATGCTGAGCGAAGATATCGAGTATGAGGGCCGTGCGGTCGACCACATCACAACCAAAGACCGCCTGCAGGTTTCGTTGTTGAACCGGGCTCAGTGAGTTGTCGAATACAACAACGTCGATGTCGGCTGCCGTCGCTTCACGGGCCAGGTCCTCGGCCTGGCCCTTGCCGATGAAAGTCGCCGGATCGATGCGATCGCGGCGCACCAGGCGAGAGCCTTCTGGGTCCGAGCCGGCCGTCAGCGTTAGCTGCCCCAGCTCTTGCAGGGAAAGGTCTGCCTCGAGCTCATGTCTTCCCTGACTGATAACGCCTACGAGGAACGCGCGCTGCCGCTCAATCCCGAGGTCGGCCTCGGTGGCTGTGAGACGACGGCGTCTGCGGCCTTCCGAGGTCAAGGTGAAAGCCGCCGTTGGTGGCAGTGCGGCGCTGGCGAAGGTTGCCCGGTCAATGTGCTCCTGGGGGGCTCTCGGTTGGGGAAGTACGGCTCCATGGTATTCCGGTTTCCGGGTGACTGCCTCGTCTAACCTCTTGAACCGGGAAGGAGTTTTCATGGCACGGTTGCGCCTGTTCGCAGGACTGCGGCAGGCTGCCGGAACCGGTGAGGTGGAGCTGGATGGGGGTTCCGTAGGCGAGATCCTCACCGAAGCGGCGGCTGCCTACGGGCCTGACTTTGAGCGGGGCCTGGCCAATGCCAAGGTGTGGGTCAACGGCGAGCCCGCCGACGATGCCACTCCGGTGATGCCGGGCGACGAAGTGGCTCTCCTGCCGCCTGTTTCGGGTGGGACCGCTCCGGCCGTGGAGGCGCCGGCTACTCAGCTGGCTGTTTTGCCGCTTTTAGCCTGGGCCGCCTTGCTGGCAGCCAATCTGGGCTCGGAGCGATGGTTCGCGATCCTCGTTGTGGGGGTGGCAGGCGCCTGGGCCTGGGATGTCTTCGATCAGGCTGCCTCCCGGGGGAGTGGGATGACTCGCTGGCCGACGTTGCTTTCCATCGTGGGAGCCGTTGGGGCCGCCTGGACCTGGGGCTCGGAAGGATTGGGAGTTGCCCTGGCAGGAGGCATATTGCTGACGTTGAGCTGGGGAATTTTCGACAAGTCAATGCGGACGATCGAATCGGTTGGAGGAGCCTTGCTGGTCACGGTGGTCTCCTCTACCGGCGTCGGCGCACTGGTACTTATCCGGTTGGGATCGTCCCATGCCGAGAGTCGCATCACCTCGCTCCTGTTGATGTTGCTGGTGGCCAACGTCGTTTTGTGGGTCCGGCTTGGCTCGGATGCACAGGGCTTTATGGACCCGCACACTTCGGCAGCTCTGGCAACCCTCATTGCCGGGGTGGCCACGGGTGTCATTTGGGATACGTCATTGATAGCCATGGTGATCGGGGCTGCGGCTGTGGCCTCTGCTTTCCTGGCCGGCAGGGCCTTCGGTTCGGCAGTCCGCACCGGCGACCTCTATCTAATGCAGCGATTGCCCGGCGTGCTCGTGCCGCTTGACAGCGCAGCCCTGGCAGCCGCTCTGTACTGGGTTACACTGGCCCTGGTCGCATAAATCGCTGAGGGTCAGCGCCAACTTGCCGATGACGTCTCTGCCATTACGCTAATGAAGTTGATGTTCGTTTTTCGCGGCTATCGCCCCTGGTTTGCATCCTTGCTGATCCTCGCCCTGTTGGCTGTCAATCTCCCAGCGGTGGGCCAGGTGTCGCGAGACGAGTTGGATGAGGCGCGTCGGCGACGCGACGAGGCCAGCGCTCGGCTAGACGATGCCGTGGCTGTGTACGACACGGTCTACGGTGAGCTGGCAACGGTCACATTCCGCCTCGGCGAGTTCGAAGATCGCATCACGAGCTATGAGTCGGAAATCAGAGACCTTCACAACCTGGTCCAGGACCAGGCGATCGCCGCCTTCAAAGCGGGAAATGTCAGTGATGTCGGCGTCATTTTCGGCGTTGACAGCCTCACCGAGCTGATTACCGGCCGCCAGTTCCTCGAACGGGCTGCTCAGCAAGAGTTATCGCTCCTCGACCGCCTCAGCAGCGTGCGCAACGGCTTGGAGGCGACGCGAGAGCGTCTGCTGGAAGACCAGCAACGTTTTCTCGAGTTGGAAAAGGAACAGGGCGATTTGGTGACCGAGATCGGTTCCCTTTTCGGGGCGCTGGAGACCGAATTCGAGGAGTTGCGAAGTGAGTTCGAGGAGGCCGAGCGTTTGCGCCGCGAAGAGGAGCGCCGCAAGCGTCTGACCGCTCTGGCGCTGCTCGAGGGTGCCGCAGCCGGAGCCAGTG
>CAXMOO010000136.1:0-26673 GCA_964195005.1 uncultured Gammaproteobacteria bacterium
TCTGCCACCGCATCCCAGTCGGCGAAGACGAAATTGGGCTTACCGCTGTTCCCCTTGAACTTGAAGTCGCTGTGCTGGCGCACGGTCCCAACCAGCTGTCCGTTCTCGAGCTTCAACGGCGTTTGCAAACCCTCGGTGCCAAAGGTCCGCAGGAGATCATGCGCTCTGATTCCGTCGGCCTGGGCCTTCTCGACGAGGGCTGCGAAATCGCGACGCCCCCCGGCCGACTTAGGGCCCGCCTCTTCGAAGATCTCGTTCGAGTCGTTCCAGTCGAAACCTTCGAAACCCATCTTCCTGCCCACTTCAGCGAATATCTGCCAGTCCGGACGAGCCTCGCCGGGAGGATCCATGAACTTTTCGTAGATCCGCAACCGCCGCTCGGCGTTGTTGCGGGAGAAGTCCTCTTCTCCCCAGGTGGCAGCAGGAAGCACGAGATCGGCATAGGGGGTCGAGTCGTTCTCATAAATCTCCTGATGGACAATGACCATCCCCCCGTCGTCGATCCGAGCGCGCAGCTGCTCGTAGGCCCGGTCGGGATCTGTGGAGTTGACGGCCGGACCGATTCCTATCAACTTCTCAACGGCAGCCGTCAGTGCCCTGGTCGCCCCCATCGCCCCCAGCCAGTTGGTGCCAATGACCCAACGCATCCTGGTATTGCCTTCTACCAGCCAGCGTTCGGTGTCCATTTCAAGTTTGTTGCCGAGGTACTCGTGGGGGGACTTGTCGAGGGGATAGCCGGCAGCCTTCTGGCCACCTCTCTGATGGCCTCCCATGCGCGAGATCGCTCGGCCTTCTTGACCGACTGATCCAGTGATTACACCCAAATTGGCTATTGCAGCCGTGTTCTCGTAGTTGTGAGACCAGTAAAGGCCCTTCTCGAAGAGGATGGTTGTCTTGGGCCGAGGTCCCCCGCCACCGGTCACCATCGAGGCTGCCTGGCGGATCTTGTCTGCCGGAACCCCGGTCACCGCTTCTGCTCCCTGAGGCGTGAACTCATCACGCCCGAATAGGTACTCACGCAGCTCATCAAATGTGCGCGCGAACATCCTCTTGCGCCAGCCACTCTCCTCATCGAGCTCAGCCCGTGAGGCCATGCGGGCGGTGAAGTCCCCGTCCTCCCAACCCTGCGCCATGATCTCGCGGACGATGGCGTTGTAGAGGCACGTATCGGTGCCGGGTTGGATCTGCAGGTGCAATCCGCCATTGTCTTCGGCGTAGGCGGCCGTGAATGTGCGGCGGGGATCCACATAGATGATCGTCGCACCACCTACCGCCTGCCAACTGGTGAATCGGACGGTCTTGGTTTCGTAGGGATCAGATCCAGCAATGAAGAGAACATCTGCCGCCAGGTCGTCGGCGAACGCCGCGCTGAAGGCGTCGATCCCGGAGTCGGTGAGGCCGGGCACGTCGTCTCCCTCAGCGGGCGCGTGATGCGGGGACCAGTTGGGGGTGGCGATCGCACCGAGCCCCAGTTTGGAGGCTGCAAAAACGTTCTCGTAGAACTGGTAGGAGTAGATCTTGAAGCCGAGGGCTAACTCAGTGTGGTTTTCGATCGTATGGGTCGCCAGCCTCGCTACCAGGTCGGTGGCGGTGTCCCACGAGATGGGGGTGAGATTGCCCTGGACACGCAAAAGCGGGAACTTGAGGCGATCAGAAGTGGGACCGGTTGAGGTGTAGAGCTTTTTTGCGAGGGCCCCGCCGCGCACCGAATGGTTGCCGTCGACGTTGACGACCTCTGAGTCACCGTCGGGAATCACGATTACGTGGTGCGGCTCACCGCCGACAAGGACAACATTGTGCATGGTCTCAGAGGGCCACTTGCCGGTGAGCAGGGACACCGGATAGTCCACTCCCAGGGCGTTCTCCCCCGCCACCAGGCCGCCTTCGCTTCCCAGCGGCCACGTGTACACCTTGTAACCGCATGCCACGGGGCAGTACTCACAGGCAATCGTGTGCACATTGGCGTCTGTGGGAGGTATCGGGACCGACGCGGGTACGGCTCGGTTGGTCACGATGACACCAATTCTGCGCCCTGGAGGGTGTTATTGAACCCGTATACGAGCCGAACTACGCCCGTCGCAACTACATCGTCTCCGTCGACCTTGAGCAGTATCTGGGGAAGGCTCTGGGTCGCCTGACCGAGTGCGACCTGGCCACCGTGGATCAGATCGAATGTCGAGAAGTGGCACGGGCAGGGCCCGAGCGCCTTGTGGTCGTGGCGATACTCGCCGATCTCACATCCCATGTGCGTACATATCCGCGAGAAGGCGACGATGTCGCCTTCTCCACCGACGCCGCCGACGACTTCTTCGCCCATCTTGACGAGCAGGTTCTTCTGCCCAACCAACGGGTAGTCGAAGTCAACGGGCACGCCCGACTGGAGTTGTGAAACCTGCGCCACCGTGACCTCAGGGAAGAAAGCCACCACCGCGGCCGGCCCCGAACCCAGAGTGGTTGTGGTAGTTCCCACCGAACCGTCGTTATTGTCCCGGACAATGATCGACACCGGAACGAGAATCCCGATGGCCGTAGCGGCTCCGGTCGCGGCGCCGAGAAAGAGGAACTCACGCCTAGAAAACGGCGCCATGCGGTCCCTTGATGTTGGCCCTGATGGTGGTCGACACGCTAGTACTGAGGCTAGGGCAGAACGGCCAAAGAACGCGGCCTTCCGGCCCATGGTTTCAGTTCCTTCCAACTGCTGTAGTCGGGTCGATGGATTCTGAGGGCTCACAGCCGGGCCGAACCGGCATGTTCTTCATCGGTGGAGCGGCCGGGACCGCCCTGGCAACCGTCATCGGCTTCATGACCATGATGGCGCTCGACGAAAGCGTGGCACTCACCGCTCCGACTACCGCGACGACGGTCGGAGCGCAGGGGACGCAAGTCACTCTGGTGGATTCAGCCGACACGTCCATTACATTCTCGGGAACAGAGTTCGCCTATTCCCCGAGTGAGGGAACGGTCTCCGGTGGCTTCGAGCTGATTTTCGAGAACGCGGGCCGAGTGCTTCACAACCTCGAAATTGAAGGTGTCTCCGGCTTACTGCTGGAGGCAAATCCGGGCAAGAGCTCCGCCGAGACCATCCGGCTCGAACCGGGCAGCTACACGATATTTTGTTCAATCCCCGGCCATCGCCAGGCGGGAATGGAAGGCGCCCTCACCGTCGAGAGCTGATCAATCTGACGGGTAGGTGCCCTTACCGATGTTGCGAATCAGCTCATTGCGCTCTTCTCGGCTGAGGTCTTTACGCGAGAACGCCACCGGTCCCACCTTGGGATCCACCCTGGGAGTCGACGGCTTTTCGTCGAGCTCCGGCCGCCGAATGGACGGCTGCTCCTTCTTGAGCTCGAGTGGGGACTCCGCCGGTTCAATGGCAGAGTCGCCGGGGTCGGAATCAATGCGTGGGGACGTTTCAACCTCGCCGGCCACTGCCAGCAAGCCCTGGTTGACGAGTTCGGTGAGCCTCTCGGCGGCCTTGAACTCGGAGACCTCAAGTTTCGATGCCACATCCACAATCGAGGCACCACCGCCCACGGTTGACAGCATGGTCCACGTGCTGGCGTCGAGGGTCACTTCCGGCCGGTCGGCAGGAAACTCAGAGGCGAGCCCAAGTGGGATGGAGGTTGAGGGAATCACTTCCCGAATCCTCCGCCACTCCTCGATTCGATTATCCACCTCGGCCAGGAGGTCGGTGACGGTAAAAGTGACACCGACATCGAAGCTGCGGGTGGCGCCGGGAGTTCCTTCGTCGAAGTCAAAGGTTCCCGACTTGACAAGCGTAAGCCCATGGAGAACTTCGGTGAGTTGTTCCTTTATGGCCGGGCGGGCTCCGGCTGGTGACTCTTCGTCGTAATACTCAACTAGGCGGTCCAACTCCGACAACGAGTCCTCCCCGGCGCGCGTCGTCCCATAGGCCACAAATCCGGATTCGAAGAAAATCCGGCCGCTGAGTGTCGGCGACGCGACTTGCAGTTCACCGGTCGTATCGGCATCCGCCAGTAAGACCAGGATTTGCCGCAGGCTGAACGTCTTAAGCTTGCCGCTGAGGTGAGACACTGAAATCCTCTCGCTCTACGCGTGATTATCGGAGAGCTGAGAGCTTGCCTTGAGTGGCTTGCGGCTGCCCAAACCGGTTGGTGGGCCGGCGAGGCCTACTCGCTTATGGGGACCTCAGGCGGCGCCGGACGGGAACGGTGGAGGTCGGCGCGACGATCACGGACCCGCTCTAGAAGATTCGAGAGAAGCATCTCGACCTGCTCGTAGCTCGACCCGGCGAGATCTTCTGACTCGAGCCGGATCTGACGGGCTTCGGTCTCGGAGTTACGCACCAGGATGTTGGCTTCTTCCACCGCTTCCGTCATTACCTGGGTCTCGGAGACCATTTGCGCCGCCTTATCCTTGGCTCGGCGCAGCAGCTCGCCTGCCTGCTCATTGGTTTGCTTGATGAAGGCTTCGCGCTCGCGCACCATCCAGCGGGCGGTGCGCAACTCCTCGGGCAAAATATCGCGCATGTGGCGCAGCCTGTCTGTCATCTCGTTGCGATCGATCGACGCGTTCCCGGACAACGGCACACCCCGCGCTTGGTCGACCATCAGGATGAGCTCCTCGACGATATCCTGCAGCTCCCCGACCGTGACCGGTGCCTCCACCACCTGATCACCCTCGTCGATGTCGAACTCGTCCGTCATGAATAGCGCTCCTTTAGTTGTGCGGCAACGGCTGGGGAAACCAGCCCATCCAGGGACCCGCCCAACCTCGCTACGTCCTTTACCAGCGATGAGGAGAGGTAGGCATGCTCCGGGCTGGTGGGAAGAAACAAGGTATGAACCCCCGATAAGTGATGGTTCATCTGGGCCATCTGCAGCTCGTACTCGAAATCTGACATCGCTCGCAGGCCCTTGACAATAACGGCAGCCGAACGCTCACGGGCAAAGTCCACCAGAAGTCCCTCAAAGGCCTCAGCATCGACGTTCGACCACTCCGCGGCCACGTCGCGCAACATTGCCACCCGCTCGTCGGCGGTGAACAGCGGCGTTTTCGAAGGGTTCTGAACTACGGCGATGAGCACCTCCTGGAAAACATCCGCCGCCCGCGTAATGACATCAAAATGGCCGAGGGTGGGTGGATCGAAGCTGCCGGGAACAACCGCTCGCGTCATGATTGCTGCCTACCGTATAGCCAGAGCCGGGTATCGCCATAGCGGCGCTCGTCGACAAGTACCGTGCCACCGGGTGCCGGTGGGGCTTCCTCTCCCGCCCTGCGATGCAGCACCATCATTCCTCCGTCACCCAACAGCTCGGCCGTGCCGGACAGCACGTCCTCCACCAACGCTAGCGACAAGTCGTACGGGGGGTCAACGAACACCAGGTCAAACTCGCCTTGAGCCGATCGTAGAAACTGCTCCACCTTTCCGCAGATGACCTCGCCGTCCAGCAATGTCATATCCAGGTTTTTGCGAATTAGTCCGGCCGCCTCGCGGGCCTTCTCCACAAAGGTCGCATCAGCGGCGCCGCGACTCAGAGCTTCTATCCCCAGCGAACCCGATCCGGCAAACAGGTCCAGGATCCGTGCCCCCACAACCTTCTCGCCGAGCGACGAGAACAGTCCTTCTTTGGCCCGGTCTGTCAGGGGCCTGGTGCCGGAACCGGGGGGTGCCCTGAGCCGACGCCCCTTGGCCACACCGGCAATGACCCTCACGAGACGAACAACCATTCCACCGAGTCACCGAGGAGGGTCCGCACTTCATCGGCCACAGCTTGATGGCGGCCCAGGGTCGGATCGGCCGCTACCAACGCGAAAGCTTCGCGCCGGGCATCGATCAGCAGTTGCGCGTCGCGAAGAAGGTCGGCGATGCGCAGGTCGGCCGCCCCGGCCTGGCGGGCGCCGAATACTGTTCCCTGCCCGCGGATTCGCAGGTCCTCCTCCGCTAATCGGAACCCATCGTCGGAGCTCACCATGGCGCGGAGACGTTCCTCACCTTCGGTCGTCGTGGGGTCGGCTACGAGAAAGCAGTAGTTGGGCCCCGTCCCACGACTCAGGCGCCCTCTGAGCTGGTGGAGCTGTGAGAGCCCGAAACGGTCGGCGTCCTCGATCACCATGACGGTGGAGTGGGGGATGTCAATGCCGACCTCGATCACCGTGGTCGCGACCAGCACATCGAGCTTTCGATCTCGAAACTCGGCCATCACTCCGGCCTTCTCCGCGGGCCGCATCTGGCCATGCAGCAAGCCCACGCGAAGATCCGGTAGCAGGGGCTGCAATCGGTCATGCTCGGCCGTAGCCGAGGCAGCCTCCACCTTGAGACTGTCCTCCACCAATGGGCACACTACGAATGCTTGATTCCCCGCTGCCGTCTCGGTGCGCACTCTCCCGAGCCACTCCTTCTCTCCGGTTGCCGTCTTGGGGAGGACAACCGTTTGCACCTCAGGCCGGCCGGGAGGCATCTCATCTGCTGCGATGCTGCTGACATCGAGGTCGCCATAAAGGGTCATCGAGAGGGTCCGGGGAATGGGCGTGGCAGTCATAATCAGCAGATCGGGCTCGGCGGCAACTCCCTTCTGGCGAAGCTGCACTCGTTGATGGACGCCAAACCGGTGCTGCTCGTCGACCACCGCCACACCGAGTTCGGCGAAATGGACCCCCTCCTGGATAAGAGCATGGGTGCCGACAACGATGTCCACCCGGCCGGCCATGATCTCGTCGGTGAGCTCCTGGCGGGTGATGGCCTCCCGATAATTCACCTCAGCTTGAGAAGAGGTGAGCAGCGCCATACGCACGGGTCGCTCATGCGTCGCGCCGTGAAACAGACTGTCCATCCCCTTAGCCTCCAGGGGAGGGGCGATGCCGCCTCCGGCCAGGGCATGCCCGATGCTGAGAAAGTGCTGGACGGCCAGGACTTCGGTGGGCGCCATAACCGCCCCCTGCAGGCCTCCGTCGACTGCAGTGAGCATTGCCGCGACCGCGACGACCGTCTTCCCGGAGCCAACGTCTCCTAACAAGAGCCGGTGCATCGGATGAGGCCGGGCCATGTCGGAGCGGATCTCAGCGATCACCCTCTCCTGGGCCGACGTGAGCTCGAAAGGCAGGCCGGCAACAAAAGCGGCCATCAATCCATCTGGTGAAATCTGATGAGCGATCCCTTGCGCTTCATCGATCTGGCGTCGCTTCTGCAAGGCCAGGGCAACCTCGAGACGAAAGAACTCGTCGAATACCAGCCGATCCCGCGCTGGACCGACGTCTTCCAGGGCATTCGGAAAGTGAATCACCTGCAGAGCGGACGACCGGTCGATCAGTTTGAGACGTTCCCGGATCTCCTCGGGAATCGGATCCGCTACCGGGAGAGACCTGCCGATGGCGTTGTGGATGCCCCGTCTGACGAATCCCGTGGAAACACCTTTGATGCCTGGATGGACCGGCACCACTCTGCCCGTGAGCAACGACTCTCCCGGCCGGTCGAGGACGTCAGCGTCGGGGCTGCTCATCTGCAGCCGCCCCCGCTTACGCTCCACTTTTCCGGACAGGGCAACTTCGGTACCGGCGGGAAGTTGGCGCTCCCGAAAAACCTGGTTGAACCAGGTCGCAAAGAGATAGGTTTCGCCGTCGAAGATCGTGGCGTCGACGATCGCCAGATTCCGCCGCACGCGTCGCACCTTGATTTTCTTCACCGTCCCCACCACCGTCACCTCCTCTCCGAGCGGTACGTCAGCGATGGCGGCAACGTTGGAGCGATCGATGTAGCGCCTGGGTACGTGAAAGAGAAGATCGGCCACAGATTCGACGTCCGCTTGAGCGAGCGCGGTAGCCCGCTTGCCGCTGAGGCCTTTAACGCGCGACACGGGGATAGTGGCCAGGTAGGCCAGCGTACGTGATTCGCCGTCGGGAGTGGAGAGTTCGGAATTCACGGAGGAATTATAAGAAACGCCCGCAGGCGACAGCGCGCCCGGGGCCTGCTCCGCACCGCCACGTGCTACGCTTTCGCCGCTCGGAGGTACCCATGTCGGCGATTTGTGAAATCTGCGGAAAAGCGCCCTGGTTTGGAAAACAGGTGAGCTTCTCCCATAAGCGCTCGAGCAGGCGTTGGGTGCCCAATATCCAACGGGTTCGCGTCAAGCACGGAACCAACACAAAGCGGATTCGAGTGTGCACGTCTTGCCTCAAAGCCGGCAAGATCGAAAAGGTCTAGTCAACCACTTTTCGCGGCACCCCCGGTTTAGGCTAAAACCCAGTCCGTAACTGGAAATACCCTCAAGAAGGCACCCGGCCGACTCGATAAGACCTCGATGGAACAAGCAGCAGTCCCCGTTCCTGCCCAGGTTCAGACAGCTCCCCGCCGGTGGTGGATCGCCGTGGTGGTACTGGTCGGAGCACTGATTGTCGTCGGCGGTGCACTGGCGGCGACCAAGATCTTCGCAGCTACCAGGGCCACATTCGCCGACTCGATGCCGCCCGATACCGTCGCCTTTTTTCACGTGGATCTCCTCAATCTCCTGCGCAGCAGCGAGCTGGATCGAATGCTCGAAGCCTTCCAGGCAGAAAACGAGCTCGGCGATCCGATTGAGGACGCGGTAAGCGAAATCGACCGACTCCTCCTCGAGGAGACCAAGTTTGACCTCACCAATGACATCGTCCCGTGGATGGGACGGGGTGTCGGCTTAGGTGTGAGCACTCTCGGGCTGGCCGGCGACGAGGCCGAATTCATCACCGCCATCGATGTGCGTGACTCAGGAAAGTTCAGAGAGTTCTTTCCCAAGCTGCAGGCCACAATCGAGGAAAGCGACGGCCCGCTGGTCGAAAGCGAATACGAGGGAGTGACCATATATACGGCCGGTGATGGAGCGTTTGCTCTTTCTAAAGCCGTGTTCCTCATCGGTTCCAGCAGCTTCGCAGTGAGAGACGCCATCGACGCCCAGCTGGGCGAATCGTTGGCAGACTCCCCGGATTTCGAAGCAACGCTCGACCGCTTGCCCGCCAACCGGGTATTCACTGGCTGGATAGACGCCTCTGCTTACACCGATGAGCTCGCCGGGCTAGGGACTCTCTCCGGCGGCGGACTGATCGAGCCCGGGCTCTTCAACTCGGACGACTTTCCGATGTCCTATGGGTTTTCCGGCCGTTTCGTGGACGCCGGCGTTCGATTCGACTTCGTCGCCATCTATCCCGAAGACTCTGATTTTCTTGATCCCTGGCGCGACGGAAGGCTCAATACTGCCGAGTTGGCCCCGGATAGCACGCTGGGCTTCCTGGCAGTTCCCCCGTTTGTCGAGCAATACACCGACCTGCTCCGTGAGGAACTGGCCGAGGAGTACGACGATGCTCGCAGCCAGGTGTTCGAAGGTTTCGGGATCGACCTGGAGGCAGATCTTCTGGCGCTGCTGGACGGTGAATTCGGCTTCGTGGTCACCAGGGAAACCGGGGGTTTGATGGACCGCGAGTTTGAGATTCCACTCGGGTTCGCAGCCTTTCTAGGAACTAGCGAACAGGACCACTTGCGGAGCACCCTGACGCAGTTCGTCGACGACTCCCGGGACAGCATCGACATACTCGGCCCCTTCGGAGATCCCGAGCTGTACGAGGTCACCGGCACCTTTGAAGGCGCCAACATCCCGTTCGGTGTTGACTACGGATACTTGATGGTCGCCACCGAGCGTCGGACCCTCGAAGACATCTTCAGAGACAGCGATAACAAGCTGGTCGACGATCCGACGTTTAAGAACGCGGCGTCCGAGCTACATGACATGGAGCTGGTCTTTTACGTCGACATGCTCAAGGTCTACAACCTCCTGGAGAGCCAGGACGAGACGGTCCCCGACGAGGTCCGCGCCCTCGAAAGCATGCTCGCCGGCGAGCGTGTGGACGGCAACGTCCTTCTCGCCGCTTTCGTCATCGCAATCGATTACTAGACCTCGATCGGATCAGACTCGGCGTTTTCCTTCCTGGCGAGAATGAGGAAGGGGACTGCGGCCAGCTGAAGCACAGCACTCGCGAAGTAGGACGCCGAGTAGCTCCAAACGTCGGCAACCCGGCCCAACGCCGGCTGAGCTACCACTCCGCCGCTCGAGCTCATCAGAGCATCGAAGGACAATACGGTGGCACGCTGCTCAGATTCAATCAAGCCGTTCAAGTAGGCCTGACGGAGGGGGACAGTTATGGCAAAGGCAAAGGCCCATACCACCAGGAGCGCCACCGCCACGTAGAACTCGGACGTGAAGCCAATGAGAAGAAGGGCTGCCGAGGTGATCACTCCCCCAAGGATGAGCGCATGGGTGCGGCGCGTGAAGAGCTTTCGCACGAAGGGCACCACGAGGCCACCGATGATCTGGGCGCCGGCAATCACCGCGGCCGCTATGCCGGCTACGCCGAATGCGCCCTCATCGCCGTAGAGCTCCAGCAAGTAGGGCTGCATGGCGTAGAAGGCGTAGATCCCAACTCCTCCGGTGAACGGAGCTGCCAGCATGAGCCACCTTATGGGCGGTTTGCGCCAGCCATTGTCGAGCGAAGCATTGAGAACCTTCTTTACTTCGGCCACAGGGCCGCTCCCCCGGCTTGGAGTGAACCCGATGTCTCGCATGAGGAAGAAAGCGGTCACAAGAGTGAGTCCCAGCATTGCCGCCCGCAAGATATAGGGGACTCCGAGATTGGTGATCTGGGCGACGAAGCCACCTGCAACGGACCCGGTGAGCATCGCCACACCCGCAGTCGTTTGGCCCTTGGCGAAGACCGTCTCGAGATCCCCATCGAAACCGGTGGCATTGAGAGCGTCCACCAACCATGCCTCAACCGCTCCGGAGAAGAAGGTGAACCCGAGGCCGATCAAAATGGAAGACGCTGCCCAGCCCCAGAACGGGCCCTCTACGTGCCACATCAGGAGGTAGAGCAGAGTGGACACCAGCAGTGTGCCGGCGCCGAGCAGGTAGGAGGCGCGCCGACCCCACGTGTCGGCCACTACGCCCGTCGGCACCTCGAACACCACTTGCCCCACCGTGAAGAAAGCGTTGGCAGCAAACGCTTGCGTGTTGTTGAGCCCGGCGTCGAGCAGGAACAGTGTGTTGATTCCCCAGATGAACGAGGCGCTCAGGGTGGAGAGCAAAACGAGCAGAAGGTAAGTCCGCTGAACTTGCCGGGCGCCATCGGTCATTGGGGGACCATAGCCAGGCTCCGCGCCGACCTGCCTTTGTCGGGTTCAGAATCGGGCGGCTACCGCACCGTATGCCTCGATGAACTCCGGCCGCCGTCGTGAACCGGGAACGACCCCGATAATTCCGTCCACTCCCCGTTCGGCGTAGGCCGCTACCTGTTCGGCCGCCTGCTCGATTGTGCCGGTGATGCCAACCTCGTCGATGTCGCCCATCCACGCCATGTGGACCCTGCCGATCTCAAGCGCGGCGGCCGCCTCCTCGGTGGACCGTCCCACCGCTACGGGAATTTGCAGCGTCGTTCGGATTGGCCTTCCCGCTGCGGCGTTCAGGACGCGCTCGCGGGCCTCTTCAAGGCGAGGGATCAGGCCCGAGGGGCAATTCCACACATCGGCCTTACGGCCGACAAGATCAAGCATCATCGGCCGCCCCGCACCCACGACGATCGGAGGCGAGGGCCGCTGGAGAGGGACAGGACGACAGTACGCGCTATCGAGCTTGATGAACTCCCCGTCGTAATCGACGGGTCCCCCTGAGAAGAGCAGCCGCACGGCATCGAGATACTCCTCGAAATAGCGTCGGCGCTCACCCGGTGACGGGAACCGGTAGCCGAAGGCCTTGTACTCGGCCTCGAACCACCCCGCACCTAAACCGAGGTCGAACCGCCCCTCCGACGCGTGGTCGAGAGTCGCCGCCATTTTGGCCATAAGACCAGGGTTGCGGAACGATGCGGCCAGCACGAGATGTCCGAGCCGTACACTTTCGGTCGAACCGGCCAGCGCGGCCATCGCCGTCCAGCCCTCGAACACATTGCCCTCTACATCCATAGGGAGCAGATGATCCGCCATCCAGATGGAATCAAGCCCGATGTGGTCGGCCATGCGGGCGTCACCAAGACTGTGATTCCACTGTCCACTGAATTGGGTCACGAGCAATCCGAATTCCACCCTCTCACCTTCCACGCGGGACTTCTGGCAATCTACCAAAGGGTCGGGAGGTGAATCGGGCAGCCCGTTGGGCCACGTCCGCCGTTCCGGTCAAAGAAGGCTCGCGACCCGCACATAGCACCCATCAGAGAACCACCCGCACCATCCCGCCAGGGACAACGTTCGTGGTTGTCACACCTAGGCTTGCTCGATGGACCTCGTCAACCTCTCTGACTTCGAGGCCGCCGCCCGAGATCGGTTGCCCTCCGAAACCTTCGAGTATTACTTCCACGGCGCCAATGACGAAGTCACGCTGAAGGACAATCGGAGCGCGTTCAACAAGATCAAGCTTCGCTTCAAAGTCTTGGCCGGCCTGAGCGACCGCGACCTGTCAACCAGCATTCTCGGACATGACATTTCAATGCCGGTGGCGGCAGCCCCTACTGCCTTCCACAAGCTGGCCCACCCGGAAGGAGAGCTGGCCACGGTTAGAGGGGTGGGAACGGCCGGAACGGCCATGTTTCTATCAACTTTGTCCACGGTGGCCATGGAGGAAGTGGTCGAGGCTGCGACCGGACCGGTCTTCTTCCAGCTCTACATATACAAGGACCGCGGCCTCACGGAGGAACTGGTGGCACGAGCCGCCGCTGCCGGCTGCGCCGGGATAGCCCTCACTGTGGACGCCCCGATATTCGGGAAGCGTGAGCCCGACATTCGAAACCGGTTTCGGCTTCCCTCCAACGTCCGCGTCGAGAACGCAGCTCCCGCCGGGTACGGCGACTTCCCAGAGAGGCTCGATGGTTCGGGCCTCACCGAATACATCAACGACATGATGGACCCGGCGATTTCCTGGTCGGATCTGGAGTGGCTGGTCGGCGCCAGCAGTCTGCCGGTCATCGTAAAAGGCGTGGTGCGAGGGGATGACGCAGTCCGGTGTGTCGATCACGGCGCGGCCGCGATCGTGGTCTCCAATCACGGTGGGCGCCAGCTCGACACTTCGCCTGCCACCATCGATGCCTTGCCGGAAGTGGTCGAAGCGCTGGACGGTCGGATCGAAGTTCTGCTCGACGGGGGAATTCGCCGGGGAACCGACATTGTCAAGGCTCTGGCCCGGGGTGCCGGGGCCGTGCTGGTCGGGAGGCCAATTCTTTGGGGACTTGCGGTAAACGGTGCCGACGGTGTGGCCTCGGCCCTCAATCTCTTGCGCGATGAAGTCGACACCGCCATGGCCCTGTGCGGCTGTTCGAGCATTGCCGAAGTCACGGGAGATTTGCTCTGACTCCTATACTCCCGGCCCATGCAGGGTGTCGTCCAGGTATACGATCCGGCCACTGAAGTGGGAGTGATCGTTCGCGACGACAACCGTGAGAACGTGCTCCTCCGGCCCGGAAGCCTCCGGGGCAGCATCTTCCTCATGCTCCGCCAGGGCCAACGGGTCGTCTTCGACCTCGAGACCGAAGATGGCGTCGATTACGCCGCTCGCCTCCGCTTCGGCAGCGACGGTTACTAGCAACTCTTCGCCTCTGGCACTCGCCGCCCCGGGTGGCGAAGCGGGCATCGCCGGCCCGGCGTATAGTCATGTTTCAAGATTCTGAGGAGGAAAATTGGTTGAAGCCTTTGTGCTCATTCAGACCGAGGTCGGAAAAGCCGCATACGTGGCTGAAGCCCTCGGCAAGCTCGACGGAATCGTCCGCTCCAGCGCAGTGACCGGGCCTTACGACGTCATCGTCGACGCCCAGGCTGAAGACATCGACGCGCTCGGCAAGCTGGTCGCGAGCAGCGTTCCCTCGGTTGAGGGCATCGTCCGCACCGTCACCTGCCCCGTGGTGTCCCTCTAGCCACCGCCAAATTCACCAACTCATCGAACAGCTCGGCGTTGGGCATGCCGCTCGCCTCCCACAGCAGTGGGAACATGGAGCGGGATGTGCAGCCCGGCATGGTGTTCAGTTCGTTAACTAGAAACCCTCGGCCTCCCTCCTCGTAGAAGAAGTCGACCCGGGCCAGGCCCGCCACCCCCAGCACCGAAAACGCGGCGGCGGCGAGATCCTGGACTTCGCGTACCTCACCATCCGTCAGTGGGGCCGGCACCAGTAACTCGGTGGCGTCATCGTGGTACTTGGCCGAATAGTCGTACCACCCGGTTGTGACGACCTCGCCGGGGACCGATGTGCGGGGCCCTTCCAGCACCGCCACCTCGATTTCCCGGCCCGTAATTGCCTCTTCTACGAGGGCCTTATCCCCGTGCTTGAAAGCCTTGACCATGGCCTCGGCCAGCTCGAAGTCCTCGGCGACCTTGCTGATTCCTACAGACGAACCGAGCGCGGCGGGTTTGACGAAAAGCGGCAGCCCGAACTTCTCCAAAATCTCTCCATGGGTACCGGGCGTGTAACCAGATCGCTCGACACTCATGAACTCGGCCATTGGCAGCCCGGCCTCCCGAAAGAGCCGGTTGGAGAGGTCCTTATCCATAGCGGCAGCAGATGCCAGCACCCCGGCGCCCACATAGGGCACGCCAATCACTTCGAGCAAACCCTGGATCGTGCCGTCTTCGCCGTAAGGACCGTGCAACACAGGAAAAACCACGTCGTAGCTCACCGCGCCGTCGGAACTTGCCAAACGCCCATCTGGCACACTCAGCGTGAGCTCGGGGCCTGCGGCCGCCAACGGCCGACTGTCAGGATCGACGCGATGCCAGCCTCCCGCCGGGTCAATACCGACCAGCGTGACCCCATGGCCGGCTTCGATCAGAGCGTCGACAACGGTGGCTGCAGAGACACAGGAAACCTCATGCTCTGCTGATCTTCCGCCGAAAAGAACTAGTACCTCAGGCACATAACGACATTACCGGCAGCGCCCAATGGATAGGAACATCTACCAGCAGATGTCCAACCTGCGTCCTTCCAGACGGAGGCGATCCGCCGCTGGCCGGGAAGGCTCAATACCTCCTCAGTTACCCGCCGAATCGACCCCCCGCGAAGACCCACCGGAGAAAATCGACTCTGGGAAGCCTGAAAAGCCTGAAGAACCCGACAAGCCTGAAGAACCTGATAAATCCACCCAACCGGCTTTGCAGGACCCACCGGAGACCGAACCACACGCGGTTCCGGCAGCGGTGCAGGCCGAGATTGCTGCCTCAGCGCCGGAGTCGCCTCCCGACAATCCGCCGGAACATCACCGGGAGGGGGCACCCTCACTTCGCAAAGACTGGGCGGCAAACCGGGCTGCCAAACGAGCCGCCCGACAAGCCATCGTCCAGGAGCGCGGCGACGGCAAGGCCCGCATCGCAGTCGCCAAACGACGTCGCAAGAGCGCGGATTATCGGATGTCGAAGGTCCCCGCAGGCGACTGGACGAAGCGGGAGCTCCGCCGGCATCTGCGGGTAGCCGGCAAGGAAGCATCCGCCGAGCTCAAGGAAGTGAGGAACGATGCAGCTGCAAAGGTCGGAGCGACCCAGGGAACGGCCAGAGGGCAAGCAAAGGGCCGGCGGGTTCGGCGCCAGCGCGAATCCCGCGACAGAACCGTCCATCTTGCCCAATCCCGCCTCCGCTCAATCCGCTACGGGTTGGCAGGATCCTGGATAGGCATTGGTGCCTTCACTTGGTTCTTCTGGGACACGGGTCGACTACAGGATGACGAGTTTCTAATACCTCTCGTAGCGATCGCGGCCGGCACGCTGACATTCACAGCGGTGCCGTGGACACGAATCATTCAGCGTAGGCTCGCTTCGGCCCTGGTGTTCCTATGGCTCACGATGCTGGCGGCGGCCATGGTGGCCACCGCTCCCTCTCACGACTCGACCCTTGGCCTGTTCGTCGCCGCGGCCTGGATCATCATTTACGCCGGAGTGTTACTCGCACCATCAGGTTTCGCGCTCGCCGCCGCTCTGACGCTCGGCGCCTACGGCATCTCGATTTCGATCAGCCCCACTCCCTTGACCGATTACGGCCAGCTTTTCAGGGTCGGCGCGCTCGCTATGACTGCCCTGATCGTGGGAACAACCATCCACGAGTTGAGATCGCAGGCCACCGACACCGTTCGGCGACTTCACGCCCTCAACCGCCAGCGACAGGCACTCCGCAAGCGGGAAGGTGAGCTGATGCAGCTCTATGAAGTGTCGCGCACAATCGGCCTTGGCGAGGACCTGAGGGAGGTGCTTCCCGAGCTGGTTGCTCGCACGGCCGGGTACGTGGAGGCGAAGGTGGGCCTGGTTGCCTTTCATCGCCCCGAGCAGGAAATCCTCGCTGCTCTGTCTCCCATCTGGGTAGCCGGGCAGGCTCTGGAAGCTGAGGGTTACGAATTCGCGGTCGGCGGTGACGCCACTGCTGCCACCGTCTTCGCCAGTGGAGCCCCCTACATGTCCAACGAGCTTGACGGGGTGGACCTCTCGGGAGACCGCCTGCTGGCCGACCTTGGAGTTGAGCGGGTCGCAGCGGTTCCGTTGCGGGTGGAGGGCAGAACCATCGGCGTCTTGATCGTGGCCGATAAGCCCACCGACTTCACCGAAGCCGACCTGGCGGCTCTCGAACTGCTGGCTACCCCCGCCGGATTGGTGCTCGACCACCTGGCGCGATATGAAAAATCCCAGGAGACCGGGCGGCGGATGACCGAGCTGGCCCAGCTCAAATCAGACTTTGTTTCTGTGGTCAGCCATGAGCTGAGGACCCCCCTTACGTCCGTCATCGGCGCCCTGTCGACAATGGCGCGCCCGGAGCTGGCTCCCGACAACCCCACATCCCGGAGTCTTCTCGAATCGGCAACGACTCAGGCCAACAGGCTCAAACACCTGATCGAAGAACTCCTCACTGTGTCGAAGATCGACAACCAGGCCCTGCCCATCCGCCTCGAAGTGGTGGACCTGGAGGCTGTGCTAAAGCGCATAATCGAGATCGTCCCGACCTGGCAGGAAATGGTGACAGTTGAGCTTGCTCCCCTATTGCCTCCGGTCGCCCTCGATGTAGATCATTTCTCGCGGGCGATCACCAACCTGCTCGACAACGCCCACAAGTACGCCGAAGACGCCCCGGTTGAGCTGACCGCACGAGCGGTTCACGATGAGGTATGGATAGCGGTTGTCGACCACGGCGAGGGAATCCCCCACGAGTACCTGGACACCATCTTCGAGCGCTTCACCCAGATTGAGCGGCCAGATACCAGGTTCAAGGGTGGCACCGGCCTCGGGCTCAATATCGTGAAGGATCTGACCGAGTCCATGGAGGGACGCGCCTGGCTCGAACAGACCCCCGGAGGCGGCGCCACCTTTACGTTGGCCTTCCCGAGGGCAGATGAGGACATGGAGCCCAGGCTCGAGATGGGAGCCGGGGTGCTACTCGTCGACCCCGGCCGCGACCGCGTGGAAGCCCCCGTCGACATGGACGATCTCCCCGGTGGTAGCGAGGGCCCAATCGCTGAGTAGGACCGCCACCATCCTTGCCACGGGGTCGGGATTGCCGGTATCCCACTCCAGTGGCGCCCGCTTTTCCCAGAGCGCCGCTAGCTGGGCAAACCCGGGGATCGACTTAGCGGCAACGGTGCCTAGTGGCCCGGCCGACACCGCGTTCACCCGGATGCCGTCAATCGCGAGGTCGCGAGCCAGATAACGAACAATCGACGCGAGGGCCGCCTTGGACACTCCCATCCAGTCGTAAATGGGCCACGCTTTCGTATTGTCGAAATCCATCGCCACCACACTGCCGCCGCCGGCAGCCTGCATGAGCGTGCGTAACCCCACCGCGAGGGTCTTCAACGAAAACGCCGACGTCATAAAGGCGATCTGGGCACTCTCCGGCGGGGTGTTGAGGAAGTTGCCTCCCAGCGCATCCTCCGGCGCGAAGGCGATGGCGTGGAGGGCGCCATCCACAGCGCCCCAACGCTCTTGCAAATCCGTGGCGAGAGCTTCCATATGCGCCGGCTGGTTGATATCAAGCTCGAGGACGTCCGGAGTTGAAGGGAGCCGCTTGGCCACCCGTTCCGTCAGCGCCATCGCCCGCCCGAACCCGGTCAGAACAACTTCGGCGCCCTCCTCCTGTGCCACCCGGGCAACGTGCCATGCGATTGAGCTGTCATTGAGCACCCCGGTGATCACGAGGCGTTTTCCTTCGAGCAGCACAATGCCCTCCTTACGACTGAGTTGCCGGCGTCATGCTACGAGGAGTGCCCGCCGCGCGCCTCTCGTTCTCAGTGCCCGAGTCGCAAATCATGCACAGAATCTCGCCGGCCCTCGACGCCCCTGGCTGCGTCCTCGTCCTCGACGTAGCCCCACTATGCCTTCGTCCTGCGTCCTTGCCATGAACGCCGATGACTCGGCGAGATCAGCACAGACTTACGACTCAGGACACTAAAAGCTCTCACCGAATGTCATCACGCCGCGGATTCCCAGGCCCATCACGAACAGCAAAAAAAGACCCCACCGCAGGCCTGCATGCTTGGAAAGCTGCCAGCGGTACACATACCCAAACGTGAGGGTGAACAGGATCACGAATCCATAGAACATGTGCTGAGATCCGGGACGCTCGTCCTGCTGGTAGAGGTAGACACCCGCCAGCACCTGCACCACCATGGCCGCGATCGCGGCTCCCGCCACCCAGGAAAACCAGCGAGGTACTTCCCGGCGGGCAATGGCGTAGCCGATCCCGAGCAGCCCGGCCGCGCCGGTCAGCCCGATGGCTACCCAACCGAAAGAGGTGTGGAACGTGGCCACCGCCGGCAGGCTAACCGCCTCCCGGTGATGTGTGCCCTCGTTAGCCTGTGCCCCATGGCACGAGTCGCGATCACAGGGGCCAGACTGTTCGATGGGTCAGGCGCCGAACCCCTCGAAGAGCAAACCATCATTTGGGAAGCGGCCGAGATCTCCTGGGTCGGACCCGACGACGAGGCACCCATCGGCGATTCGCTGGCGATCCCGGCAGAGGGCGGAACGGTTCTACCGGGGCTGATCGACAGCCATGTGCACATCAGTCTCTCCCCCACTCCGTCCGGGGTGGATGACGTTGCCGAAGAACCGGTGAGCCGCACTGTAATCCGGGCCGCTCACGCTGCCTCCGTGCTCCTGCGGGCGGGTATCACCACCGCTCGCGACGTGGGCTCCCGAGAGGGAGTCGCTATCGACATTGCTGCCGCGCAACGCGAAGGAGACCTGCAGGGGGCTCGAATTATCGCCGCCGGGCGGGGCATTACCCCCAAGGGGGGCCACGGTCAGACGATAGGCGTTGAGGTTCAGGGAGCCGGGGAAGTTGCCGGAGCCGTAACCGAGGAAATCGAGCGCGGTGCCGACTTGATCAAGATCTTCCCCACCGGTGGTGTACTGGGACCCGGCACTCACGGTTACGACATCGTCATGTCCGCAGACGAGGTCCTCGCTGCCGTGGAGACGGCCCACGAGATGGGCGTGTTGGTGGCGGGACACGTCCACGGTCCCGAAGGGATTGAACTGGTGCTGGACGCCGGCATCGACACCATCGAGCACGGTACTGCGGCCACGGCCGACCAGGCCGTCAGGATGATGGAGGAAGAAGTAGCGCTCATCCCCACCCTGGTGCCAATAAAGGCCATCCTCCAGCGCGAGTTCGAGCTCCCCCGGGACTTGCTCAAGCGAGCGGCCAAGGTGGATGAAGTCGCCGCGGCGTCGACGGCCACGGCTATTGAGACCGGGGTGATGGTGCTTCCGGGCACAGATGCCGGCACTCCCTTCAATCCCCCTGGTCAGCTGGTCGACGAAATGACTCTGTTGCGAGACCTCGGCATGACCAACGCCGGGGTCATAGCAGCCGCGACATCGGTGGCCGCCTCGGTATTTGGCTGGGATGAGCTAGGCGTTCTAGAAGCCGGCCAGGTAGCCGACCTCTTGGTGGTGGAAGGCGACCCGCTCGAAGATCTCGGCACCCTGGCATGGCCGCTCACCATCGTCCAGAACGGAGTTGTCATCTGATGGCTCGTGCCGAACGGCGCCTCTTCGCTCTCAACGACCAAATTCTGCTGTTGGACGAGGAAATCACGCGAGTAACCGATGAGCTGTCCTACCACCAATCCCTGGCCGATGATGCTGCTCGGGACGCGGCCGTGTCCGAAGACCCGGTAGAGCGAGAGAACGCTGCGATGACCGCACGCGACGTTGAGCAGTTTCAAAAGCGACGCAACCGCCTGCTGAAGGCCAGAGCCAAGCTCGAAGCTCAGAGGGATCGATTATTGACCCGGTTGGGATTGAGCTGAGCAGTTAGTGGTGGAGTCTCGACCGGCCTCCTAAATCTCGTCGAGCAGCTTCTGCTTCTTGGCGGCGAATTCGGTGTCACTAATGACGTCGTCCTCATGAAGCCTGGCCAGCCTGGCGAGCGTGTCAATCGCCGGCTCGGGCCCAGCCCCTGACAGGTCTCTGGCCCTGATTTCTCGTTGTCGGTAGAGCTCACTCTGGAAGTCTTCGGGGCGGGGGATGTTGGAAAAGCGACTCTGACCCTGCTCTCCGGCAGATTCGATCACCAGGTCGCCAAACCCGAGAAGCCGCTCGAACACGGTCTGGCTGAATAACACGTCGTTGATGACTTCGAGCGGGATCTCGACGCCGCTGCGAGCAACGATGCCCTGGCGCAGGATCAGGCGTTCGTTCGTCAGCACGAACTTCGTGAACCACCACCGGAGGATCGGCATCCCGGAGATCACAATCCATCCCAACCCGATGATGCCGTAGACGGCGTTGCGGGGAAACCCGGTGGGAGTAAGTGACTCATTGAGGACGGCGCCGACGACGGCCGGCATGGTCCATAAGACCGGAATGACAAGCGATTTCCAGTGGGGCCGAAAGGCCCGAACCACGACTTCGCCTTCGGTCAGCAGTCTGGCGGGGTAGCTCATGGCCAGGATGTTAAGTGCTTTGCTGCCGGGTCGAGCACTAACCTCGCTCCCGCATGCTTTACGACTACACCACGACTACGGCTGCCGACATGGTGGAAATAACCGAAAAGGGCATCGTCGAAGCCAACGCGTTGATCGAGGGGGTCGTGGCAGAAGCAGGGGCCCGCACCGTTGAGAACACGCTGCTGCCGCTGGATGAAGCAAGCGCCGTCGTAAGCATCGCGTATGGGCGGGGCGCCTTCATGGCGCGTGTGCATGCCGATGAGGCGGTGCGTGAGGCGGGGTCGTCGGCAGAGGAAAGACTCAACAAGTGGGGAATTGAGGTCGTTTTTCGAGCCGATCTCTACCAGGCACTGCGTGAGCTCGCAGACGCCGATCCGGTCACGACACCAGAGCAACGTCGCCTGATGGATTTCTGGCTCAGGGACTTCCATCGGGCCGGGCACGATCTCGAGCCCGAGCGTCAGGCGGAGCTCAAGAAGCTCAAGGAACGATTGGTCGAGCTCGAAGTGGCGTTCCAATCCAATGTCGACGGCTACAAAGATTGGATCGACGTCACCATTGACGAGCTCGACGGTTTGCCTCAGACGTACATCGATGCCTTGAGCTCCGGAGAGGCGGAAGACACATTTCGTGTGACGCTCGACTACCCCGAGCTTTTTCCATATCTGCAAAACGCCACCAACCGCCGGCGACGAGAGGAGCTATGGCGCAAGAGATCCACTTCGGCCGTCGCCGAGAATCGGCCTCTGCTCGAGGAGGCGATCGACATCCGCCGCGACGTCGCCAGGCTGCTTGATTACCCGTCCTGGGCCGACCACCGCATGGAGGTGAAGATGGCGACCCCTGATCGAGTCGCCACTTTCTATGACAGCCTGGTCCCTCGCCTGCAACAGAAGGTGGTTCCTGAGCACGAGAAGATGCAGCAGATGCTCGAAGCCGAGTTCGGAGATGAGACTCTCCAGCAATGGGACATCACCTACCTGACGACCAGGATCACCCGTGAAGAATTCGGGGTCGACCAATACGAGGTCGCCAATTACTTCCCGCTGGAGCGTGTCCTTGACGGAGTGTTCGAAGTCACGTCGCAGATGTTCGGAGTTTCCTACACCCGTGTTATGGAGGTCAATGCCTGGCATCCCGACGTCTACCTCTACCAAATCTCCGATTCCGAGACCGGGGAGCATCTGGCGTATTTCTACATGGACCTCTTTCCCCGCGACAGCAAATATGGCCACGCTGCCGCCTTCGACCTTGTGCCGGGGTATCGACAACCCTCCGGTGAATATGTGCGGCCGGTGGCAGCGATGGTGGCCAACTTCACAAAGCCGGCAGCCGATGCCCCTTCCCTGCTCCGGCACGAGGAAGTCCTGACTCTGTTCCACGAATTCGGACACATCCTCCATCAGTGCCTCACACAAGCCGAGTCTGCCCGCTTTTCAGGCGCTAACACCGAGTGGGATTTCGTCGAGGCGCCGTCACAGATCATGGAGCACTGGACCTGGGAACCAGAGGTGCTGCAGAGGTTCGCCCGGCACCATGCCACCGGTGAGAACATCCCCTCCGATCTTGTTAGCCACCTGGTGGCTGCCCGCGACGTCAACGTCGCCAGTTCCACACTGCGCCAGGCTTACTTCGGCGTGATCGATCTATCCGTCCACGACGACTCAGAAACCTGGGATCTCGAGGCGCTCGATCGGGAGGCCTACGACGTAACCGGCCTCCCCTATCCGGAGGGCACGTTTTTCCTCGCCAGCTTCGGCCACATCATGGGCGGCTACGACGCCGGGTACTACGGCTACCTGTGGTCCAAGGTATTCGGCGACGACATGTACAGCCGCTTTCAGGACGAAGGTGTGCTCGCCGAAAAGGTGGGCAGGGAATACCGGCGGGTCATCCTCGAGCAGGGCGGGTCTAAGGACGCCGATCAACTTCTACAAGAATTTCTCGGTCGTGAGCCCAACAACGAGGCGTTCCTGCGGAATCTGGGCATCAGCTAGAAAACCCCCACGCGGAATACCCCGGTTGAGCGTCGGCCGAAGCCTTCGCCCCCCCGGGGCTTCCGTCGAAGCAACCGAAGCTACTCCGATTACCCACTCGTTTGGCCGAAGCCTCCCGAGAGGGTCGTGGCTCCGTCAGCGATCAAGTGAGCCCGAAGACCCTCTTGGCCGTTCCCCTTGCGGGGAGTCCGGCGGAGCCGCTCCTCAGTTCCTTGCGGTTCCGAAGAGTGTTCAGAGGTTTCCCTCTTCACAACCGACAAGCTACGCGACGGCCTGAGTCTCGTCAAATCCACCCGCTACATTGTTTTCGCGCTTCAGTAATCGTTTTCGCGGCGTCCCTTTCCGCCAGACGTGAGCACTCGAGAGCGAGGGAGGAGTCAAGACAATGACCCTCACCGATCTCCCCGGCCACCACTCCCTCATGCATGGACCGGGCTCATGGGTGCCGCGCGTTCGGGCATACGGGTCACACCCGGGGGACGGTGTCGTGGAGGTGGGTCATGCCGTGGGGGGAGCGTTCTGTCATTCAGCAACGCCGCGAGCTGGTGAACCTGATCGGGTCGGGACTGTCGGAATCACCCCGAGGGTGAGGTCTAACTTGCAAAGCTTTCTTTGCAAAGGTATCTTTGCATTATATGAGAAAGCCACGAGTAACCAACGTCGAGGGCCCCGAGCGTTTGAAGGCGCTCGCCCACCCGTTGCGAATGCGCTTGCTGGGTCTCCTGCGGCTGGAAGGCCCGGGCACCGCTTCCTCCTTTGCCAAGAAGCTGAATGAGAGCAGCGGGGCCACCAGCTACCACCTGCGCCAGCTGGCACGCCACGGCTTCATCGAAGTTGATGAGGAGTTGGGCACCGGTCGCGAGAAATGGTGGAAAGCCGCACACGACATCACCCACTGGTCGATGGCCGACTTTCTGGATGACCCGGCTGCGGCGGCGGTAGCCGACACTATGCGCCGCCAAATACTCAGCACTCAGGCGGAGTTCCTCAACGCATATTTCGAGAAAGAGCACGAATGGGGCCGGGATTGGATCGATGCAGCCGCGCTCGATGACCAATGGATCTACCTGGATCCCGCCGGCCTGCGGGCCCTCACGTCTGCCATTCACACTCTGATCGACGAGCACGACCTGGGACCCGACGCCGGGCCCGACGTCGAGCGGGTCGCCGTCCTCTTGCAGGCCTTCCCCACCGAAGGGCTACCGATATGAGTGAGTCGGCGCTCGGTCGGGTCAGGCGTAATTTCCTCATCGTGCTCGGGCTGCGCTGGCTCTCCGTGGGCCTCATCATCCCCACGATGGTTCTGGCGATGCAGTCTCGCGGGCTGAGCCTCACCGAGATCGGATTGGTGCTCGCCACCTACAGCATCACTGTGGCGATCCTCGAGCTACCCACAGGTGGGTTGGCCGACGCCCTGGGACGCCGCCCGGTGTTGGCCCTGGCTTCGGCCATCAGCATCATGGGACTGCTCATTTTTCTCTTTGCCCAAAACACGGCTGCTTTCATCGCCTCGTGGGTGATCCTGGGGGCAGGCCGGGCCCTGGACTCGGGAGCTCTCGAGGCCTGGTTTGTCGACGCTACCCACGAGTTCGACCCCGACGCCGACCTCCAACCGGGGCTGTCTCGAGCCGGAGTTGTGACCGGGCTGGCCCTTGCAGGCGGCTCACTCGCCGGGGGGCTCATCCCCAAGCTGTTGCCGGGCCTGGCGGTCGACGGCGAAGCCATCCTCACGGAGCTCACCGTGCCCGTGCTGGCGGCGCTGATCGTGGGGACCTTGCATCTGCTTGCCACCATTGCGCTCGTCACCGAAGAGGCGGTGGGGCGACGCCGGGACAACCTTCGGGAATCCATCTCCGAGGTTCCGACCGTGGTCAGAGAGGGCCTCAGAATCGCGGTTCGGCAACCAGTGGTGAGGGCCCTGTTTCTCGCGATGGTGACGGTGGGCGTGATGATCCAAAGCATCGAGGCCCTGTGGCAGCCGCGGTTCTCTGATCTGCTCGACGGCGCCGCAGGCAACACCGAACTATTCGGATTCCTGGCAACTGCGGCATTTCTCGCCGCCGCTGCCGGCTCGGCTCTGAGCCCCTGGCTTTCGAGACGGCTCGGACGTCGGGATGCCTTGCTGACTGCCGGCGTGCACGTGGCAGGAGGAGCGGCCTTACTGGGACTGGCGGCGGTCGGAGGGTTCGCGAGCTCAGCCCTCCTGTACACGTCCGTGTACATTTTCGTCGGGATTGCCGGACCACTGCACAACCAGATGCTCCACGATCAGGTGTCGGCCGAACAGCGCTCGACAATCCTCTCGCTCGACTCACTCGCCCTCCAGCTCGGAGCACTGGCCGGCACCCTCACACTCCCCGCCCTGGCGGAGGCGGCCGGTATCCCCCTGGCCTGGACCGTGGCAGCTGCAGTCTTGATCATCGGCGGAGGGGCATACGTCGCCATCGACCGGCGGAACAGGAAGTCGGGCACCTCGGTCTCCCGAAATGGCCAAAAGGCCCCGGTCGGCTGAGTTCCTCTCTCATACAGTGGCACCGTGCGACTTGAGGGGCATACATGACACCACGGACAAGGATGCTTGCCGCCATCAACCACGAGGAGCCAGACCGAGTTCCCATCGTCCTCGGTGTGAGCAACGCGACCGGAATCAAAGCGAAGCCATATCGAGAGCTCAAGGAGTTGTTGGGCATCACCGCCGAGGAGAGGTACATCTACGAGTGGCCTGAGCTCGGCACTGTGCTCCCGGACGAAGAAGCGCTGGTACGGCTCGGCACCGACGTTCGGGGTGTTTTCGATGTCGAGCCTGCGCATATCCTCGAGCGGAACGCGCACCGCCCGGAACATTCCGACTACATCAATTCATGGGGCTCGGGCGCCATCGAGGTCGGTGAGGAAGAATGGTTTCCCATGGTGTGGCCGCTGGTTGATGCCACCACGGAAGCTGAGCTCGACGACTATCCATGGCCGGACATGAACGACCCCACCCGCGTGGCTCACGTTGCCGCCGAAAGCGCCCGGCTGGCCGCCGAGAACGAGTACGCGATCATGGCGACTCCCTGGCTGCTGTTCCCATTCGAGCGGGCGTTTGCCATGCAGGGTATGGAGGCGTTCCTGTTGAACATGGCTCTCCACCCTGATTTTGCCGAGGCGTTGCTGTGGAAGATTGCCGAGCTCTGCAAGGTGCTCATGGGCCATTTCCTGGAAGCGCTAGGCCCCAACGTCGACATCATCAAGATCGGCGACGACCTCGGGACCCAGGACAGCCTCTTGATCTCCCCGGCCATGTACCGGAGTGTTCTCAAGCCGATACACGCCGACTACATCGCTTTCATCAAGGAACGAACCAGTGCCAAGGTCTTCTTCCACACCGACGGCGATGTCTTCCCGCTCATCGACGACTTCATCGAGATGGGCGTAGACATCCTCAACCCGATCCAGACGAGTGCCGGAAAGATGTCGAACCTGCAGGAGTTGAAGAGTCGCTGGGGGGACCAGCTGTCCTTTTGCGGCGCGATCGACACTCAGCGACTCCTCCCGCAGGGCTCGCCCGAGGAAGTTCGGGAAGAGGTGCGTCGGGTGCTCGAGGTTATGGCGCCGGGAGGCGGCTACATGGTGAGCTCGGTGCATACGGTAATGAACGACGTTCCGGCCGAGAACATCCTGGCGATGGTCGATGCCACCATGCAATATGGCAGATATCCATTGCCGACGGCAATCGACTGACGCCCGTCGGCGATAGCTCTAAGACATGGACGACACCGGCGCCATTGTCTC
>CAXMOO010000137.1:0-2100 GCA_964195005.1 uncultured Gammaproteobacteria bacterium
CGATCAGGCGAGCGAATCGAGCCACTCGAGCCCCTCTCGACCACACTTACAACTGCCAGACGTCCTACCCCGATTACCACGGAATTGAGGTATCGGGCTGCACATCAGGTGCGGAACCCCACATCAACAACCTTCGCGCCGCGATCGGGGCGAGCGGCACACCTTCAGGTTTTCAGCTCTGGTCGGACTTCTATGGCTGCAACAATCCGGTGACTCCAGTCGGCGGCCTCTCCGGAAACTGGCACGTCGACTGCGCCACATTCAGGCTCACTGGCAACACCGTGACGTTCAACGGCGGCAACGTCGTCTTCGACGGCGAGATCTCGCTGACCAGCGGCCAGCTCACGTTCAACGAGAACAACCCCACGTCGTCACTTCCCGCCGCTTGCCTGAGCAGTGTTGTCGGCTGTGTCGCCAAGTCATCGGAGCTTGCTTCCTGGGTCTACATGCGCAGCGGCAGTCTGTCCCTCACCGGCGGCGGACTCACCGCGAACCGGGCGATGATCTATCAACACGACGGCTACTTCAGCATCGCAGGCGGGTCACCACCGGCATGGACCTCTCCATCGGAAGGACCCTTCACTGCGCTGGCCGTCTGGTCCGAGAAGTCGAGCAGCAAATACAAGATCAACGGTGGCGCCTCGATGGACCTAGAAGGCGTGTTCTTCACTCCTGAAGCAGCATCGATGAACATCTCCGGCGGCTCACCGGTCATCCCCCAGCAGGCCCAGTTCGTCTCCTACCGCCTTGCTGTCTCGGGAGGCGCCTCACTCACCCTGGCGCCCAGCCCGACCCTGTCCGTCACGCTCCCGGCAGACGCCCCTCTTCTGATCCGGTGAGGGAGGGGCTGCCCAATACGCAAGGATCACACCAGACGGTCAACTATTCGGACCGGACACGAGGGACTGTCAGACGTTCGGTGTAACTGGCCTGGCGCGTCATTCGTTAGTGGTGGGTGGTCGTGATTCTAGAAGAGCCTCCCTTCGAAAGTAATCGCGAAGGCGTTGAGGGTGGGCTTCCAGCGGTTGATCCGGCGCTCCTGGCCCGAGCCAGTCAGATCGAGAGATCTGACGACGAGGTAAAGGCATTTTGAAGCGCCCCGGGAATGAGGACTCTCTGATGTGCCCTCGACACCATGGACGGTGTAACCCAGGCGGCCGAACAAACCGCGTCGCTTGTGCGGGTCAACCTCGACACCAGCTACACCGACGGGGAGTGGGGAGCCTCGTGGGCGGGATGCAGCGACCCGGGTGCGCTGACGTTCAAGGGCGAGGTCCTCGAAAACAGCACCTCTTGCATCAGCTTCGACGGCCTCGCGACATACCGGGTGGTGACCCCCGACCATTCGGTGGAGACCGCCTTTGCCAGCGTGCTTGGTATCAACTCCTTCCAGTCGTCGTGCTTGGCTCGGCCGGTAGCGGAACAGAACTCTGCTTACGGTCGTCCACCACCGGTCAAGCCACTCCTCCGTGCACGGGATCCGAGTCCGGCAACTTCGGTGCTCTCCAGGTGGCCCAGTGGGGGAATCCCGACATGGGCACCGAGAACCTCCCCTGCAATCTCAACAAGAGCGATCAACTAGCGGTGAACATCTCGGTCGGGGCGGATCACTTCATCCGGGTATGGGACGGCGCGGATGTGGTCGACACCTGCGCAGAGCCGTTCGGCCCCAACACGCTTCCCACTTTCCAAGGGATCTCCGGCGGTCTTTTCGGTGGGATGATCACGGGCGAAACCGTGAACGGCACATTCTTCGAGGGTCGCCTCGGTAAGGGAACCACCGCGAAGCTGGCTCTGAAGCAGAACAACAACTACTACTACGTCGACAATGTCCCCCTGTGGGAGTACATCGGCTACGGCAAGCCCGGCCCGCCACCTGCCTCACCGACTACGCCGCCGGCTATGTCGACCTCTTCGATCTCGATACCGACGGCGACGATGTTTTCGACATCGTCGGATCCCCCAGATATCGGGTGGTGCCCCAGTTCGTCGAGCAGGGCTTCCCGTCTGGGGGCAGCGGAAACCTCCACATCTCAGGTTTCAGGGCTGTGTTTGTGAATGGCCTCTACTTCGGCTGCGACGGAACCGACTGCTCGCTGG
>CAXMOO010000138.1:0-8885 GCA_964195005.1 uncultured Gammaproteobacteria bacterium
CAATTTCCTGACAGAAGACCTCTACACCCGGCTGGACTTCGCCGACCTGGTCGCGGTAAAGAACCTGCTCAAGCGATTCTTCTCGGCTCAGCCGTGGGGTGAGGACGACATCGACAAGCTCGACATGCTTCTGGGGCGAAATGTTGAAGAGCAGTCAGGCTGGTTCGAACACGATCTCGGATCCGAGCTTTCACTAATGCACGGATTCGACACCGGCAACTACCGGCTCTGGGTCACCGGCGGCGCCGAACCTGAGGCATCCATTTTCGATCGCGTGTTCTCCGGCCCTGTGCAACCAGAGGCAACCCCCAACCCCCGCCATGTGCGCTTCGTCATCGGCGGCACGCCTTCTCCTGGGGTCTGGTACCGGCGGGGAGATGACATCGACCTTCCAGCGGTGGAGCAGCTGCTCGAGGATGGTGATGTGACCGACGTGCTGGTTGCCGGGGACTTCGTAGCGATCGGCCTGCGCCGCTCCCAGTTGTGGAGGCACCGCCTCGACGACATGGTCACAACCGTCACCGACCTGTTCTGGTCTCCCGGGCGGATTACTGCCGGTAGCTCGGGGCCCACCAGGGACGAGTTGGTGAGCGGCGGTGAGTCCGAAGAGCTCCACTTGCTCAATCCCGACGATGAGAAGAGCCGGGCCCGGCTCGAAAGCGCCACCAGGGACACCGACCCCCGGATACGACGCATGGCGATCGCCACGCTCTCCCAGACATCGGCGCCCGATTACGCCCCCCGGCTGCTACGGGGGGCCTTCGAGGATCCATCACGGATAGTCCGTCGCACGGTGATCGACTGTGCTGTGGATCTGGGCGAAGAGGCGATGAGGGGCTTGTTGGAACAGGCCCTGACAGACGAGGATGCCTGGATACGCTGGAAGGCGGTCAAAGGACTCTCCGACCTTGGCGCTGCGGCAAGCCACAGCCAGATTGTCGAGGTAACCGACGACCCTGACTTCCAGGTTCGCTTCGAGGTCGCCGCCGCGCTGCGGAGTCTGAAGGGCGGTTAACCGACCGTCACCTCGTCCGAATGTTTGGTAGGTCTGGTGACGATGTAGGCGCAGATCGCCAGGCCGAGTAGCGCCAGCCCGACAGCCAGGTAGACGTTGCGAACCGCCAGGCCGATGGTCAAACCGAAACTCACGACCACCGCGACGACGCCGGTGATCTTCATCCGGAGAGTGAATCCCTTCCCGGCGCGATAGTCACGAATCATCGGGCCGAACCACCTGTGGTGAAGGATCCAGTCATGAAGCCGCTCATTGCCCATGGCAAAAAAGAATGCCGCCAGCAGAATGAAGTCGAAGGTGGGGATCCCCAGCACTCCGACACCGATGAAGCCGAGGCCCAAACTCACGAGACCCAGAGCCGTGTAGAGAACACGCAACGTGCGGGAACGGGACAGAGTGGGTGCCATGTCCAAACGATATCGGGATGTGGCCCCTGTGTGAAACGAGGGCAGCTCGCTATTAGGTGAGTTCGACGTGAGTCACAGGTATTCGTGACGCATCAGGAGCAAGCGGAGCGTCCCGACGTCGAGCTCCAGGCCGACCCTTTCCAGAGTGGTTCCCATCGACATCCTTGTGAATTGGCGAAGCAGCACGGCCGGCGAGATGTTGGACAACACTCCGGCTCGGATATGCACGGTCTTTACCCGCGCTCCGGCAGCGAGGCGAGGGCCTCTGCTTCACCCCTTGCCCCTGCTACGTTCACATCCTGAGGTATTCAGCAGGCTCTTAGGAGCCCGCTGAACAAGGCATGTCGACGATTTCGACGACCAGTCATCACCACTCGCAGCGTCCTCGGCCCCGCCATTCCGCTCCGAGGAGTGTCGAAACCTCGTCCTTGCGAGAGGCGCGCCTGGCCGTCGCTCTCGACAACGGCATCACTCAGCAGGCTCCTAGGCTTGCCGCGCTGGTAATGGGAGCTGTAATGAGGATCGTCTTCGTGTGCACCGGAAACATCTGTCGGTCGCCATACGCCGAGTATCTCGCACGGGAGCTGAGTGCCAGCACCGATATTGAGTTCGCCAGCGCCGGAATCATCGCCCGGGCTGGAAATCCCCCGTCTTCCGACGGCGTAGCTGTGGCCGCGGAACTGGGAATAGACCTGACGCCTCACGGGGCCAGCCCACTGACGTCTGACTTAGTGGCGAGGGCAGACATCATCTACGGCATGGAAGACGAGCATGTCGAAGCAGTTCTCGAGCTCGACCCGCAGGCTCGTGTCGAGCTGCTTCGACCCGACGCCCGGGGCATCCCCGATCCCTACGGCGAGGATCGCCAGGCGTATCTACTGGTCTACGGGCTAATCGAGGAGGCCCTGCGCCGGCGCTTCGAGGAACTGAATTCCGAGCGTTCGTCCACTGCCGATAAACCCTAAGCTGGCTGGATGATCGCCGAATACACCAGCCCCTCACTCGTAGAACTCAAGGCAGATGACAACCCGGTATCAGCCCTCATGGCTATGGCCGAAAACAGCCCCGGCCAACCCGCCGTCTCCTATCGCGAGGGTGACCGGTTTGTCGATGTCAGCCTGGGTGATTTCGCGGCTGAAGTGAAACGGATCGCGGCCGGATTGGTCGGCCTGGGAATCGAGCCCGGTTCGATGATCTGCCTGCACTCCAGCACCCGCCCCGAGTTCACCTACCTCGACTATGCGATCTGGGCGGCCGGATGTGTCACCGTGCCGATCTATGAGACCTCCTCTGAGGAGCAAGTGCAGTGGATCATCGGCAATAGCGAAGCGGTGGCCGTCATCTCCGAGAACCAGCAGATGAAGGACAGCTTCGATGCAGCAGCGGACAGCCTGCCTGCGTGCCGACACTCGATCGTCATCGAGAGCGGAGGGATCGACCAGATCAAGCAAGCCGCCCGGGGCGGCGACGACGCCGAGGTTGAGCGCCGGATAGCCGCAACCAGCCATAGCGACCTCGCCACGCTGGTTTACACGTCCGGGACCACCGGACGTCCCAAGGGCTGCATGCTCACGCACGGCAACTTCATGTTTCTTGTCCGCCAACTGATGGCGGCCATTCCTGAGGCGTTTCACCGGGGCAGTTCCACCCTGTTCTTCCTCCCCCTGGCCCACATCTTTGCCAGGGTGACCCAGGTCGCATGCGTGACCGCCGGCGTGAGGCTTGGCTTCTCAACCGGGATTCCGAACCTCGTGGAGGAGCTCGGGATGTTCCGGCCAACCTGGGTGTTCAGCGTTCCCCGGGTTTTCGAGAAAGTCTTCAATGGAGCCCAGCACAAGGCGCATTCGGAAGGGAAGGGCAAGATATTCGATTACGCCGCCAAGGTGGCAATCGATTTCTCGAGCCAGAGGCAGGCGGGGCGAATCAAGCCCCTTACGAAGATCCAGCATGCCGTCTTCGACAAGCTGGTATACAGCAAGCTGAGAGACGTATTCGGCGGCCAGGTCGAATGGGCCATCTCCGGCGGGGCCCCACTCGGGGACCGGCTGGGCCACTTCTTCACCGGCGTGGGGATACACATCCTCGAGGGCTATGGACTAACCGAAACAACGGCGGGGTCCACCCTCAACCGGCCGGGAGCCACCGAGATAGGTACCGTCGGCCAGCCGATCCCGGGCACAAGTGTTCGGATTGCTGATGATGGCGAAATCCTGCTCAAGGGCGACCACATCATGCAGGGCTACTTCAAGAACGAGCAAGCGACGACGGAGTCGATTGATTCTGACGGCTGGTTCTATAGCGGCGATTTAGGGCGGCTCGATACGGACGGTTTCCTCCGGATCACCGGCCGCAAGAAAGAGATCCTGGTGACAGCCGGCGGCAAGAACGTCGCTCCGGCGGTTATCGAGGATCGGATTCGGGCCCATCCTCTGGTGAGCCAGGCGATGGTCATCGGGGACGGTGAAAAATTCATTTCTTGTCTCATCACCATCGACCCCGAGGAATTCAAGACCTGGCGGGAGGACCAGGAGAAAGCTGCGATCGCAGTGGCTGAGGTCATTGACGATCCCGACCTCAAGACAGAGGTCGAAGAGGCCATCGCCGACGGGAACGCGGCAGTTTCCCGCGCCGAAGCAGTAAAGGAGTTTCGGATCCTCCCCCAGGACTTCACCATCGACGGTGGTGAGTTGACGCCGACACTGAAGCTGCGCCGGGCAGAAGTAATGAAGAAATACGCCTCGGTAATCGAAGACATCTACCGCTAACGGACCTCAGTTGACCAGCGCCTCAGTTCACCAGGGCGTCGTACCCAAGGCCAATTGAGTAGGCGACGGCGGCTCCCACCCCCGCCACGGCCACATTCTCGAGACCACTCCGAACCAGGTTCTTCCTGGTCACCAAGGTCTTGAGGGCACCAACGATGAACAGCCCGATAACCGCCCCTACGATGGCGACTACCAGGCCGGCCTTGGGATTGTCGATGAATGCAAAGGGAAGGACACTCGGGGCCGAGCCGAGCAAGAACAACAATCCCGACGTAGCCATCGCCAGGTAGGGGTTGCGTCGCACTTCGTCGATGACACCGAACTCGAACGCCTTCATCAGCCCGAGCAGGACATCATCATCGACGGCAGCTTCGGCGACTACCGCTTCGGTCGAATCATTGCCAAGGCCGAGGTCTCCGAGGAACTCTCGTATCTCGTCGAGCTCCTTGTCCTTGTAATGCTTGAAGTGCTCCACCTCGAGGGCGAGCTCGGCGTCGATCAGCTCCTCCTGTGACTTCGTAGCCATGTACTCGCCGGCGGCCATGCTGACTGCGCCGGCGAAAGCGCCGGCAAGCCCGGCCAAAAGCACAAAATCGGAGTCGACACCGCCGCCGACCACTCCGACCACGAGCAGCAACATCGACACCAGACCGTCGTTGACGCCAAGGATCGAGTCGCGCAGGTAGAGCGAGCGAGGCCCCAGGTGCTCCTGATAGGGGGGCCGGGTTTCGTCGATGGTTGTTGCCATGAAAAAGAATGGTACCGATGTCGTGCGAGTGCCCGGGCTACCTCGGCCCGAGCATCGTCAATGCGCTCCCCATCCACTGCCACCAGGCCTCAGTCATCGAAGCGCGATCCGTGTAGCGCTCCGGCATCATCGGATCCCCAATCGCCACCCGGATCGGATGACGAGTGATACGCATCTCGTCGACGCCCATGGCCCGGTCCGATCCCCAAACGGCCATTGGCACAAGCGGGCAACCGGCCCGCATGGCCAGCCACGCCGCCCCTTGCTTGGGTGGGCTCTCGCCCCACTCCGCCACCCGGCGTCCCTCGGGAAACAGCCCTACGGCTCCGCCCTGATCAAGATGGTCTAAAGACACTCGCATCGCCTGCAGTGGCACGGCCCCTCGCGGCATCGGAATGATGCCCATGTAGTAGGTGATCCCATCGAAGAACTTCGACCGCCCGAATAGCTCATCGACGCCGAGAAAACGCACTGGCCGCTCCGCCGCGACGGCGGCGGCGACCGCGTCGAGATGGCTGAAGTGATTGACCGCTACCACCATGGGGCCCTCGGTGATGGCATTGCGACCAACGAGCTCGAAATCCCACATCCTGGGCAGGATTCTCTGCACCACAACGTTGGCGCCTGCCCACAGGTTGTGGGCCGCAAACGGGAACCCCGGCTCCAACCGGGGCTTGACTAGGGACATGGGTTCACTTTAGGCAGTGCCGCCTGTCACTTCTCGGCCGATCTGATAAGCGCAGAAAAGCCAAGGACCGAGAAGTCGACTGCTGCCGCCGAAAGAGAGGCTTCGGAGCGGCTCGGCCGACGGCCTCGCCCTTCAAGAACCATCCCTCCTGCCTCCTGCCTCCTGCCTCCTGTCGACTGCCGAAGTAGAATGCTGCGTTCACATGGGCTTGAAGAAGACCATCCCATTGCTTCCAGTTGCTGGTGCCGCCGTCGTGGCTAGCCAGATTCTCTACGCTGCTCACCGCCCCGACCTGCCCTCGTATGACAACAACGAGACTTCAGGCACATTTGGTGATCCGGGCCTCCCCGACCTCAGCATTATCGCTCTGGGCGACAGCTCCATCACGGCGCCGGGTGTGCAGCATGCCGATGACTCCTTTATTCGCCGGGTGGCGACATCGCTCACCGACCGCCATTTCGTCAACCTCCAATCGCTCGCAGTGGGCGGAGCCAAGATCGCGGAGGTCCGAGCCGACCAGCTGTCTCCGGCCCTGGCGGCATCCCCGGACTTGACCGTGATATCCATTGGAGCCAACGACGCTATCCGCGGGGTTCCTGCCCGCGCTTTTCGCGCCGACCTCGACCATATGACATCGAGCCTTCTGGCAGCCGGGTCCATGGTCGTGATTGTCGGGATCGGCGACCTGGGCTCGATTCCCCGGCTGCCCCGCTTCCTGCGCTGGTACCTCACGTACCGGTCGGGTCACTTCGACAGAATTTCGGCTGAGGTCGCAGCCGGCTACCCGGGGGCTGTCAAAGCTGATGTGCGGGGAGATCTCTCCAGGGCATTCTGGGAGGAAGAGGCGATGTTCTCAAGGGATCTGTTCCACGCTTCGAGCTACGGACACGACCACTTCGCGACTCATGTTTCTGAGGCGGTGGAAAAGGCTCTGACGGCGCGATAGGAACGCGACGGCCATCAAGAACCTCTCAGCCGGGCGGTGCCTTTCTTAGGCGGCCTTCTCGGTCTGGTGGCTCTCACAGTGTGAGCTAGCGCTCACACGTACGGAGCAGCATCCACTGATTTCACAAATGCAGGTCGGCTTCATGCTTCCTCATCGGCAGAAGATCGCGAAAACTTAGGCTACGCCCTACCTGTCGGTCAAATCGTAGAAACACTGTTCGTGCTTGGACGACCGCGAACCAGCTTGGAGGTAACCTGACTCGCCCATGACGCGGCACGCCGGCATCCTTCTTCACCCGACCAGCCTGGCCGGGCCGTATGGGATCGGCGACCTCGGCCCGTCGGCCCATGACTGGGTCAACTTTCTCGGCGCGACCGGGTGCGGGCTGTGGCAAATCCTCCCCCTGGGGCCCACCGGGTATGGCGACAGCCCGTACCAGAGTTTCTCGGCGTTCGCCGGCAACCCCTATTTGATTAGCCCCGAGGCGCTGCAAGCCGACGGCCTCATCGATGCAATCGAGCATCCCACGTTCGATGACGAGTCCGTCGACTTTGGATCCGTGATCCCCTTCAAACTCGATCTCCTGGCCAACGCATACGAGAAGTTCGTTTCCGGGCGGGCTTCCCATCCGCTTGCCGGCAGGTTCCGGGGATTCAAGCGCCGCCAAGCGTGGCTGGACGACTACGCCCAGTTCATGGCCCTCAAGGAAGTCCACCACGGAAAGGCCTGGGTCGAGTGGCCAGATGAGTATCGCCACTGTCAGCCCAAGGCGATCGGCGAGGCCAAACGTGACCTGGCGGACACCATCGATCGGATCAAATTTGGGCAGTTCCTTTTCTTCCGGCAATGGGAGTCGCTGCGGGCCCGGGCTCGCGATCAGGGCGTGAGAATCATCGGTGACATTCCGATCTTTGTCGCCCACGATTCCGCCGACGTTTGGGCTAATCGGGAGCTCTTCGCCATGAAACGCGATGGCTACCCGCGCGTCCAAGCAGGAGTCCCCCCCGACTATTTCGCCCCCCAGGGTCAACTCTGGGGAAATCCGCTCTATCGGTGGGCAGTGCATCGTCACAACGGCTATCAATGGTGGGTCGACCGCCTCACGTCCACTCTCAAACTGGTCGATCTGGTACGTCTCGACCATTTCCGCGGCTTCTACGACTACTGGGAGGTTCCGGCCGGGGCAGCGACAGCCGAAACGGGAGTCTGGAGGCGGGGCCCGGGAGGTGGCCTCCTGAGGGCCCTCCATGAATCAATCGGAGATCTGCCTCTTATCGCCGAGGATCTGGGAGGAGAGCTCAGCCCCGGAGTGATTCGGCTGCGGGATCGCTTCAAGCTCCCCGGCATGAAGGTTCTCCAATTCGCCTTCCAACCAGGCTCCGACCACCTTCCGCATGAATATGGCCACGACAACTGGGCGGTCTACACCGGCACTCACGACAACGACACAACCCGGTCATGGTTCGATAGCGCCACGGCGGCCGAACAGGACCACGCGCTCCGATACATGCACGTCGATGCGGCCGGCGTTCCCGCAGGCCTGATCCGGCTGGCCTGGTCGTCCATCGCCCGATACGCCCTGGCGCCTCTACAGGATTTCCTCGGGCTTGGCACCGAAGCCAGGATGAACCAGCCGAATGTGGTCGGCGGCAACTGGCGTTGGCGGATGGCGCCCGACAGCGCCAATGAGGAATTGCGCGCCCGGCTTCGAGACTTGAACGAAACCTACGGTCGCCTCGGATAGTGTCCTAGCCCCCGCCTACAGATACAAGCCCGGCGAGTCCTCCGGGCTCGAGCCCTCCTTGGCTTCCAACGCCTGGAGTGCCTCCAGGTTCTGCATGGCAACCTTCTGCACAGCCACCTGCTGCCCCCACAGGCTGGCCCTTATGCCGTGGAAAAGACCTTCGAGCCAGCCGGCCAGCTGGGCCTGAGCCACCCGCACCTCGGCCTCCGAAACCCCGGCGCGGAGTGGGAGCACCACCTGGTCGAGCTCGTCACGCAGATCGTCAGACATGATGTCGCGCAATGAGGCCACGGTTCGGCGATGAACGTCCTCCAGACGTTTGACGGCGTTTTCGTCGAGATCAATTCCCCTCACCTCCACCAGCATCGTCTGGACCATCGAGGCGATCCTCACGAGCTTCAGCGGCTCCGTAACGAGAGGTCCCTCAGTCTCGGGGACGACTTCAGGCTCCTGATCGACTTCTTGGGGCTCGAGGGTGTCTGTCTCGGGCTGATCTGTCTCGGGCTGATCTGTCTCGGGCTGATCTGTCTCGGGCTGATCTGTCTCGGGCTGATCTGTCTCGGGCTGATCTG
>CAXMOO010000139.1:0-2403 GCA_964195005.1 uncultured Gammaproteobacteria bacterium
CAGCCTTGGGATAGCTCTGTTCGTCGGCCCAGCTCTCTTGATCTTTGTCGGAGTTTCGCTAGCAATGGCACTGTTTGACATCGGACCTGACACGTTCGATATCTTGTTGTTTTCTGCCATGTCGGTGTTCATCGCCTTCAATCACGTGAATTCCTCCCGGCAGCTGAGATCGAGAGTCCGATATGCGCTGAGCCGCGATGAGTGGCGTTGAGCGCCCTTGGGCAGAGTGGGTTGTGGCTGTTTCGGGTATCTAGGCCGGTGGGCCGAGGAGGCCTTGTTTGTGGGCTTGGGTGACGGCTTCTTGGCGAGTTTTGGCGTCGAGTTTCGATAGCAAAGCGGAGACGTGATGTTCGACGGTTCGGGGTGACACGAACAGCCGGTCGGCGATTTCGGGGTTGGTAAGACCTTCGCCCAGGAGTTGGAGTACTTCTGCTTGGCGGGCGGTGAGCCCGGCGCCATGTTTGCGGGTGCTGTGGGCTCTGCCGCGGGGGACCTTTACGCCTTGGGCGCGGAGTTGTTGGCGGAGCTTGGCGGCGACAGCGGTGGCTCCGAGCGTGTCGAGTTTCTCTAGTGCTTGGAGTTGGGCGTCGGGAGGCCCGTGGGATAGTGCGATGGCTTCTTCGTAGGGGCATCCGATCTCGGCCCACAGTTCGGCTGCTTTGAGCGGTTCACCATCGATGATGAGCCGATACGGCTCAGCAATCCCCTCCGGGGCCTCCTCCAGTTCACGCATCTCCCATAGCCACAGGGCGAGTTCGCCGGAGTCCCAGTCCAATTGGTTCTGGATTCCCTGTAGGAGCACCTCGCGCAGGCGGGCGATGCGATCGGGCTCTTTGGCACCGGTTAGCCACACACTTTCTGCCAGGGCGGGTGCTTGCCAAAGCCTTATCCCCCATGCCTCGCTCTCCGACCAGGCTCTTTCCAGGACCTCTTGGGCGGTGGGGCGGCCTTGTCGGGCTTCGAGCCTCGCCACCGCGGCCCAGGCTTGATCGGATACAAACGAAGGAAGGTCAGGGTTGGCCGCGAGGATCTCGGTGAGCGTGTCCTCGGCGGCGTCCATTTCGCCCTGGCGCAGCCAGAGTCCGGCCAGGTCTATGCGGTCCGCGAGTTCGCTGACCGGCATCTCGTATCGGATCTCCGCCTCCACGGCCCGTTGGTAGTAATGCTCGCCCAGATCCAGCTTGCGCAACCTGGCCGCCACAGATGCCATGTTGTGGAGCGCTCGAACTTCCTCGTAGTGGTCTCCGATGGCCTTGGCGCGCGCTCCGGCCTCGCGCAGCATCTCCATTCCGGTCGGGTCCCCGTGTCGGAAGATCACACAGCCCTTGGTGTTGAGCGCGTAGATGATGGTCTGTTCGTCGTCGATCTCCTCAGCAAGGTGGATGGCTTGATTGGCGAAGTCGAGAGCTGGCCCGTCGTCTTCGCGCATTAGGAATAGCCAGGCCCGCTGAGCCAGTGCCAAAGCGAGATCGGGGCTCGGAGGCAAAGCTTCGAGGATGTTGATCGCCTCGGTTGAGCATGCGTCTGCCTCGTCGCGTCGTCCGGTCTTTTCGTTTAGACGAACAGCGAACGTCAGGGACCGCGCCAAGGCGGGATCGTCACCCAGGGTGCGATACAGGCCGATGGCCATCCTCAGAATCCGGTGGGCGGCCTCCTCGTCGAGGTGTACCTCGTTGTGCGCCCAGTCATCGGCGACCCCAGCCCGATCCCTCGCTGGAATCTTGTCTAGATGCGGTTCCAGAGCGCGGAAATGAGTCACTGCTTCCCGGTAGCTCCCCACCTCCATCGCCGCTCGGGCGGCCTGAGGAGCAAAATCGATGACGGCGTCGATGTCCTCGGCCTCAGCGGCGTGGTGAGACAACCGGGCCGGATCAACCGGATCTGCAGTGGCGGCCAACTCGCTGAGAACCCGAGCGTTGAGGTCACGGCGACGACCCGGGCTGAGCGCCGACTCGACGACGCGTCGCGAGAACTCGTGACGAAACTCCGTCGTGCCGTCGGCTGCGAGCAGCAGGCCAGATCGGACGCATTCGGACAGGTCTTCCTCGCTGACTCCAGGGATGCTGTCGATGATCTGTCGCGACGACTTGCCCGGTATTACCGACACCACATCAAGAACTTCCCGAGGCCCTGATGAAAGCCGAGCCGCTCGGGCCATCACCGAGTCCCTCACCGATAGTGGGATCTGATCTTCGCCCGAGGCGAGGAGTTCGGTGACGAACAGCGGGTTGCCGTCGGTGAGCCGCATGATCGAATCGAGCGCGGTCGGTGCCCCAACAATCATCTCCGACACTGCATCGGAGCTAAGACACTCGAGTCCGATCCGGGTCAGGTCTTGGGGTGCCATTGACCCGATGATCGTTCGTAGCGGATGGTCGTAATCGACCTCCTCATCCCGATAGG
>CAXMOO010000140.1:0-5525 GCA_964195005.1 uncultured Gammaproteobacteria bacterium
GAGCGGGGGTGGGTGGTGCCCACCAACAGCAGGAATGCCGCCAGCTTGACTTATCGAAGCATTGTTGCTTCTTGATGACCTTGCACAAGGCGGTGCCCAACAGTTAACTGTTGGTTCGGTGCGTGTCGTGACCGGCTCGTGATGCAACCCTGGGGTCTCACCAACGCTTCCCTCAGGGGTGCCGTTGTTGGGAACCACCCCCTCCCAACCTCCCCCACTTCGTTTCAGTCCGTGGGAGAGGAGCAAATCCAGTCGGCAGCCAGCAAAGATTCTTGCCCGCTGCTCATTTCTTGCCTATTGCCTATTGCCTATTGCATATTGCTGAATGCTGAATGCTGACTGCTCTTCTCTTGCTGACTGCCGACTGCTCTTCTCTTGCTAGCTTCCGCATAGGCAATGGCGACTCAGACACCCACCCGGACGAGGAAGCTCCCCTGGTTCCTCGAGTTCTATGGCTCGAATGTTGGCCGCAAATGGGTGATGGCTCTTTCCGGGATCGCCGGGCTCGGCTTCCTCTTCTTCCACATGATCGGAAATCTCCACCTCTACGAGGAGCCGGCCAGGTTGAACGAGTATGCGGAGGGGCTCCGAGACTTCGGCGAGCCGATCTTTTCTCGAACTCTCATCCTGTGGGCTTCCCGCCTCGGCCTTCTCGCAGCGTTTGCCATCCACGTTCACGCCGGCTTCACACTGTGGTGGAAGAATCGCAAGGCCAAGCCCATCGGGTACGAGCGCCAGGACTGGATCGAAGCCAGCTTCGCCTCTCGCTACATGTTGTGGACTGGAGTGGTGGTGCTTCTCTTCATCGGCTACCACCTGGCCCACCTCACCTGGGGCTGGGGCTTCGTTCACACCAATTTCGAACAAGGTAATGCCAGGGCCAACCTCATCAATGGCCTCAAGAATCCGCTCGTGGCCGGCTGGTACGTGGTCGCCAACCTCGCCCTCGGGCTCCACATCCTCCACGGAGCCTGGAGCATGTTTCAGAGTCTGGGCGTCACGAGCCCCCGCTTCAACCAATGGCGGCGCAACTTCGCACTGAGCCTGACAGCCCTCATCGTCATCGGCAACATCAGCATCCCGCTTGCCATCAGCACCGGCCTGGTGGGCTCATGATTCTTGACAGCAAGGTCCCAGACGGCCCGTTGGCCGAGAAATGGGAGGGCTACCGCTTCAACATGAAGCTGGTGGCGCCGACCAACAAACGCAAGTTCAAGATCATCGTCATCGGCACCGGCCTGGCAGGAGCCTCGGCGGCAGCTACGTTCGGCGAGCTGGGCTACAACGTCGACGTTTTCACATACCACGACAGCCCGCGACGGGCTCACAGCATCGCGGCCCAAGGGGGGATCAACGCCGCCAAGAACTACCGCGGGGACGGCGACAGCATCTTCCGGTTGTTTTACGACACGATCAAGGGAGGCGACTACCGCTCGCGCGAGGCCAATGTGTACCGGCTGGCCGAAGTCAGCAATGAGATCATCGATCAATGCACCGCCCAGGGTGTGCCGTTCGCTCGTGAATACGGCGGCCTGCTCGACAACCGCTCTTTCGGTGGCGTCCAGGTGTCGCGCACTTTTTACGCTCGGGGACAAACCGGCCAGCAGCTGCTCCTCGGCTCCTATCAGGCGCTGGCCCGCCAGGTGGGCATCGGAACCGTCAAGCTTCACACCCGGGCCGAGATGCTCGAGGTGGTGCTCAAAGACGGCCGGGCAGTCGGGGTTGTCGTTCGGGATCTAGCTACCGGCGAAATCACGACACATTCTGCCCATGCGGTCGTGCTGGCCACCGGGGGCTACAGCAATGCGTATTACTTGAGCACGAACGCCATGGCCTGCAACGGGACGGCTATCTGGCGGGCATATCGGAAAGGTGCGTATTTCGCCAATGCCGCCTTCACTCAAATCCACCCCACCTGCATCCCCGCCAGCGACGAGTTCCAATCCAAGCTCACGCTCATGTCCGAGTCGCTCCGCAATGACGGTCGCATCTGGGTGCCGGAGAAGGCAGAAGACCCGCGTCCGGCCGCCGGCATACCTGAAAGCGAGCGCGACTACTACCTGGAGCGCCGCTACCCGGCTTTCGGCAATCTCGTGCCCCGCGACGTCGCCTCACGGGCCGCCAAACAGCAGATGGATCACAACAAGGGCGTAGGGCCGCTTCACAACGGGGTTTACCTCGACTTCCGAGACTCAATTGAGCGGCTGGGTCGTGATGTCATCGAGACCAGGTATTCGAACCTTTTTGAAATGTACGAACGCATCACAGATGAGAACCCCTACGAGGTCCCGATGCGCATCTATCCCGCCCCCCACTACACCATGGGTGGTCTGTGGGTCGACTACGAGCTCATGACCACGGTGCCCGGCCTCTATGCGATCGGCGAAGCCAACTTCTCAGACCACGGCGCCAACCGTCTCGGCGCCAGCGCCCTGATGCAGGGCTTGGCCGACGGCTATTTCGTGCTGCCCTACACCGTCGGCAACTACTTGGCCAGGTACCTGAATACCGATCCGGTCTCGAGTGAAGACCCGGTGTTCAAGGATGCCGAACGGGAGGTCAACGACCGGCTCAGCATGTTCATGGGCATCAAGGGATCCCGCTCTGTCGACTGGTTCCACCGAGAGCTCGGCATGATCCTCATCGAATACTGCGGCATGACTCGGAACCGTCCCGGCTTGGAGAAGGCCCTGAGCGAGATCCCCGCCCTCCGTGAGGAGTTCTACAAGGACGTCCGGATTCTCGGAGACAGCGAGACGCTCAACCAATCCCTGGAGAAGGCCGGCCGGGTGGCGGATTTCTTCGAGTTGGCCGAGCTCATGTGCCGCGATGCCCTAAACCGGGAGGAGTCGTGCGGCGGTCACTTCCGCGAGGAACACCAGACCGAGGACGGCGAAGCGCAGCGTCGCGACGACGAGTTCGCTTATGCCGCAGCATGGGAGTGGACGGGGGCCGACTCGGAACCGACGCTGAACAAGGAACAGCTCGTGTTCGAGAACGTTGAGCTCACCACCAGGAGCTACAAGTGAACGTCACGCTGAAGGTCTGGCGCCAGGAAGGCCCGAGCACTCCGGGCGAGTTCGTCACCTACGACGCCTCCGACATCAGCCACGAAATGTCGTTCCTGGAAATGCTCGACACCGTCAACGAGCAGCTGGTCGCCGCCGGTGAGGTGCCCATCGAGTTTGATCACGATTGCCGGGAGGGAATCTGCGGAACCTGCGGTCTCATGATCGACGGTATTCCCCACGGGCCCCAGCGGAGCACCGCTACGTGTCAACTGCACATGCGAAAGTTCAAGGACGGCGATGTCATCACGATCGAACCGTGGCGAGCTCTCGGGTTCCCGATTGTTCGAGATCTCGTGGTGGACCGCAGCGCACTCGATCACATAATTGAGGCCGGCGGGTACATCACCGTGCCCACCGGCAGCGCCCCCGATGCCAACCTGGTCCCGGTGCCAAAAGATGCCTCGGAGTCAGCCATGGACGCGGCCGCCTGTATCGGCTGCGGAGCCTGCGTCGCCGTCTGCCCCAATGGTGCCGCCCAACTCTTCACTGCAGCCAAAATCGCTCACCTCAACCTGCTGCCGCAGGGCCAGGCCGAACGCTGGGCCCGCACCGTCAACATGGTCGACACCATGGAAGAGTTTTTTGGTGCCTGCTCCAACATCGGCGAGTGCACCTCGGCGTGCCCCAAAGACATCAGCCTCGATTTCATCGCCCTGATGAATCGTGACTACGCCTCTGCCAAGGTCAAACAACGGAGACTGACCGGGCAGTATTGATTGCTCTTCGGCACACGGCTCCTTCGGAGCCTGCCTTATCGCTGTTCGGCCGTTGGTAGTGGCGCAAAGCTCCGCTTGCGGAGTCGGCTTACGCTCCGCCCTGCGCCACGGCTGGCGGTGCCGACCCCTCATCGCTCCTCGCCCGTGGTCCGCTTCGCGACCATGGGGCTCGTCGCTTAGGGAGTGTTGCTCAAATCCAACCGGGCAACGACTTCGTTCATCCTCCATCTCGCCCGTCTCCACGAAGCCGAGTCCGCGGTAAAGCTCCCGGGCCGGATTTGCCGACTGATAGGTCAAAGCAACCTCTTTGTGTCCTCGCTCGGCGGCCATCTCGAGCAAGAGCTCCATGGCCGCCCGACCGTATCCGCGCCGTTGCAACTCGGCGCTCACCAGGAGGCCCCCGATCCAGAAGCTGTTGTCGGCGTCATCGACAGCCCACATTACGAAGCCGACATTCTCCCTGCCCGCCATGATGGCCAGTGGAGACCAGTCCGGCCCATAGGTGCACAGCGCCAGATAGTAAGACACCGGGGCCACAAAGTCGGTTTGCTCAGGGCGAACCTGGAGGGCGCAGGCGGCCCGCCAATTAGAGGCGTCGATCTCTACGAGCTCAACGTCTGAATCGGGCTGGTCGGAAGTCACGGCCCGCACGCTACCCCGAGAAAGCGCCCTGGCATCCGCCAACGAGGCGAAAGAACCGCCTACCGTCTGCTTACTGCTTGCTGCTTACTGCCGACTGCCGACTGCCTTCTAGTACTCGATGTCCATTCCGGCCAGCGAGTTAGCCAGGCTCGTAAACGCCGACTGATTCATCATTATCTTGGCCAGGTTGCCCTCGACCTTGAGTTTGCCGGAGATAAATGCGGCCTGAGTGTTGAGGTCACCCTTGGAAATGGCCGACGCGGTCTCGTAGTCGTTGCGGATGGTGGCGTCGGCTTCCTCAGCCGTGCCCAGACCGAACGTCGTGACGCCATTCGCCATCGCTACGGAATACTGAACATCCCCGTCCGGCCCGTCACCGACTTCGAATTGGAGAGCTATCTCTGTCGTAGCCGTCGACGACTTGTAGTCCTCGTCAGTGGCGAGAGCTTCATTGACGGCGTCGATCCAGTCTTCGGAGAGGAATTTCACGGCCATTTGGGTACTCCTTATCGAGTTTTCGAACCGGAATGGTAGCGGTGGCGCGTCACACGGTGCCGAAGCAAGGCCACTAGTCGAGCTCGAGCTCGTAGAGCTCGGCCACTTTGGCTTTGACGGCGGTGGCGGCTTCTGTGAGCGCGGCGGCTTCATCTGCCGTTAGATCGAGCTCAACTATTTCCTTCACTCCCCCCGCCCCCAACCGGGCCGAGACACCCAGATAGACGTCAGAGATCCCATGTTCTCCGGTTGTCCAGGCACACACCGGCATCTGCTGGTTGGTGTCACCAAGGATGGCCCTCACCATCTCGGCAGCAGCCGCCGACGGGGCAAAATACGCGCTGCCGGTTTTGAGCAGCCCGACGATCTCGGCGCCACCCTTGCGCGTCCGATCAACCAGTTCGTCGATGGCAGCTTCGTCGAGCACGTCGGTCAGTGCCTTGTCCCCCACCCGGCACTGAGAAGGAACCGGGACCATAGTTTCTCCGTGACTACCAAGTGTCACGGCGAAGATCTCGGTGATATCTGCTCCGGTCATCTCGGAAATGAAGTGAGCGAAACGGGCCGAGTCGAGCATCCCCGCCTGGCCCATAACCCGCTC
>CAXMOO010000141.1:0-6447 GCA_964195005.1 uncultured Gammaproteobacteria bacterium
GGCTAGGACGGCCTCGGGCACAGGAGTGACCATCTCGGCACCGACAGGAAGCAGGAATGCGGCCATCAGGCCGGCGGCCCACGAGATGAGATCCACCGGATAGGTACGCAGCCATCCGAAAGTAATTCGCCACATCCCCTCGAGGGACAAGAGGAAGGGGATGGAGCGGTCCCGGCCGGCGCTCACAAGGTCTCCGATCACGGCCTGACGTACAACGAAGTACTGAATGATGACCATTACCAGCAGCGTCACGATGACGGAGAAGACCTGGGCGGCAGGCCCGCGGTTGAAGGGTTCCAGGCGGGTGGCTGCTCCAGCCAGGACCCCCACCAGGATGGCAGGAATGGCGCGTTCGAGATCGGCGGCTATGGCGATGAGCAGCCACAGGGCGCCTCCTATGAGGGCGCCGATGAAGCTGAGCACGAATGCGCGGATCGGATAGATCATGGGTTAAAGACGTCCAAACGGTAGTGAAACTTTAGGACCGTTTGACACTGACCGAACATATGTTCGATAATGTGAAATGCCCTATGCCGAGCTGCACTGTCACAGCAACTTCAGTTTTCTCGACGGCGCCTCGCACCCGGCCGATCTGGTAAAGCGAGCTGCGGAGCTGGGTTACGAAGCTCTGGCCGTCACCGACCACGACGGTTTCTACGGTGCAGTTCAATTCAGCCTGGCGGCAGCTGCGGCGGGGCTGCCCATCGTCTACGGAGCGGAAGTTGGTTTGAATATTGGCCTGGCAGGGGCGAGTGACAACCCGATACCGGGGCCGGGGGAGGATCCGCAGAGTGCTCAGAGCCCCAATACCAAGCGGCGCGGACGGATTCGTCAGATGCACGGCTCGAAGCCAATGGGAGAAGACATCAGCGACCACCTTGTCTTACTGGCCGGTTCACCCGCCGGTTACGCAGCCCTGGGACGTCTCATCACCCGGGCCCAGTTCCGGGGGGAGAAAGATCGTCCGGTGTACGACTGGGATGACCTGGCGGAAGCGGCCGGCCAGGATATGATTGCCCTCACCGGTTGCCATCTGGGAGCCGTTCCGCGGGCAGCGGCCGCCGGCGACGTTATCGGCGTGCGCCGGGAAGCTTCCCGTTTGCGGGAGATCTTTGCCGGCCGTCTCTTCATCGAATTGTGGCATCACGCCATGCCCGAGGACGACCCGCGTAACGAGCTGCTGGCTGAGGTTGCCGGGCATCTCAAGATTCCACTGGTCGCCACCAACAACGTCCACTATCACGATCGGGCCGACGCCGATTTGTCAGAGGTCTTGAGCGCCATTGCCGGTCGCCGCGATCTGGACGCGGCCGATGGTTTCCGCCCTGCCACCGATGAGCGCTATCTGAAGTCTCCCGCCGAGATGGAGCGCCGATTTGCTCGTTTCCCGGGAGCGGTGACGACCGCAGCTCGGCTCGGGCGCGAGCTGGCTTTCGATTTGCGGCTGGTAGCTCCTCGCTTGCCCGACTTTCCGATGCCGGGGCATTTTCGAACTGAGATGGAGTATCTCCGCCACCTGGTGATGGAAGGTGCCGGGGAGATCTATCCCGATGGGGTGGGGGGAGTGGAACAGGCGGCGGCCATCCGCCTGGAACACGAGCTCGGGGTCATCGAGGAGCTCGGGTTCCCCGGTTACTTCCTGGTGGTGTGGGATCTGGTGCAGTTCGCCAAATCGCGCGATATCTACTGCCAGATCCGCGGGTCGGGGGCGGACTCGGCGGTGTGCCGCTGCATCGGTCTCACCAGGGTGGATCCAATTCGGCTTCACCTGCCGTTCGAGCGCTTCCTGTCAGAGGAGCGGGGGCGGCCCCCCGACATTGATGTCGATTTCGAAGCCGAACGTCGCGAAGAAGTGATCCAGTACTGCTACCAGCGCTACGGGCGGGAGCGGGCGGCCATGGTGGCGAACGTCATCACTTATCGGGCCCGTTCTGTCCTGCAAGATGTCGGCAAGTCTTTCGGCCTCACCCAGGCTCAGGTCAACGGATTGACCAAGTATCTCGACACTCGCAACCCACAGGCCATCGCCGACCATGTGAAGTTGCCGCCGGGGCTCACCGCCGACCTCATCTACGACGTCTGTCACCGACTCGACGGCTTCCCTCGCCATCTCGGAATCCACTCCGGTGGGGTGGTGATCGCCGACCGATCTCTGCACGAGGTGGTGCCGCTCGAGTGGGGCCGCATGAAAGACCGCTCAGTGCTTCAGTGGGACAAAGACGATTGTGCAGCCATCGGGATCGTCAAGTTCGACCTGCTGGGCCTTGGCATGCTCAACGCCTTACATCTCACCGTCGATGTGATCCGCCATACCCAGGGAGTGGAGCTCGACCTGGCCACCATTCCGCAAGAGCCGGTTATCTACGAGATGCTCACTAAGGCCGACACCATCGGGGTGTTTCAAGTGGAGTCCAGGGCGCAGATGGCGACTCTGCCCAGGATGAAGCCGAAGACTTTCTACGATCTGGCCATTGAAGTGGCTTTGATTCGTCCCGGGCCAATTCAGGGCCACTCGGTCCACCCCTTCCTCAAGCGCCGCAATGGTGAGGCTCCAGTGGTGTATCCCCATCCGCTCGCCGAGCCCATACTCGAGAAGACCCTCGGCGTACCGGTTTTCCAGGAGCAGCTGATGGAGCTGGCCAGAGTGTGTGCCGGGTTTACCGGAGGCCAGGCCGACCGGCTGCGAATGGCGATGTCGTCTAAGCGCAGTGTCGAAAACATGGAGAAGTTGCGTAGTGAGCTGTACGAGGGCATGACGGCCAATGGGATCAGCGGGCCGGCCGCCGACGAGATTTGGGAGAAGCTGCAGGGTTTCGCCTCGTTCGGCTTTCCCGAGAGCCACTCGGTGAGCTTTGCCTACATTGTCTATGCCTCGTCGTGGCTCAAATACCACTGGCCCACGGAGTTCTTATGCGGGCTTCTCAATGCCCAGCCGATGGGTTTCTACAGTCCCAATTCCCTGGCCCAGGACGCTCAACGTCATGGGGTGGTGGTGTTGGGCCCGGATGTCAACCGGTCGCAATACGACTGCACGGTGGAACCGGTTGCGGCCGATCCTGATGATGTCGTCACTTACTACGGAATGAAGTGGCGCCGGGGGCGGGGGCCGGCGGGAGACCCCTTGCGGCCGGCCGGCGGCCTGCGAATGGGGCTGCGTTACGTTCGCAATCTGGGAGATGCCGAGATCACTCGCATCGAAGCTGCCCGCCAGTTCGGCGATGAGTTCTCGTCCATTGAGGATCTGGCGCAGCGGACCGGCTTGCCGGTAGATGCGCTCGAGGGCCTGGCCGCGGCAGGGGCTTTGACCTCCATCGGGATTGGGCGGCGGGAGGGGATTTGGGCGGCGGGTGCTGTCGCCGCACTCGGTCCCGACCGCCTGCCCCTGGCGGTGGGAGTCGACGCTCCTCCGTTGCCGGGGATGAGCGAGTTGGAAGAGATGCAGGCGGATCTGTGGGGAACCGGAGTATCACGCCGCCACCCGGTGGAGTTCGTGAGAGAACAATTGAGCGAATTGGGTTGCCTGACGGTGGCGGAAGCGTTGGCTGTCAGAGGTCATGGCAAACGGGCGCGGATAGGGGGAATTGTGATTCATCGACAACGCCCTGGAACCGCCAACGGGGTCATGTTCTTCAATTTGGAAGACGAAACCGGCCTGCTCAACATCGTGGTGCTGCCTCCGGTGTGGGAAGCACAAAAAGAGGTGGCGCGGAAGGAAGTGGGTCTGGTGATCGATGGGGTCCTGGAATACCGGGACGGGGTCACCAACCTGGTGGCCCACCGGTTCGAGCCCCTGGTGGTGGAAAAGGTGAAGACTCGGGACTTTCGATAGGGAGGTCGGGCTCCTCTCCCACGAAGTGTGGGAGGGGGGTGGGCCAACAACGGCGATGGTGAGTGAGCTTGACTCATGAGAAGATGGTTGCTTGGCAATGGGCGTACTTCGCGTGGTACCCAACAATTCCCGGCTAGGTCGGGCATTGTGTGCCTTGGTGGTTCGGGGCGGGTCGTGACCCGATCGTGCGTCAACCACCGGCGTGGTGATCGGTTTCCCCAGGGCACCGTTGGTGGTTTGACCCCACCCCTGCTCGCTTCGCTCGCTTTCCCTTCCCACTGCTCCATGTATGGACCGGTGGCATAGGTAACCGGTGTGTGGAGAGATCGGTAATGGTCGCGTCGAGGGCCGACCGTTCCTCGAACCCTTCGAGGAGTTCGTCCGATCAGCCGGGCCTTGAGAACACCGCCCGGTCGACCGGAATGTCAATGGTCGTCACGTTCGACAATCCCGAAGAGCAGACCCTCGCCGTCTGCCTGCTGCCCGGCCACTACGAGGCTGGGATGACGACAGCCCTCTAGGACCGACTGGGGTTCTACGCTGACTGCCGACTGCCGATTGCCTCCTACTGTTCTCCCATGTCCCCCGCGGCACCGGATCCAGTCGCCAATCGCAGCTTCCTCATCAAGTTGGCCGCTGCCATCACCCTGTCGCTCGTAGTCGGCAGCGGCCTGCTGGCTCTAGTGCTGGTGTTGCTAAATGAGCCCGACGACGCACTGGCCAACGCTGATCCCGGAAGGACTGCTGAAACTCTTTACGAGTGGGAAGGACCGATTCCCCCGTTCACCGATGTGACCGAGCTCTGGGGCCTCGCTGAATGGCGCAATACCTCCGAGCGCAATGCCAGCGGGGGAGTGGTTTTGATCGATCTCGATCAGGATGGATTCCTCGACGTGGCGCTGGCCGGCGGTGAGCCGGAGGTCTATTTCGGAAACGGCGGGGTATTCACCCTGGCATCCGGCGATCTATCCATGGACGCTGTGGCGTTGACGGCGGGCGACCTCGACGGTGACGGGCGGCTAGATCTCGTGTTCGGAGCCGATGGCAGGGAGGACGTCATCGTCTGGGGAGGGGAGTGGCTCGACGACCGCGACCTGGACCAGGCTGAAATCTCGAGCCTGGCGAGCGGTGAGCCCACCACAGGGGTGCTGATTGCCGATCTCACCGGAGACGGGTTAGCCGATCTTCTCCGACTCGGTTACGGCGATCGCCGGCCATCCGCCGACGTGATCTACCAACAGGTGACGCCCCGGCAGTTTGTGGGCGTGCCGCTGCCCGATAGTGAACGCCGTTCCCTGGCGGCAGAGGTCGCCCAACTCGACGATGCCGGGGGGCCCGACGTCTGGGTTACCCGCGATGTCGGCTGGCGGGACGGGGGCGACTCGATCTACAGCCGCCGGGGGAGTATCTGGACCGACATTGCCCCCGGGCTTGGAGCGGCGTTGGAGATCGACGGAATGGGGGTCACTCTGGCCGATTTGAGTGGCGATGCCGAGCTCGATGCGTATCTGTCCGACCTCGGAGAAAATGACTTTCTGGAGTGGATCCCTGAGTCTGGCTACGCGCCGACGGCGGCGTCCGGGGCCGGTCGGATCCGACCGCCGGGTGCCCCGGTAGGGCTGATCTCCAGCACGTGGGCATCGGGAGTTGCCGACCTCAATCTCGACGGTGTCCTCGACCTGGTGGCAGTGAATGGCGGGTTCCCCGGCCAGGCGGTAGCCAACAAGGTGCCCGGCACTGCGATCGTGGATGATGATCCTCCCGCCATCCTGCTGGGCCTTGGCGATGGTCGATATGCCGACGTATGGGCCGCCCTGGGGCTGGAGTGGCATGGCGCCGGCCGCGGGCTGGCGCTGGGGGATCTGGACGGTGATGGAGATGTCGATCTCGCTATCACCACTCGCGACGAGGGGTTAACTGTTCTCCGCAACGATGCGGCGTCGCCGGGCTCTCTCATCGCCCTCGAGTCGACTTGCGATGGAGCCGGCGTTGAGGTGACCGTCGAGACTTCCGTCGGGAACTACCACTTGCTGGCGGCCCCCCACACGTTCCTGGGACGGCACGCCCCCGGGGTCATCGTTGGAGGCGAAGTCCTCGAGGTGCGGCTCGTTGCTGCCGACGGGCGACAATTCTCATTGTCATCACCCTCTGGTTCGAGCACGCTCGTAGGCTGCCGCGACCTCAGATGACTAGACCATTACCACGAAAAGTGGTTTCGGTGGGCGGTTAAGGTACATACGTGAAACTTCGCATCTTTCTGCTCGCCGCGCTCGTCGTGGCTGCGCTTTTACCGGCTGTCCCGGCCATCGGGCAAGCTCCCACCCGGGGCCACGAAGTTGGTCTCTTCGACCCCAATCACGGGCGCTGGTATTTACGCCACGCCGATGGCCGCGTCGATTCTTTCTACTTCGGAATCCGGGGGGACCTGCCCCTGTTCGGCGATTGGGACTGCGACGGGATCGACACCGTCGGTGTCTACCGACCCCGCACCGGGGAGGTTTTGCTGCGCAACAGCAACAACTTCGGATTCGCCGACGAGCAATTCCACTTCGGGAGGCGGGGGGACCTTCCTTTCGTGGGCGACTGGGATGGTGATTGCTACGACACCGTCGGCATTT
>CAXMOO010000142.1:0-9698 GCA_964195005.1 uncultured Gammaproteobacteria bacterium
CGCACGAGTCGGGCGATTACCGGGAGACCGCACTGGACGCCGGGGCGTATGCCTTCATCCCGAAGTCCGAGTTCAGCATGGACGCCCTTGAAGAGCTGTGGCGACAGGCCAGTAGCTAGTGCCCCGACCAGTACCGTTTGCCGACGGCCCTCAACATCGCCAACGTAACTGGACACAGCACTAGACGTTTACCCGGTTGTCGATCGGTACCGTGCTCCGGACGGTCGTACCTGATCCAGGCTCTGATTCCAGGCTCAAGGTGGCTCCAACGGCGTCGAGACGGTCGGCCATGTTCGCCAGCCCGGAACCGGCGGCGACCATCGACGGGTCGAACCCACTTCCGTCATCGGTCACTTCGAAGCTGAGTTGTCCGTCTGCCTGCCGCAGGACCACCGACACGGTCGATGCGCCTGCGTACTTGGCGATGTTCTGGAGCGCCTCGAGGATCGTGAAGTAGACCGCCGCCTCGACTTCGCGTGAGTAGCGGTCGAGGCCGTTCGCCTCGACGTCTACCGGCAGTGCTGTTTTCTGTGTCTGATGTGTGATGGCGGTCGCCAGGCCCTCGGCCTCCAACAGTGGCGGGTAGACCCCACCAGAGAACTCCCTGACAGCGCGGATAGCCTCGCCGGCGTCGGCTTCCAGCCGCGCCAGCACCTCTGCAGTCCTGGTGGCGCCGGCCTGGTCAGCCAACTTGCGGGTGGGCCCAACCATGACCTTCAACGCAACCAGCTGCTGTTGCGACCCACTGTCGAGGTCGTGCTCCAGGGCCCGGCGGGCCTCGTCGGCTGCAGCCAGGATTCGCTCCCGCGAGGCCTCCAGCTCGGCCACCTGCTCCTGTAGCTGCGACGTGAGCCCGACGTTGCGTAGCGCCAGGCCCATCCCCGACGCCAGATTCGCCACAAGCTGCTCTTCGGCGGGTGGCAGCGCCTCCCCCCGGGTTTTGACCAGCGAGAGGCCCCCCAAAAGCTCACCGTCGTGGAAAACCGCCAAGGAGTAGTCGGCATCCGGATCCTCAAAGGAGTCGGTCGCGGCTAACTCGGTGCGTTCGGCGCTCTCCGGCCAGGTGGCTGCCGCCCGGAATCCCTCGTCGGATCTCACCCAGATGGTGGCTTCGACGGCACCGGTGCCGTCGACGATGAGCCTCGGTATGCGCGCCAGCAGCTCGTCGTCGGATGCTTCTGCCGCCCTGTGAGAGAAACGGGAGAGGACTTCATAGGGCGTCGCCCGCCGGCCGTAGACGGCGCGGTTTGCCCATTGCTGAGCGCGGCGGCGAACGGGCTGGAACGCTATGGCGACGAGCGCGGTCGCCGCTACCTGAGGCCCCAACTCGGTCTGGCCGCCCGATCTCAGTAGCCACCCGGCGCCCGCCACCACCGAAACGTAGGTAGCGCCAAGGGCTAGAGCCACAGCTCCCGCCGCCAACGTCTTGTTGATGACGACGTCGATGCCGTAAAGCCGGTACTTGCCAACGGCAATCCCATAGGAAGCGAGAAAAACGGCCGTCGCCGCCATGAGCAGAGCACGGCCCAAACCCTCATACCGGGTGCCTCCGAAAATGATAGATACGAGGAGAGCGGGTACGAAGCTCGAGGCACCCCACACCACCCACTTGAACTGCTCTCGGGTGGCTCCGCTACTGCGCCGGAAACGGCCAACAAGAGCCGCCAGGGACAAGAGTATGGCGAACATGAAGGCCACGATCCCCGCGAAAAGCAGCAATCCTTCGTCCTCGGCGACCTCGATGGGCACGGTGCTCCCCGGGCGATAGATCCAAGCGTCGGCCACCGTCGTGACGAGGATGGCCACGCCGGCAAATACGCCGACCCAACGCCACCTTGGCGAAGGCAACGTCCCGTCGGGGAACAGGAGCAGCCCAAAGGTCAGTAGAGGGATAAATGTCCAGACCCAGGCCCAATTAGTGAACGCCAGGATCCAGGCTGCCGACCCGGGGAGATCGGCCGGGACAACAGAGCCGCCGAAGACCAGGTTAGGAGCGTCGACCAGCAGCGCCGCGCCGGCCACGCCGGCGACCGCAAGGCCACCGAAGAAGGCGGACGCTGCCATGGTCCACAACACCGCGTTGCGGGGCTGCTGGGGGATCACCAGCCACACGAAGACGGCGAAGAAGACCGAGAACAGCGTGAGAAACGCAAAGAACTCCGACCACCAGGATCCGGCATGCCCGATGGCAATGACTACCGCCGATCCGATCACGGCGAGGGCGCCGCCGATCACAACCGTCACCCGAAGCAATCCGACCACAGTCCGGTCACTCATGTTCGGATCGATCACTGCCGCTCCAGGGGGCACACTCATACCGGCTCCATCACTTCGCCCGTGACGGGCAGCTGTGCGGTAAGTGTCGTTCCTTCCTCAGATGGCGCAGTGGTGATGGTGCCGCCGAAGGCGTCGATACGGTCGGTGAGCCTGGTGAGATCATTACTGTCGTCCGCCGAGTCGTAGGAAACCTTGACGGTGAGCGTCACATCGTCTCCTTGCACGCTGACGTGAGCGGATGTGGCGCCCGCCATCTCGGCCCTGCCGACAGCTGCTACCACGCAGAAGTAGACGGTCTCTTCGACTTGCCGCGAGTAGCGGGGGAGGTCTGGCGAGTCGATCTGAATCGGCAGGTTCACTGCGTGGTGGGCCGTGGCCAGCGCCGATCCCAGCCCTTCGGCTTCGAGCAATGGGGGGTAAATGCCACGCGCCACAATACGCATGGCGTCCACGGCTACCTGGGTCTGGTCGGCCAGATCCGCCACTCTCGCCGCCAGGTCGTCGGCGCCTTCCTTTTCGGCGATGGTTCTGGCGAGGCCGAGCTTGACCTTGAGCGCCACCACCTGCTGTTGGGCGCCGTCGTGGAGGTCACGTTCCAAACGGTGCCGGGCAGCGTCATGAGCGACGATCAACCGCCGCCGCGAGGCTTGAAGCTGGAGAGCCCGCTCGGCGAGCTCTGCGTTGAGGCGCCGGTTTCGGAGCAACAGGCCGGCGCCGGCGGCGACGTCTGCTAAAAGGTCTTCGTCGGCCGGGGTCACCGAGTGAGCCCGTGGCTTGGTGATGCCGAGCGCCCCTAGCAACTCGCCGCCGTGGCGCACCGGCACCGACAGCTCCAATTCCGAGCCGGGGAGGTCGATCTCGGAGCCGATCTCGGAAGGATTCGGCATCGCGTCGGCCGGTGATGCGGCCTCGGCGCGCAGCCGCTCACCCACTCGTAGCCATACGACGGCGTTTTCGGCCCCGGTCCCCTCACGGAGCAGGCCGGCTAACCCCGCAAGGCCTTGGCCGCCTGAAGAGTCGGCCACTTGCGCCGTCAGCTTGGACAGCACCTCGTAAGGAGCTGCCCGTTTACCATATGCGAGCCTGTTCGCCCAGCGCTGAAGTCGTAACCTGATCGGCTCGAATGCGATCGCGACGAGCGCAGTTGCCCCCAACGGCAAGGCGAGGCCCAGGTCACCTCCCCGCTGATCAGAGTCTCCAAACAGGAAGATGAAGGAGAGGACCGCGGTCCCGTAGAGAACCACTATCACGACTGCCAGCGATAGGTAGGTGACGGTCTTGGAGATGACAACGTCGATGTCGTACAACCGGTACTTGGTGATGGCCACCCAGAAGGAAAGGATCAGCAAAGACTCGCCGCCAAGCACCACAAACGCTGACAAGCTGTCTCCCGACGTTGTCGCCCCCTCGAAGATGGTGCTCAATGCCAACGTTGCGACGAGGAAGCTGCCTCCCCAGGCGATCCACCGAATTTGCCGACGGGCAACAGCCGAACTGCGCTGGTACCGGACAATGAGGGAGGCAACCGATACCAGAGCGCCCACCATGGCCAGGGTCATCGCCCCCTCGAAGACGCTTCCGGCAGTGCCCCCGTAGGAGTCGATAGCCACTGTGCTCGTGGGGTTAGCCAGTACGGCTGAGCCGCCCACTGCCACCGCGATGGTGGCCAGGCTGTACCAGCCCACCCAGCTCCACCGTGGAGAAGGCGGCCGCCCGTCGGGGAACAACAACAATCCCAATGTGAGAACGAGCAGGAATGCCGGGATATAGGCCCAGGCCAGGGGTTGCAACGCGATCGCTGCGGGCAAAGGAAAATCTGCCGGGCTGATCGTCCCGATTTCTTGCAGCAACATATCGCCAATTGGCCCGGGGGTGAGGAGGAACACCCCAGCCGCCCCAGCCGCGAACAGCCCGCCGAAGAAAGAGGCCCAGGCGAGAGCCCACACGGCTCCATTTCGTGGCTGGGATGGGATCGTTACCCAGGCTAAGACTCCAAAACCGACTCCCAGCACGCCGTTATGGACAACGAACGCCTCCACGAAAGCCTCCCATCGTCCGAGGATGGCGAGGACTGCCATACCGGACACTGCGAAGGCGACCGAGGTGGCTGCCAGGCTTCTTCCGAACCGAATGCGGGTCTGGTCGTGAACGTTCACGATTCTCTCCTCGGGAACCGGTATGCCGCCACTGGAGCTTCCCGACCTTTCACACGGGCCGGCTCCAGCGCATCAGCATCGATCGGTCGGGTGCAGGCCTCCCACGTTGCCCGGGTCATCACCGTCTCGCCGGGCTCGGCCCACTGCTGCACCCGTTGCGTCAGGTTCACGGTGTCTCCTACCACCGAATACTCCATGCGCTCCTCCGAGCCCAACAACGCCGCTGCCACGACTCCGGTCGATATCCCGATGCCGAGCCCGAACGGCTCCCGACCTTCGACCTCCCACACTGCATTCAGTTTCAGTTGTGCTTCGTGCATGGCTTTGGCGGCGTCGACAGCGTGTTCGGCGTGGCCGTCCTGGGGCACCGGGGCGCCGAAGACGGCCATCACGGCGTCGCCGACGAACTGCATCACGGTCCCGCCGGCCTCGAGGATGGCATGGTTCATAGCCGCTCGGTGCTCGTTGAGCTGGCCGGCTAAGACGCTGGGATCGGTCCGCTCGGCGATAGGGGTGTAGCCGCGAATGTCTCCCATCAGCACTGTGACTATGAGCTCTTCGGTCTCGCCGATGCGCTTACCCTCACTCCACAGCTTCTCAGCAACGCCCCCGGGAAGCAGCCGGGCCAGGGTCTCGCCCTGTTCCTCGCGGTCGACGATCGCCTGGCGTAGTTTCTTGAGCCGCTCCAGACTCCCCGCTTTCCCCGCCGAGAGCCCTTCCGCGAGCTTGATGAACAGCTTTTCTATGTCGGCATCGATGGCTCCCGGGGTGGTGTGGCTAGTGGCGGCTATAGCCTTGATGGGTCGACCCTCGGCCACCTGTCGGAGGAGATCCTCCTCGTCGGCGGAAAGCGCTGTGCTTTCGGAGACGCCGACCGTCAGGGCTTCGACGATCTTGGGGTCGAGCATGGAACCGCCGGTGGCCACTTCGCGAACTGCCCGTGCCAGCTGGTCACCCTCGCCCACGCGCTCTTTGAGCAGGTAGGCGTACCCGGCCGCCCCTTCGGCAAGCAGACTGACCGCGTACTCAGGGTCGTCGTACTGTGAGAGGATCACCACGCCGGTTCCCGGATGGCGCTTGCGGATCTCGATGGAGGCGTCGATGCCTTCCCTCAGGAAGTTGGGCGGCATCCGGATGTCGGTGACGATCACCTGCGGATTGGCGGCCTCGGCTCCCTCAACCAGCCCTTCGAAATCAGCGGCCTGGCCGATGACCTCCAGATCATCCTCCAGATCGAGCAAGGCCTTGACGCCTTCACGCACAATCAGGTTGTCGTCGGCCAGGAAAACCGAGATGGCCGCCATTGAGCCCTCCCCACCACCAATCCTATTCGGCGTCCCCGGAGCTGTGGTGAGCACATCCATGGCACGAGTGTCGCAAATCCGGCTCCGAGAGCCCAGCGTGCAGGCGCGACTTTCTAGATGAGGCTGGCCCCACTCCAATCGGGGTGCTGCCACCCTTGAGGGATCCACGGCGTTGGGCATACTCGTGGGAGAGAGGGAGGACACATGCGAATCGAATCATCCGTCACATCTATCTCCTGGATTCCCTCCGAGGCCATGACGGGCCCGCTACGAGTCCCGCTGGATCTCGGCATCGGCCACTACGACGACCCTCCCCCCGACCACGTTGATGATCTCGAGGCGCTCCGGCAAGCAGATCGATTTCGCTTTGCCAACCAGCTGCGGGGCTGGATCGAGGTTGAAGACGGCCGCGTTGTCAAGGCGAGGCATGCGGGACACGGTCACATGGGAGCAACCACGCTGCGTTTGGGGGCCGGGAAGATCACCTTCCCGGGCGTCCGATTCCTGGATCAGCAGAATGACCCAGAGGTGGCCGAGACGTCGGCAACGTTTGTGCAGACGACCGGTGGGCGAACCGGTGCCCCAATGCCTCGACGGCTCAATCGACCCCCATTCCTGGCCATCACGGCTCCATTCGTGTGGACAAAGCTATCGCTGACCATCCACGCCGACGGTAGCGACGACTTCGAGGTCGTCGGCGCCAGCCGGATGCCGCGTCATTGGATCTACGACCACAACGGCGATCTGGTGGCGAAGAGCGGAATGATCGACTTCAAGACATGGGTGCACGAGAAAGTGGCCGACAACAGCCCGTTTGGCGAGAGCGACACCGCGGCCATCATCACCGATTTGGAGACGGCCCTCGAGCGGGAATTGTCACTTCATATCATGCGCGACGGCAAGAAACCCAAGATCCGCAAGCTCGCCGAGGGCGACACGCTGGTCGAGCAGGGGGAAGCAGGAGCCGAGCTGTTCCTGCTTCTCGACGGCGTCCTCACGGTCGAAGTAGACGGCGAGGAGGTGGCCGAGGTTGGGCCCGGCTCCGTTCTGGGTGAGCGGGCCGTGCTCGAGGGTGGCCCCCGAACCTCGACCTTGCGAGCCCGCACGCCGGTAAAGGTGGCGGTCGCCTCCGCTGACGACATGCAAGCTGAAGCCCTGACGGAGCTGGCGTCTCAACACCGTCGCGAGGAGGCATAGCCGTCTTCAACGTCGCTGCAGGAGCACTGGCCGCTATCTACTACCACTACCAGGATATCGAACAGCGATGAAGTGGGATGCGGTGGTTGTCGGATCCGGGCCTAACGGCCTCACGGCTGCCATCACTCTGGCTACGGCGGGCCGATCGGTGGTTGTGCTCGAAGAAGCTCCTCACGTGGGCGGTGCCTGCCGCTCACAAGAGCTGACCCTCGCGGGCTTCGTCCATGATGTTGGTGCCGCGGTCATGCCGTGGGCCTACGACTCGCCGGCATGGCGGGAGCTGCCACTTGACCGCTACGGCCTCGAGTGGGTCGCCCCGGGCGCCGAATTCGCACACCCGCTACAAGGCGACAAGGCCGTGGTGGTCTACCGGGACATAGCCCGTACGGCCGAGTCACTCAGTGCCGACGGCCCCAAGTACCGACGGCTCGCTCGGCGCCTGACGAGGAACTGGGCCAGCCTCAACGAGATGGTTCTCGGCCCCCCGCTTCGCTATCCCCGCCACCCCGCCGGACTGGCCGGGCTCGGAGTCTCGGGGCTCAACTCCGCTAGCCATTATGTAGAGCGCTTTTCAGACGAAATGGCGCCGGCCCTCTTTGCCGGCTGCGCCGCGCATGCTCTCATTCCGCTCGAACGACGCCCCACGGCGGCTGTAGGCCAAATGTTCCTGGGGGCGGCCCACACCTCAGGCTGGCGTTTTCCTCGCGGAGGGGCCGGGCAACTCACACTCGCTTTGGCGGCCCATTTCGAGGCTCTGGGAGGCGAGATCCGGCTTGGGCATCGGGTGGCGAAGTGGGGTGACATCCCGGACCAGGACGCCGTTGTGTTTGCTACCGGGCCGCAGGCTTTGGAGCAGATTGCCGGCGACCGCATCAGTGGACGGCGGCGGCGGGCCCTGAAACGCTGGCGTTACGGCCCCGGGGCTTTCAAGATCGACCTGGCTCTGGCCGGTCCCATCCCCTGGCAAGCCCAAGAACTGGCGAAGGCGGGCACCGTTCACCTCGGAGGACCCTGGGATGAGGTGGCGCTGGCTCTGCGTGAAGTAGCGGCGGGGCGGCACCCCCGGCGCCCATTCGTGCTCCTCGCCCAACCGAGCCTGTTCGATCCCAGCCGGGCACCGGCCGGCCGGCACACTGCATGGGCATATTGTCATGTGCCAACGGGTTCCACGGTGGATATGACGGAGAGCATTCTGCAGGTGATCGAGCGCTTCGCTCCGGGTTTTCGCGACCTCATTCTGGCGACCCATTCGGCTGGTCCCGGCCAGCTGCACGCAGCCAACCGCAACCTGGTGGGAGGCGATGTCGGGGGTGGCTCGTACGCCGGGCGACAGATGTTTTTTCGTCCCTTCGTCTCCATCCACCCTCATCGCATGTCCAAGCGGATCTACCTCGGTTCGGCATCGTCATCCCCCGGCGGAGGAGTGCACGGCATGGGCGGATACTGGGCTGCCCGTTCGGCCCTCAGGCACGGCTTGCGATGAAGTGGCCTAGCCGCGATGCCCTTGCCGGCGGGCATATATGGTCACCGGGTCACCTTCGAGGCGCCTTAGGGCCGCCTCGTGATCACATACGACTCGTCGTTGAACCAGATGCGGTCGTGGCGGCCGATCACCTCACGAGTGGCGTCCAGGTAACGGCCAGAGTTGATGGCCTCGGACAATCGGTCTTCATCGATTTGTGCGACGTAAGCCGCTGCGTTCCATGCCGCCAGCACGGTCGATGTGCCGATGTGCTCGGTCATCTCCGATGGCATGGTGTGCAGTATGTACTGGAACAGGGCCTGCTCATCTGATGCGTCGTCGTGCCCGATTTCCGGGTTGGGCTGCGCCGCGGCCAGTTCTGCGAACAGGTCGTGCCGGTTGGTCTGGAACGGGTTCTCGTCCGGCCACACGTTGCGGATGATCTCCATCCCCGGATCGTCTCCCGCGGCGTGGATGCCGATGAGCCGTCCCCCGGGCGCCAGCGCCGCGGCGAGCGGTGCCAGCACCATTCGGACCTTGGCCTCCGCACTTGTAGCGGCTCGATACGGCTGCGAGGCGATGATCAGTTCATACTCGATGTCTGCCCCGCCCGGCTGCGGGGTGATGTCGCGCAGAAGAAACTCGCGGTCCTTGCGATAAAAGACGTGAACCGCAGGTTGCATCGGAACTGGGTTACCCGTCCTGGGGCTCGTGTGAACCGCCCAGTCTGCGGCCAACCGGACATGAAGACCCTGCAGTTGGGCTGCAAAGTCGTGAGCAGTCGCCCCCTCCAGTGCAGTGCTGCGCCACACCACCTCCCGGTCCGAGGAGCCGACAAGGTGCACCGCCTGCTTGTAGGGCATGTTGGTGACGACGAAAACGAGTTCGGGATGCTCGAAAAACCGGTCCGGCATCGAGTCCACGGCGCGCCGCACATCCTCGATTGAGATCTCCTTGCCCACGATGAGCCACGGAACATAGGTGAGCACTTGATGGAGCCGCCGCATGACCTGGATGAGGGCGCTGGCGTCGCCCATGCCTGCATCGAATATTCGCAGCGCCCGCCCCTGCGGGCTCAGGTGTCCGAGCTCCTGGGAAACACGCTCGGCGACCGCAGCCTTCTCGTTCGTGGTCGTCACGAACATGTTGTAGGCCGCGCGGCTGTCGAAGAAACGGGCCGACGTCATGTCGTCTGTCATCGACACCAGATTAAGCGGCCTACAGCCCTGGCGGCTGACGAGCCCATCTCCGCTGACCGGATGCGGGATCGCGTAAGCGGATTCGCTAGCTTAAGCAACGCAT
>CAXMOO010000143.1:0-4365 GCA_964195005.1 uncultured Gammaproteobacteria bacterium
GAGGCACGCTGATGGGAGCCGGCTCGGTGGCCGACGCCTGCCGGGTAGCCAACGAGGACGGCCGCAAGATCGGAGTCGATTACGTCGGCGAGTACCGGGTCGACTGGACCAACTCACTAGAGGACGACGTAGAAAACCCCATCATCCACTCCACTTTCGGTTACGCCGCCCAGGTCATAATCGCCGATCATGACACGGGCAAGATCGAAAGGGTCGTCGCAGCTCATGATGTGGGAAAGGCCGTCAACCCTGTGCTGTGTGAAGGCCAGATCGAAGGTTCGGTGCACATGGGACTCGGCTATGCCCTGTCGGAGGACTTTCCGACCGACGACGAGGGCAGGCCCACCAATATGACCCTGCGGAGCCTGGGAATCATCCGGCCGAAGGACATGCCCCAGATCGACGTGATTCTGGTGGAAGCCCCCCAGCCCAATTCGCCTTACGGGATCAAGGGCGTGGGAGAGATCGGGCTGGTGCCGACCGCCGGCGCTGTGGCAGCAGCCCTCCACGATGTCGACGGGAAGTGGCGTAACAGCCTGCCAATGAGTGGCCCGGATCCCGTGACCGCGTGAAGCATTCGAGCCGATGACTGCGGTCACACCGGGCCAGGTGTGTGCTCACCACCATTTGTACTCGGCTCTGGCGCGGGGAATGCCTGCGCCACCCAAGACTGCGACGACCTTCCTGGAGGTTCTCGAGCAAATCTGGTGGCGGCTCGATGCGGCCCTCGACCTGGAGATGATCCGCTGGTCGGCGATGCTGGGAGCTCTCGAGGCCCTCGAACAGGGCACCACCGCCATCATCGACCATCACGAGTCCCCCAATGCCATCGAGGGAAGCCTGGATGTCATCGCCGAGGCGTGCGCCACGGTCGGTGTCAGGGTGGTGTGTGCCTACGGCGTCACCGACCGGCATGGCGCCGACGGAACCCGGAGAGGCCTCGAAGAGAACCGCCGGTTCATTTCCGCAGGAGGCCGGGGATTGGTTGGAATTCATGCCACCTTCACTTGCGAGGACGAGACCCTGGCTGAGGCGGCCGCGCTCGCAACCGAGCTCGGAGCGGGGGTTCACATCCACGTGGCAGAGGGCCCCGAGGACATCGACGCTCCGCAAAAGCTGGCCGGGCTCACTCGTCCTGAGTGGCTGCTGGCCCACTGCGTCCATCTGCCCACCGACCACGATCTGCAGGGGACCATCCTTCACAACCCCCGGTCCAACCTCAACAATGCCGTCGGCTACGCCAATCCGGCCCGCTTTTCCAACCCGGTGGCTCTTGGCACCGACGGGATCGGCGCCAACATGATTGAGTCCTTCCGCCTGGCGTATGTGATGCACCGGTCGGTGGACGTCACCGCCACTCCCGATCCTTCCTGGGCCTGGCTGGAAACCGGATGGGATCTAGTGCCCGAAGCCCGCAACGACCGGGTCACATGGTCCTATGAGCCAATGGATCCATGGCACCTGGCCTTCACGCCGGGAGTACGGCCCCTGCAAGTCGAGATGGATGGTGAGATAGTGCTCGAGGATGGAGCCGCCACCCGGGTTGATCCCGCCGAGGTACGGGCCAAGGCCGGCGAGCAAGCCAAGCGATTATTTGCCAGGCTGTAACAAGGAGATCTAATGGACCACAAGCCACCGCTCACACCTATGCCGCTCGACGTGTTGCTGGGACGGGTGGCCTATGAGTGGGGAACCCGCAAGCGGATCTTTGATCTCCCGATCGCCCGTATTTTCAACGTGTCGGAAGGTCCCGACCTGTCGATGAGCTTCCTCGGCCGGCCCGCCGCGACACCCATCGGCCCGGCGGCAGGTCCCCACAGCCAGCTCACGGAAAACATCGTCCTGTCGTGGCTAGGGGGCTCGCGACTGATCGAGCTGAAGACCGTGCAGATTCTCGACGAGCTCGAGATCGGCCGGCCCTGCATCGACATGCAGACCATCGGCTACAACATCGAATGGAGTCAGGAACTGAAGATCCCCCAGTCGCTCGACGAGTACGTCAAGGCGTGGATGATGATCGACATCCTCACCGGGTGGGATGAGCTCAAACCGCACCTGGGCGAAAATCCCGGGCCCCACATCTTCGACATCTCGGTGGGGTACGACCTTGCCGGAATCTCGACGCCAGAAGTTGGCGCCTACATCGACTCGATGGTGGACGCGGAGGCCGTCATCGACCGCTTTCGACCCTTGATTCCCGAGCCCTTCACCGAATGGCGGGACTACCCGTTCAAGTCCCGGGTCGCCGACACCGCCACTCTGTCGACTTTTCATGGCTGCCCACCCGACGAAATCGAAGGAATCACCAAGCACCTCATGACCCGTCACGGGCTCGATGTCATCGTCAAGCTCAACCCCACGCTCCTCGGCTTCGACGCTGTCGGCGCCATCGTCAACGTTGAACTGGGCTTCGACGAGGTTCGGCTCCGCCAGTCCGATTTCGACGCCGACCTGCAATTCGAGCGCGGTATCGAGCTGATCGAGGAGCTGGGGAGCTTTGCGGCCGAGAAGGGGCGTCAGTTCGGAGTCAAGTTGAGCAACACCCTTGTCGTCGAGAACCACAAGGGGTGGATGCCGGAAGAGACGATGTATCTATCCGGGCCGCCGTTGCATGTTGTGACCACCACGTTGCTCGACCGGCTCAACCACGCTCTGCCTGGGAAGCTGCGGGTGGACGGTCAGGACGGCTCAGTCCAGGTGAGCTTTTCGGCCGGCCTCAACAAGGACAACATGGCGCAAGCAGCCGGCCTGGGCCTGGCACCGCTGACCGTGTGCTCCGATCTCCTCAAGCAGGGCGGATACGGGCGCCTCAAGCCGATGCTCAAGAACCTGCAGAAGGCTATGGAAGAAGCAGGCTGCACCGATCTCAGCGCCTGGCACCGCCACTCCCAGGAGGCGGCGCTGGCCGAGAGCCGGACCGGAGCAGTCGACGCCTACGTGGCGGGCTTGCACGATCCCGAGCGCAACGAGGCCTACCGCAAAGACGGGAACCTCAAGCTCCCCCGGGCTGTGGAACACGACCTGGAGATGTGGGACTGCGTGGCCTGCAACTTCTGCGTCACCGTATGTCCCAACGATGCCTTCTTTCGCCTTGCCACACCGGAGGAGCTGGGACTCGATGCCCGCCAGCAGTATTTCGTGCTGGTGGAGTTGTGCAACGAATGCGGCAATTGCTTGACGTTCTGTCCCGAAACCGGAGATCCGGCTCAGATCAAGCCCCGGCTCTTCACAGATCCCGACCGTTTCGCCCTCGAAGCCGACGAGCAGGCCTTCCTGGTCTTGCAGGGAGCTGACGGCTATGCGGTCAAAGGAAATCAGCAGGCCGGCGACGAAAACGCTGCCACTCTGACAACCGCCCTCAACGGCGAGGAGCCCTTCCCGCTCCGGGTTGCCCAGCTGACTTCGGACTGAGAGGCGTCGTTCCCAACAACGCCGAATGTGTGCGCCCCTCCCGTGGCTGAGCCTCAATCCACGGTTGCTCACCGACGGTTGGCCTGTTTACTTCCCCGCCCTCGAGGGCGGGGTGGCCGAGCGTCAGCGAGGTCGGGGTGGGGGTGAGGGTGCCCAAGCCTGGTCTCTCATGGGAGGTTTGGAGTCTCCCCCCATCCGTCCTCGGCGCCAGCGCCGAGTCCACCTTCCCCTCAAAGGGGAAGGAAGAAGACTCAGAGATTGGCGCTCACTTCTTTCGTGAACGGATCACACAGTCCGAATCGCCGATGGCACCAGGCGGAGACGGGCATCACCACCGAACCAACCGTGGATTGAGGCTGAGGGAGGGGTCGGGGGTGGGTCGTTCCCAACAACGGCAGTCGTGAGAGAGCACTGATCCGGGGAAGATCGTTGCCGCACGTTTCACGCTCGTCGCGTGGTAGCCGTCAACGCCCCTTCGTGTCCGGCCTTGGGTGCGTTGGGGGCTTGGGGCGGGCGGTGCCTGATTGTGTGTCATCGATACCACGCGTACAACACTCTTCTCAGGGTGCCGTTGTTGGTTTGGTACCCACCCCTGCTCGCTTCGCTCGCCTTCCCCTCCCACTCCGCTGCGCTACGCAGGAGGGGTGCGGGAGGCGTTAGAACCCGACGTCGAGTGGGCGGGCGGCTATCACTCCGCCCCAGCGGTGAACGGTTCCCACTGCCAGCACCACCATGAGGCCGCCGGCGATCTGGACCGGTGCCAGGCTTTGATCGAGTAGGACCCAGGCAGCGGCACCCGCTATGACGGGCTCGGCAGTGGCGATGACTCCGACGATGCCAGATGCCAGATGCCGCAAGGCCGCAAACTGGGCGATGAATGGAAGTGCCGTTCCACCGATGCCTAACCACAGCAATTCGGCTCCGACCCCGGCCGAGATGTCGGTGGGGAAGGTC
>CAXMOO010000144.1:0-2507 GCA_964195005.1 uncultured Gammaproteobacteria bacterium
GACGTGGACCGAGCAGGCGTCGTTGGCGGCACCGCGGCAGGTGATCACGGCCCGGGCGCAGCGGTGGGCGGTCGATCAGGTCGCCGCGGTTGAGCGTGGTGAGTAGCGGGAGGGAGCCTCCCCCTCCCGCTCTCTTAGAACCGTACGTGACAGTCTCCTGTCATACGGCTCCCGCAGTCCGGCGGTGGGTTGATGCGAGGTGGTGCCAGTAGGCGAAGAGTCGTGGTTCGCGCTGACGGGCAGCGGCGAGCCATCTCCATGCTTTGGTGGGTTGGCCTCGCAGTCGTTTGAACTTCTGCATCGCCCATCTGACGAGATGTTCGTCGATGCGCACTGCGATGGAATACAACTCGGAGCGGTAGAAGGCCCCGTAGTAGTTGAACCAGCCTCGAACCTGGGCATTGATGGCCCCGGCAAGACCGGCGAGGTCCGTTCCGCTGCGACGGTTGAGGTGCCAGTTCCTGATCTGTTTGCCGATCGCTTTGTGTGCCTTGGCGCTGATGGCTGGTGAGCAGCTCACGAAGAAGCCTCGCCGGCCACGGGCCAGGCGGCCCCGGAAGGTGTAGCCGAGAAAATCGAAGCTGGTGTGCTCGGACCCACTTCGGCGTTTCGTGTCTTTGCAGTACACGATCTTCGTCTTGTCGGGGTGCAGCTCAAGCCCGAGGGGCCCGAGCCGCTCAGTTAGGTCGGCCCACAGTTGTTGGGCCTGTTCCTCGGTGTCGCAGTGGATGACCGCATCATCCGCGTAACGCTCGAAGGGGCAGCCGGGATGTTCCCGATCCATCCACCGATCGAACGCATAGTGCATGAAGAGGTTCGCCAACAGCGGCGAGATCGGAGAACCTTGTGGGGTTCCCTTGTCTCGTGGCGCGAGGGTGCCGTCTGGCATCGTCATGGGGGCTTTGAGCCACCGTTCGATGTAGAGCAGCACCCAACGCTCGTCGGTGTGGTGAGCTACCGCCTTCAAGAGGAGGTCATGGGGGACGCTGTCGAAGAAGGCCCGGACGTCGAGATCGAGCACCCAGTCCTTGTCCCAACACCGCTTGCGAGCCACAGCCAACGCGTCATGGGCACTGCGCCCAGGCCGGTAGCTGTAACTATCGCGGTGGAAGATCGGCTCAAGCTTCTCTTCCAGCAGCATCGCTGCTGCGGTCTGAGCCACCCGGTCTGCGGTGTTCGGCACCCCGAGAACCCTGACCCCGGCCCCATGATCTTTCGGTATCTCCACCGCTCGCACCGGCCCCGGGAAATAGCTCCCCGAAGACATCCGGTTCCACAACTTGTAGAGGTTGTTCCTCTCGTTGGCTGCGAAATCGTCGATGCTGACGGCGTCCACGCCCGGCGCTCCACCGTTCGCTTGGACCTTCTCCCACGCCTCGAAAACGAGACGCTTTCGAATATCAAACGACTTCAACTTCTGCTTCGGTCCATCTGCGGGTTCCTCCCCCGAAGGGTTGACCCCCAAACGACCGTGAACTGCCCGGCCCCTTCGCTCCGACCCCATTACAAGGCCCTCATCGCTACTACGAGCCGGTCCGCCCCTGTGCCCCGCATCGGTACTCTCCCACTTGCAGTGTCCGCTGCTTGTGGTTCTCCCTCTCGCGGCCAGCGCGGCTGGCCATCGGTATCGGGGCGACAGGTTCTCCTGTTCCATACCAGCGCCTGCGATGAGCTCACGCCACCTATACACCGGACACCACCAGAGCCACATACAGGCAGCTCCCTGGCTGAGGGCTCACCAGGGCGAGCCTTTGTCCCGGAACCACCCACAGATCCCGGTTTCGATGCCATCGTCATATCGTTTCGATGCGTCAGCAGTGGTTCACACATGTTCGTCTTCTCATCGCACACCTGCCCCGCTGACAGCGAGACGTCAACCGCAACGCTCACCACCCCGGCTCTTGACCGACGCAGCTTGCGGTGGTTTGGAATCTCCGCCTGCACGGCGACCCCGGAGGACCTACCTCCATCACTGGCACAGCACGGATCGTGCTGGCGATCTTCTACATCGTCATCACTTCCCTTCAGGACACACGTGGGTGCCCGATATTCGGCCGCCTGGTCTGACAAGGGGTTTCGCGGAGTGACCCCTACCCGTCGGACCTCACTTTCATCAACGATTTCGAACCGTTGGAAGCCGCTTTAGCCTCGATCCACCATTCGGCTTTCGGTGGTGAGTGATCGTCGGGCTGGGTCTGGCTGGTGGGTCGGGAGCTTGTCGGGACGTGTTGAAGCTGATCTGGGTTGGGGTTTGGTTGTTGACGCTTGGGGTGCTGTGGGGTGCGTCAGGTCCCGGGCCGGGGGGTCAGCCGGAGGGTGCTGGTAGTGCCCGGAGTGCGTTGAGCGTTTGGTCGAACTGGTTGGCCCAGGGCCAGCGAGCGGGGAATCGCAGGGTGGGTTTCCCGGATCGGTTTACCAGCACGGCGGCGAGGGCGATGAGCCGGGTGCGGCGGGTCCGGTTGGTTATGGGTGGCTGGCCGGTGAGCTGGGTGGCCCAGTGGCCGAGG
>CAXMOO010000145.1:0-24383 GCA_964195005.1 uncultured Gammaproteobacteria bacterium
GGGCGAGCCATGCGGCCTCAACAGGTAATCGAATGGTGGCGCCAGACAAGAGCCAGGGTGGTGGATGAGCTCAGTCGCATGAATGGCAGCGAACGAATCCCCTGGGTCGCCGGCGACATGTCTGCCAAGAGTTTCGCCACCGCCCGCCTGATGGAGACCTGGACCCACGGGCTCGATATTCATGGAGCAGTCGGAAGTGAATCCGAGGACACGACCCGGTTGCGCCACGTCGCTTTCCTGGGCTGGAAATCTCTGCCCTGGGCCTTTCAGGTTGCCGGCGAGGAGTATCCGGGCCCTATCCGTATTGAGCTGCGGGCGCCCGAATTTCAAAAATGGGTCTACGGGCCCGAAGACTCGGACAACGTCATTCGCGGCCGGGCCGGCGAATGGTGCCGGGTCGCTGTGCGCCGGGTCAAGGCTGCGGACACCTCGCTGGAGGCAGAAGGAGAGATTGCCGAGCAGGCCCTCCAACTTGCCCGCGCCTACGCATGAACCGCCTGATAGGAGTCGTTCACCTGCCGCCGCTTCCCGGGGCACCGCGCTATTCGGGTGACCTCTCGCTGAAAGGTGCAGTCAGGGACGCCGGAGAGCTAGAACATGCTGGATTCGACTCCCTCATAGTCGAGAACTTCGGGGACGTGCCGTTCTATCCAGACGACGTCCCGGCCACGACGGTGGCGGCAATGACCCGGGCCGTGCTGGCGATCCAGGAGAATGTGCCCATTCCCGTGGGCCTGAACGTCCTCCGCAATGACGGGCTGGCGGCACTTGGAATCGCCGCCGCCGTGGGGGCATCCTTCATCCGGGTTAACGTCTACACAGGGACCATGACCACCGACCAGGGCGTCATCAGCGGAAGAGCTGCGGAAATCACCCGTCTCCGAGCACAACTCGGGGCCGAGGTGGCCATCTACGCAGATGTGCTGGTCAAACATGCGGTTCCACCCCCCGGAGTGACCATGGAGCAGGCCGTCGCCGACGCAGTCGGCCGCGGCCTTGCTGATGCTGTGATCGTAACCGGGAGCACCACCGGAGCTGCGGTCGATCGTGACATGTTGCGCCGTGCCACAGCTTCGGCTAAAAGCGCTCCCGTTCTCGTCGGTTCAGGAGCAAACGAGGAGAACATATCGGGATTGCTCGAACTGGCCCAGGGCGTCATCGTGGGCACCTCACTCAAGCTCGACGGCGTGACCACCAACCCGGTGGATCCGGCACGGGCCGCCGCATTCGTCAAGGCTGCCGGGTGAGCCACTACAGCTACCAGACGAAACAAATCCACGTGCTACGGGTCGAGACCGGGGATGACCTGCTGGGAGCTATTGAGAGATTTGTCGAATCCCAGGAAATAACCACTGCCTGGTTGTCCTACCTCGGTGCAGTCAAGGGTGCTTCGTTGCGCTACTACGACCAGAGCAAACTCGAGTATGGGGATTTCCAAATCAGCGAGCCGCTCGAGGTCCTGGTCGGCACCGGCAACGTGTCACTGCTGGACGGTCGCCCCTTCGTCCACACTCACGCTGTGTTCTCCGACGAAAGCGGAAGAGCTTTTGGCGGTCACGTCAACCACGGTTGCGAGGTGTGGGCACTCGAAGTCAAGATCGAGGAATACGAGGGAGAATCTCCCGTGCGCCTTCCCCACGACGAAACCGGGCTCAATTTGTGGGGTTAGTGTCCCCCACTTCCTTCTTGATGGTGAATCCGGTCTTGACCAGCAGTTGAATCAACGCCGCAGCCGGGTTCTTGAACTGGGCAGGGCGCAGGGCCTCCCCGAACTGTTCGAGCTGTCCCACCATCGTGTTGAATATGTGGGTCAGGCTGATGGTGTGGAGGTTGTTGACCGGGCTGCGCCCAAAGGCCACCAGACGGGTGCGCACGATGGTGCCGCCGTGAGTGGCCTGGCGACAGACAAGATGCTCTTCCAGGTCGCGGGCGACATCGTGGACATCGACCTCGTATAGCCAGGAGACGCGCTGCAGCACCGTGTGCAAGGTGTGGTGGTCGGTGAGACCGGGGTTGAACACGGCCTCCCCCTGCTTGACCTCCCCGATTATCACGTCGATCGTGTCTTCCTCGTGCTCGAGAACCGGGTCTTCCACCAACAAGGCAGGAGAGCCCCCCTGGCCGTGCGAGTCGGCGATGTAAACCGGGCCCGGGAGCCGCAAGCCGATGATGTCCACATCGGTGATGGTTTGGAACACACCGGGGGATGTCTCCCGCTGTACTTCAAACTCGGAGATCGTGAAGTAACCGTTGAGCCGCAGGTAGGCCTCGACTAGATCAACGCCAATATCCATCAGCCGCCTCCCTCCCCCGCCCCCAGAGAGCGCAAGCGATCGAACGGGTAAATACCTGTGTGGTGATCGTCGGGGGCGAATGAGAAATTGATTGCATAGGCACCCACGAGCTCGGTATTCGTAATCGTTACCGGCGCGGGGCCGGCAAGCACCGCAGCCGTGGCAGCCTCGCCTGATGGCTCACGGCAGGTGGCGCATTGACAGGCTTGCCTGAGCAACTCGGCTTTGAGGCTGGTGGCAGAGCCATCCTCCCAGGTGAGAGTTACCACCGCGCCGTCCTCGACCTCTATTCGGGCGGGAACATCCATCCAGCGAGGCTACCGGGAACGATGCTTATCGGGGAACTCCCACCCTGATAGCGTGGTAGGTCATGGCGTCCCAGGCAAGGCGGAACCGCACCAAACGAATCGTTCAGGCGGTTGTCTCCCTGGCACTCGTCGTGGGCATCTTCGCATTCGCATTCCCACAGTTCGCAGATTACGGCGATGTCTGGACCGAGATCACAGCGATGACCGGCATCGAGGTCGCAACGCTACTCCTGGTGGCTCTGTGGAATCTGGTGACCTACTGGTTTGTGCTCACCGCGGTCTTGCCGGGCCTCACCTACCCGCAGGCTGCCGTATCGAACCAGGCTTCGACCGCGGTTGCCAATACCCTGCCCGGGGGCGGCGCCATCGCGGTCGGCGTCACCTATGCGATGTATTCCTCGTGGGGCTTCACCAAGACGCAATTTGCGCTGGCGGCAGTCGTATCCGGCGTATGGAACACCTTTGTCAAGCTGGGGATGCCGGTGCTGGCGTTGGCCCTACTTGCCCTCGAGGGGGGCATCACCGCGGGCCGCGTCCTCGCGGCCGTCGCCGGCATAGGAGTACTGACCGCTTCGCTCGTCGTATGGGGCCTGTTCCTGTACAGGTCAGCGCTGGCCCGCCGCATCGGCGCATTCTTCGGACGGCTGATAAGCCGGATGCGGGGCTGGGTCGGCAAATCACCAGTGTCGGACTGGGGACAAGCCGCCGTCAAGTTCCGCGCCGACACGCTGGGTTTGCTTCGAACTCGCTGGCTCCGCCTGACAATCGCCACACTGATCAGCCATATCTCGCTGTACATCGTGCTACTCGTCACCCTGCGGCATGTTGGAGTCGGCGCGGACGTACTGAGTTGGATCGAAGTACTGGCGGTGTTCGCATTCGTCCGCCTCATCTCGGCTCTTCCGCTTACGCCGGGCGGAGTGGGCGTGGTCGAGCTGGGCCTGACGGTTGGGCTGCAGGTAGCGGCCGACCTGGACGCGGTTGACTCGAGCATCGCGGCGGCGGTCCTGGTGTTTCGGGCCATCACGTTCGTGCTGCCGATACCGCTCGGAGCGATCGCCTATCTCTTCTGGCGGGGCAACACCAGCTGGCGCAAGTCAGTCCCGAACGGTAACCAGGTTGATGAGAGAGCCGGCGACGATTCCGAGGCCGGCTCCGCCGACGATGTCGAGCGGCAGGTGAGCGCCGACGTAGACACGGAGCGTCCCGGCGAGTAGCGCCAGAAAGAGCAGGGCGACGGTCCATTTGCGAGAGATGTACGGAGCGGCCACAACCACGATGAGGAACCCCACCACTGCGTGCCCGGATACAAAGCCGAGCCCGTCGGGACCGCCGTCGACGCGATAGTTCACCTCTTCTAGCAAGCCACCCGGTCGGGGCCGGCCGACCACTTCCTTCACGACCTTGGCCAGGAGCCACATCGTCAAACCACCGAGAGCAAGACCGAGAGCCGGATCGCGTCTGCGACGAAGATAAAAGGCGAATCCGGCGGCAATGAAGGGGGCGACGACCATGCCAAACTGCATAAAGGGCCACAGGGGAACAGCCAGCGCATCCGGCCAGCCGTTAATCCACTCAAACAGGTCCAACTCGACTGCCGGAACCGCGTCATCCCACACCAGAGCCGTGCTGACCACGAACAGCCCGAGCCCCAAGCCGGCCCACGCCAGCCAGCGGCCGGCCTGCTTACTCATTAGCGAGCTCCGCAATGGGAGCCCGTCGTCGCAACCACCACAGATGCACAATGGCGGCGACCCCAATAGCGGTTGCGGTCCCGATCAGGACGCCGGCCACCACGTCACTCAGCCAATGGGCTCGCAGGTAGGTGCGGCTCAATGCCATGACAAAGGCGAATGATCCGGCCGCCACCTCCCAGATCCGCCGGTGGGCACCTGCTGGTAGAAAGACAATCACAAGAGCAACAGCGGTAACCGCACCGGCTATGGCGTGTCCCGACGGAAAAGACGAGCTGCTGGTCGACACCAGACTCTCCAGGGGGCGACTGCGATCGTAAAGCGCCTTCAACAAGCTCACCAGGATGTCCGACACCACCCAGGCAACCACCCAGACGGTCAGTTGCTCCATCCGGCGCTTAGACCACAGGTAGCCGGCGAGCACCACACGAATTGGCAGTGTGAACCAGGTGCTGCCGACGGCGTTGAAGATCTTGGCGAGAAACGTCACCGGACCGACCTCGATGGCGACCATCGCATCTCGCCAGGCATCATCGATCGGCTGGACAGAATCAATAGCGACCGCCACCAAGATCATCAGTGCAGCTGCGGCCAAATAGAGGCCGACTGCCGCCCCCACCGCCCAGCGATGGTCGTCAAACAACCCGGGGTGATGATGAGCCCGGGGCGCGGTCATCCCAGTATGCCCGCATCTCGCAGCTGTTGCTGAACTTCGCCGGCAGGAAAGAAGCCTAAGGCGTCGGTCACATCCCCGATCAGAGTCTCCACCTCGGGGCCCTCAGCATCGAAAAGATAGGTAATGCAGCCGCCATCGAACACCATCACCCACTCCCCCTTGTAGCTCGGCTTAACCAGGAAGCCATCCAATCTTTCAGTCAGCTCCTCGAGGTCGATTGCCCGTCGGATGGCTGATTCACCGGGTAGGGCCAGCCCGACCGTGGAAGGACTGTTGAGCTCGTCCTGCTGCTCAATCACTATCAGCGGGCGCCCCTTCTCGTGGGCCTCGTCGATTTTCAGCGCCAGCGGCAGGTCGCGCTGATCGTAGGTGGCGATGGCCGTGCGGCCATTGATCGCCTCGGCTTCTATCGCGCTCTCAACGACCTCTGCATAGGGCACCTCCCTGTCGCTGGCGGGCGCGATCGTCACGAAGGCCCTGCTGGAGACGACCGTCACATCGCGGTATTGATTGACTCCGGGCCGGATCTCGGAGCTCCCCAGAGAGGCGTCGACCTGGCAGCTATCGGTGAGGACTACTTCGAGAAACCTGTCCCCGGAACGATCCGAACTGATCCAAAACCGACTATTGCCGAGTTTCGGCACGAGGTCGAGATACTCCCAACCAAGCTGGAGCTCGTTGATACAGGGAACGAAATCGGCGCTCGGAACCGACTGGATCTGGATGATCATTGTGCCGGTCAGGTCGCCCCGACACTCCGGCACGGTCCGACCAAGCTGGTTATTGGCGCACGCCGAGCCAACGAGGAGCAAAACCAAGCCCAGGCCAAGGCGACGGCGGTTGATCATACGAAACCAGCTCCGGTCAGGTTCTCTATCAGCAAACTGGCAAACAGCAGGCCACCGAACGCCGCAACCAACGTGAGCTGAATCCGCCGCCGCCCCCAACGCTGCACCGAAATGGGATCACACGGCGGTGCCATGTTGCGGAAGGTCCCGACAAGGTCGGGCCGGCCCGCCTTGACAAACGCCCTGTGGGCGGAGCGGGATTGCGAAGGTATCGTGATACCGCTCGTGGCGGCAAAGGCTTCGGCAATGTCATCCTCACTGAAGAATTTCATCGCCTCCTGATACACATGCTCCGGATCATGGCGGAGTCCAAGAATGATCATCATGTTGGCGAGGTCGACCGCCTGTCGCCAGGGAGTGGGACGCACAGTGGCGAAGGCAACATCGATCAGCTTGACCTCACCATCCTGCACCATCACGTTGGCAGGCTTGATGTCGCGATGGGCCAAGCCGGCATCCCACATTTTTCGAATCATGAGCAGTCCCTGCTCAATGATGTCGTCATCGACGATGGCGTCGCCCAATTCCTCAGCGCCGAGCAGGAACTCGGTCACGATCAGGTACTCGCGCTCAGGCGTGATCTCGACTATCCCGTAGGGATCGGCAGAGGGCAGACCCGCTTCCTTCATGCGGAGGAGGATGTAGTCCTCATACTCGGCCAGGCGGCGCACCGACGAGAACTTGACCTCGTCTTCGAGTGATCCGTAGAGGATGGTACGACCTAACTTGTACCAACGATCAGAGCGAAGGTGGGTCTGGCTGTACAGCTTGGCGAAGAGCGATAGCTCGGGAGCCGAAGGGTCGCCGGTGGCCACCGTTAGTCGCAGCGGAGTGGAGCCCCCGGAGCCTTCGAGACCAAACGGCTCAACCCTGGTGACCTCAATCCCGAGCTGGTCGTGCACTGCCTCCTTGATGGCGACTCCCCGGGCCCCCCCGACGTCGAGGTGGGCGGTGGAGCCCCGTTGGTAACTCACCGGAAACACAGACTCGGGAACAAACAACTTGAAGAAAACCACCGCGACTGCGAAACCGAGCAGGGCAGCCGTCCATACGTCACTTGGATGATCGACGCCCAGATAGACCCGCGCCAGTCCCAGCATGACGACCAAGACCACCGAGAAGGTGAACCACCTGAAGCGCCAGCGGCTCTTCGGCAGCAACGTCATGCCTATCAACCCAAGGGTCAAGGACAGTCCCGCTACCGGACCCGAAGGATGAGCGTATCCCGCCCAGGGCCCAATGACATCCACAAGCGGGCGGGGCCTGGCCACCGCGATCTCGAGTGAATTCACGATGAGGGCGACCAGGATCAGCACAGCCAGAAATCCGAAAAGGTGGCGCCAGCGCTTGTAGATGATCAGCACCGCGATGGCGCCCCAGCGCAGCGGGCGTATGAACCATTGCGAACCGAGCGCGTGAAGGGCATCTGCTAATTCGGTGAGAACGTCTGTGCGCCGATCCTGGAGCCACCGCAGCACCGTCAGGTCGCGGTCGGTCCACCAGTTGGTGGTTTCGGGAAAGGCAAAGAGCGAGAACCAAATTAGTCCCAGTGCTACGCCGATACTCAACCAGAACCAGCCGGTGGCCCGGAGCTCCCTGGGCAACGGGGCCTTCTCCCCCGACGGGCGTCGGCGCCGGCCGCTAACCCGCAACGAGCCGATCCTTAGTTCTCGGCGCTCACTGATACCGCCAAGCTCCGACCCGGTGGTGCCGACTACCTCTATGTCGGAGAGTCTCTGGTGGTGATGCTCACCGTCGCGTTCGGTCATCTACTTCGATCTTACGGGCCGACAACACTAGAAGCCTGCTACGAATCCGGGAACGGTCTCAACGCTACCCGGGCCAGGGCGCCTGCGGCTATGCCCAAACCCCAACCGCCGACAACGTCGAGCGGAAGATGGGCCCCGGTATACACGCGAGCGAATCCGACGACCCCCGCCACTGCGGCCATGCTGAGCCCCACTCCCGTAGCGCTCCCCGCCAACGCAACAAACGCAAGGTCGGCGGCGACGGCAGAATGTCCCGAGGGATACCCGAGACCGGTCTGGGCCGGCCCCCGGACGGAAACTGAATCCAGGTGCGCTTCCGGGCGCCCTCTTCCAACCAGCGGCTTTACCGCCTTGCAGGCTGCCCAAACGGCGGCGCCACTCAGCCCCAGGGCCACCGCCTGGCGGGGGCGGCCCAGTCTGTGAGCGATTCCGGCGGCAACTCCCACCGCGGCGAGGCTCCCTGCTTGCATCACCGTCCACACCGGAGGGTGGAGCCCTTCAGGAAGTCGATTGATGGCGCGAAACGCGCGCTCCTCTACCGGTGAGACTCGGCCGGTGGTCGCCCGCCTGGCCCCCACCAGGAAAGCTGCCAGGCCCGAACCCCCGACCGGGATGTCAGTGACGTTTCACCCCGCCGTACTTCATTCTCGTGTCCGCCATCGAGGCGATCCCGGCCTCGTCATCCCGTATATCGGCCGCAACGACCTCACCGAGAAATAACGTGTGCGTCCCGACGTCGTAGGCGTGACGCACCTCGCATTCCAGATAGGCAACCGCCTCCTCAAAAATGGGGGCTCCGGTTTGGCCCTCACGGATGGGCCGATCATTGAGAGTCATGCCCTCTTTCGTGGCCGGCTTGGAGAACTTCACGAAAGGGCGAGTGTCGGACTTATCCCAGAGGTTGACCGTGAAGACTCCACTCTCGGCTACCAGGCGATGCGTCACCGCCTTCTGATCTACCGAAACAGCAATCAACACGGGCTCCATTGAAACCTGTGTGACCCAGCTCACCGTCATGCCGTTCCACTCGTTGCCGCTGCGGGAGCCCAGCAGGCACAGGACATTGGGAATCTTCCACGTAACTTTGTTGATCAACTCAACCGGCAGCTCGGCCACAGTTCTCCTTGGTCCACACGCCACTCTACGACGGACCCGGCCACCACCACCCTCAGGCGTCACCAGACATCCTGCCCTACTAGTGGTCTGTCGTGGAAATAGCGCCCGCGTACCTCCGAGGCCTCGGCGTCATCTGGCAAAGACCTCTGACGAAGGCGCACTTGATCCGTGCGTTGAGGAAGAGGTCGAAGCCAGGGGCGTTGAGGGCCGGAGAGACGCGGCTTTTTGTGCGACGGACCACTAGCTTCACGAGTAGATGAACGTCCTCATCGCCACCGCCGGGGTGTTGCCGCCAGATCCGGTTGCCGCCATCGTTGAGCGCCTTGTGGACTCTCGGGATCGCGTCAAGGTGATAACAGTGCTCGAGATTCCCCGCTCGTTCCTGAACGAGATCCGCTCCGAAGAGTGGCGCCCGCTGACTGAAGGCTCACCAGGGTGGGAGGAGGAAGAGGACGCAGTGATCGCCAGATATGTCGACGAGCGCGGCAAGCACCTCACCGATCCGATCGTGGCTGCCCTGGCAGCTCGCAACATCGAGGCCGAGGTTGTCCACCTCGAAGGAGAGGACAAGGCCCGGGCGATAATCGAGGCTGCCGAAACGGTGGATGCCGATCTCGTTGTTCTGGGGGCCACGAGACAGATTTTTGCCGAGTCGGCATGGGAGAGCATCTCTGCCCGCGTCATGGCCGACACACGGCGTCCAGTGCTGGTGGTGCCGGCAATCCCGCAAACCGAGCAGGAGGACGTCTCAGATGGCTGAGATCCTGCGCACTCCCGATGAAGCCTTTGCCAACATCCCCGACTACCCCTTCGAGCCGTATTACTTCAACTGGGGCGACATTCGCATGCACTACTTAGACGAAGGTTCGGGGCCTCCGGTCGTGCTTTTTCACGGCGAGCCCACCTGGTCCTTCCTGTATCGCAAGGTGATTCCCGAGCTGGTGGGAGCCGGCTACCGGTGCATCGCCCCCGATTATGTGGGTTTCGGCAAGTCAGACAAGCCGGCCGACGATGCCTTCTACACCTACGACATGCACTCCGAGTCGGTGGCGGCGCTTCTGGAGTCACTCGACCTGTCTCGAGCGGCGATTGTCGTTCAAGACTGGGGAGGCCCCATCGGCTTGCGATTTGCGGTGGAGAACTCCTCCGCGGTCACCCGCCTTGTGATCCTCAACACCGGAATCGCCTTCCACGGTGCCCGCATGTCCGATGCCTGGCACTCCTTTCTCGCGTTCGTTAAATCGAACGACGACCTCCCGATCGGCTTCTTGATGGAACGAAGCCAGGCCCATGATTGGGGCCAGCAGGTACTCGACGCCTACGACGCACCGTTCCCGGGAGTCGAGTACAAGGCCGGGGCTCGCCGCTTCCCGCAAATGGTTCCCCTCGGTTCTGATGACGACGGCGCGACCGCGATGGCCGCAGTGGACGAGGAGCTGGCTCAGTGGGAAGGTCCGGCCTATGTGCTGTTCTCCACCGGGGACCCCATCTTCTCCACTGAGACCGGCCAGCGCCTGGTCGACCACATTCCCGGTGCCGATCGGCTCGACACCATCGAGGGAGCCGGCCATTTTCTTCAGGAGGACCGGGGAGAGGAAGTAGGCCGCCGTATCGCCGCCTGGCTGCAAGGGACCGGGTGACCGTGTGGCTTCGAGCGAGCGCCCCGACTCTGGCGCTGATGCTGCTGGCCACTTCATGCAGCAGCGGGCCATCGCTTACCGACTATGCCAAGGAGGTTGAGCTGCTGGTAACCACAATGAGCAGCGACCTCGACGCCATCGACGCGGACCTCGACAGCAGCGAGCCCTCCGTCGAGGTCATCCGTGCATACGGGCGCAACCGGATCGAAATCCGCACCACCTTCCTGGCGGCCTTCGAAGAACTTGCCGAACCCCCGAGAGAAGCAGCTGATATCCACGCAGCCGCTCTCGAGGCGATTCGCAATCTGGTGGCTGCCGAACAGGCGGTGTTTGAACAGGCCAGCGTCATCACCGATTTGGAGGAAATCGGAAGGCTGTGGGAGACGCCGGCGGGCCAAGCAGCTCGTATCGCCGACGAACAAGCCACCGCCATCTGTCAGGCCGCTGAGGCAGCCATCAATTCAACCCAGGATCGACAGCAGTTCGTGGGGATGCCGTGGGTTCCCACGGAGTTGCAAGAAGTGGTGAGCGTCGCCTTCGGATGCACTGCCGAGGACCGTTAGCCATCGTCCGCCAGCCCTGGCCGGTCATGCTCCGCGGGTCAGGTTCTCGAAATGGACTGGGTCGGTCGGGGCGAGGAGCAGGTGTTGCCCGTCATGGCTCAGCCAGAGGTTGGGAACGGCCTCCAGCCACACGTTCTTTTCAAACACATCGAGATGAGCCCGCCACGTCCCACCCGGTGGCCGGTACAGCAGGACTTCAGCCGCCGGGGCTGAGAGAGCCTCGAGGCGGGCGACAAGGTCGTACTGGCCGAACAGCACTGCCATTCCCTCCGCCGGATCGAGCCACTGGCCCTTACGGAACCACCCGACCTCGCCGCACTCGCCGCAACTGATCACCTCAATCCCGGCGGCCGCTACGGGTTCGTGGAGGCATGTTTCTGTCTTCATGGTTGACACTATGAACAACGGCTGTGACAAAAAGAGCAACGACCGGCCCGGAGGCCGGTCGTTTTCCCCTGGGAGGCAGGTTTTGTCAGGTGCTGAGAACTGCTCCAGTAGTGGGGGCAGGACCCACTCCGCCGCCAAATCCGCCGAATCCGCTCCCACCGGGTCCGCCACGGAACCCGCGTCCACCCCGTGGGCCACGGTGACCGAAGTCACCCTCGCCCGGCACGGTCTGGACCCGTTCTGTGATCCGCTCGGTGATCTTGGCGAGACGCTCATCGGCCTCGTCCTGGGTCAAGGTGCCGTCGGCGACCTTGGCCTGCAAGTCCTCGGCCACCGGAGCGACCAGACCTGAGACGAGGGTGTCGAGATCGACGCCCACGTCGGCTGCAATGTCGGCAAGCGTGGTTTCACCCGCTTGCAGTGCGGCCTGAATGTCCTCGAAAGGGATCCCCATCACATCGGACAGAGTTTGCCGGCGTTCAGCCCGGCGGGCTTCCCGCCCAGCCTGTCGCTCGGCCATCCGCTCCTCACGGGCAGTCTGGATCTCCTCCTGTGTGGAATTGACCAACTCTGTGATCTTCTCCTCCGTGTTGGCGAGGATCTCGTCGGCCCGTTCCTGGGTCAGCTTCTCGTCGGCTACCGCGCCGGCCAGCCTCTCATCGAGGTTCGCCACGAGGGCGTCGACAAGGGCCGCACCGCTGGAACCGTTGGCTTCGGCAACCTCAGCCAGCGTGGCACCGGCTTCGAGCTCATCTGCGATTACATCGGCGTCCACTCCGAGGATGTCGGCAACCTGGCCGAGGTGGCCATACCCGCCCCGCATCCCGTGGTGACCACCGTGTCCGCGGAACCCCATTCCCCTGCCCTCGGGAGACACACTCTCGATCGGTGCATCCCCGGGAAGGACCGTGTCGTCGGTTTCGTCGATCTGGGCCAGGGCGATGCCGCTGGCGGCAATTCCGGCAACCACCAGGGCGACGAAACCAACCTTGAGGTTCTGTTTCATTTCATTCTCCTTTGCTAGAACCTTCACAGTCCCAGAATGGATCTCCCAGGTTTGGAGAGTATTAGGCGAGCCTGAGAGTCAGCTAAGAGGAAACGGCTTGAAACTGGGTCTCATACAGCCGGGAGTACAGGCCTCCGCGAGCAAGCAGTTCGGTGTGGGTTCCCTGCTCCACCACCCGCCCCTGGTCGAGAACCAGGATCCGGTCGGCCGCCAGAATGGTCGAGAGCCTGTGAGCGATGACCAGCGAGCTGCGGCCCTGCATGATGTGGTCGAGGGCCTCCTGGATGAGCGACTCAGACCTGGCATCAAGGTGAGAGGTTGCTTCATCGAGTATGAGAATTCGGGGATCCTTGAGAATTACCCTGGCGATCGCCACCCGCTGCTTCTCACCACCTGACAAGCGATACCCCCGCTCCCCCACTCTCGTTTCGTAACCTCGGGGCAACGAGCTTATGAACTCGTGGATGTTGGCCGCCCTGGCTGCCGCCTCGAGCTCCTCCTGGCTGGCAGCCGGCTTGGCGTAGCGGAGGTTGGCGGCGATTGAGTCGTGGAATAAGTAGCTCTCCTGAGTCACGACTCCGATGTTCTCCGACAGCCAATCGAAGTTGACGTCGCGAACGTCATGGCCGTCGATGCGGACCTTGCCCTCGGTGGTGTCATAGAGCCGGGGCACCAGGTAGGTGATGGTGGTCTTGCCCGCCCCACTCGGACCCACGAGGGCGACCAGCTCCCCGGCCGCAACCTTGAAGGTCACCTCTTCCAGCGCCTGACGGCGGGTGGGCACCAGGTCCGGCCCGGCGTGCTCCTCGACGCGCTCCTGCGGACGCCACATCGAAACTCGCTTGACTGCCCGCAGCCCCACTTCGGCTCCCGCTCGATAGTCGAACGTGACGCCGTCAAATTCGATCTCACCGACCATCGCGCTCGGCTCGAGGGCATCAGGCAACTCGATGATCTCCTGGCGGATGTCTACGACCTCGAAGACACGCTCAAACGACACCAGCGACGTAGCCAGTTCGACCCTGGCGTTGGATAGCCCGGCCAGCGGGCCATACAGCTCGCGGAGATAGGCGCTCATCGCAACCACCGTGCCGATGGTGAGATCACCGTTTATGACCAGCACGGCACCGACCCAGAACACAGCCGCCGTGCCGAGAGCGCTCACGAGACCGAGAGCCATGAAGAACCAGCGTCCGATAAGAGCCCGGCGCACCCCCAGATCCCGCACATCGGCCGCCTCTTCGGTGAACTTGTCCTCCTCATCCCCCGCCCGGCCGAACAGTTTGACCAGTAAAGCCCCCGACACGTTGAGCGCCTCGTTCATCGTGGCGTTCATGTCGGCGTTGCGCTCCATCTGCTCGCGAGCCACCCGGCGCAGGGCCTTGCCAACTCGACGAGAGGGTGCCAAGAAGAGCGGTAACACGGCAACCGCCAGGAGAGTGAGCCGCCACTCGAGCCGGAACATGATCCCCAGAGTGAGAATCACCACCAGCCCATTGGACACGATGGTGACCAGGGTTCCGGTTATGGCCTGTTGGGCCCCAACGACGTCGTTATTGAGGCGCGACATCAGCTCACCGGTACGAGTGTTGGTGAAGAAGTTGAGCGACATCCCTTGCAGATGGGCGAACAGCTGACGCCGGAGATCGAAGATGATCCCCTCCCCCGCCCGAGCCGACGCCCAGCGTTGGAGGACGCCCAACATGCCGTTGACCAGAGGAACAGTCACCATCAATAGGCCGAGCACCGTGACCCGTCCGATGTTTCCGTCGGGAATAGCCCTGTCGATGAGGTCCCGTATCAACAGCGGCGGCAGCAGCGTTATGAGGGTGATGAGGATGATGGTGGCGAACACCACAGCCAGCTGCACACGGTAGGGCCCGGCGTAGCCGGCCACCCTGCGTAGAAGGGCCCGGTCCAGCTCCGGCTTGTCCTGTTCTTCGTCGTATTTCAGGTACGACCACCAGCCGCCGCTATGAAACATCAAACCTCCTCCGAACCAGGCTAGGGCCCCCGCGGACCCCTCCTGCGAAGCGGAGTGGGAGGGAAAGCGAGCAAGCGAGCACGTGGGTGTCAACCAACCAACGGCGCCCTGAGACCAGGCCGGGTTGGTGTTGGGATTGTTGAACCAGGGGAAGGTTAGCCGCGCACCAAGCCCACAACTGGTTGTTGGGCACCGCCCGTTGTGAGTTCACCTGGAAGCAACAATGCTCCCAGACTGTGAAGTGGCGGCACTGCTGCCATTGGTCGGAACCACCCACCCCCAACCCCTCCCGTTCCGGGAGGGGAGCGTTTCCAAAGAGGCACGGTGCTCATTTGTGGGACGGGCCACTAGTACCATGCTGGCGTGCTGCGGTCAATCAACGTTATAAGGCACAGCTTCCCCCATCGTCCGATCTTCGACACCGCCGTCTCCCATGCCTTCCTGCGCGGGGCCAGCCGTGGCGAAGTCACAGAGACGTTGCGGCTCCACATCCCAGCCCGCATGGTGGCGTTCGGCCGTCGGGACGTCACCTCCCCCGGTTATGCCGAGGGCGCAGTGATCGCCCGGGCAGGTGGATTCGCGGCAGTGGAACGCATCGCCGGTGGGCGAGCGGCCGTATTCCATCCCGGCACGATCGCCTTTGCCTGGACAATCCCCGATCCAGATCCAAGAAGCGGCATCGCTCCTCGCTTCAGGGAGATCTCCGAGATCGTGTCGGCCGCGTTGGGGAGAATGGGAGTTGAAGCCCACATCGGTGAGCTACCCGGCGAATACTGCCCGGGCGCCTACAGCGTCAGTGCCCGCAAGCGCACCAAGATCATGGGAGTCGGTCAGCGAGTCGTACGAGGAGCTGCCCATGTTGGAGGAGTGATCGTGGTCAATGACCACGAGACCGTGCGCAACATCCTGATACCCGTTTACGAGGCGTTGGATCTCGCCTGGGATCCACGAACTGTCGGGAGCATCGAGCAGGAGCTGGGAGCGCCCCGCGATCTCGAGCGAATCCTGGATGCCTTGCTCATCGAATTCGACAACCGGTATGAGCTCCGGGAGACCCTCATCCCCGAACGGGTGCTCATCGAAGCCGAGAAACTGGCACCGGGCCACGCCGCGCCGTGACGAACGTACTCATCATCAACGGGCCCAACCTGAACCTGTTGGGAAGTCGGGAGCCGGAAATCTACGGCACCACCACTCTCGAGGAGCTTGATGCGTTCTGTGTGGAGTGGGGCCGGCAGCTCGACTTCGAAGTGTCGACGTTTCAATCCAATCACGAAGGCGAGATCGTCGACAAGATCCACGATGCCGCCGGGGCCGCCGGCATCATTATCAATGCGGGAGCGCTTACGCATTACTCATACGCCATCTACGACGCCCTGGTCGCCGTCGGATTGCCGACAATCGAAGTCCACATCTCAGACATCCACGGCCGCGAGGAATGGCGTAGTAAATCGGTGATCCAACCGGCATGTTTGGCTCAGATCAGCGGCCTCGGCCTCGAGGGTTATCGCAAAGCGCTCGAAGTGTTGGCAGAGCACTAGCCCGCCCACTTCTGGAAACGGGTCAATCCCTCAGCGAGATCCTCGTCGGACAATGCAAAAGAAAACCGTAGATGCCCTGCCACGCCAAAGGCATCCCCCGGCACCGCCGCAATCTCGATCTCGTCCAGCAACGTGGCGGCGAGCTCGACACTCCCGCCAATGCTCTTCTTGGCCATGAGCTCAGACACATCCGGGAACGCGTACAGGGCGCCTTGCGGCTCGATGAGGCTCACGCCGGCGGTTCCCTGTAACAGCGCCACCATCTGCTTGCGGCGCTGGTCAAAAGCCTCACGCATCTTGTGGGCGCTATCGAGGCTCCCCTCAAGGGCTGCGACGGCGGCCATCTGCGAAACGTTGGCAACGTTCGAGGTCAAATGGGATTGCAAGGCGGTGGCGGCCGCAGCCACCTCCACCGGGGCCAACATCCACCCAACCCGCCAGCCGGTCATCGCGAAAGTCTTGGAGACTCCGTGAACCACCACGCACCGGTCCGCCACCTCCGGGGCGACTACCGGCATCGAAGCGAACTCAGCACCGGCATAAACTAAATGCTCATAGATCTCATCACTCAGCACCCACACACCGTGCTCGGCAGCCCACTTTCCGATGGCCGCAATCTCGCCCGGCTGGTAGACGACGCCCGAGGGATTACAGGGTGAGCTGAAAATGAGCAGCTTGGTGCGATCGGTCCGCCGGGCCTCGAGCGCCTCGACGGTGACCTTCAAGTCGACTCCCGGCTCGACGAAGACCGGGACCCCTCCAGCCAGGTTTACCGCTTCCGGATAGCTCACCCAATAGGGAGCCGGCAGCAGGACCTCATGTCCCGGGTCGAGGAGGACGGCGCAGGCCTCGTATACCGCCTGTTTGCCGCCGTTGGTGACAACGATCTCGTTGAGTGCCGGGTGCGATGACATCGCGGCGGCGATAGCTGCCTTGAGCTCGGGCAGTCCTCCTGCCGGGCTGTAATGGTGAGCCCGGGACTCGCTGCTGGCTGCTGCCGCGGCGGCCACTATGTGGTCAGGAGTCGGGAAATCCGGCTCCCCGGCACCAAAACCAATAACCGCCCGCCCGGCGTCCTTCAGCTCACGAGCTCGCGCGGTAATCGCCATCGTCACCGACTCGCCAATACCTTGTGCTCTCCGTGAGAGCTCGCTCACAGGACCTCCCTCAATCTTCAAACGCCATGATGGCACGACTCTCGACCAGGCTAGGGTGGCTCGATGGCCAGCATTCTGTGGTCCGGCCCAGAAACCATGATCCGGACCACCCTCGACGACGCCGGCAGCGGGCACCGACTCGCCGGGACAGTACTCACTATTCGCGACAAGGTGCCGTTGGAGATCCGCTACGTCATCTTGACCGATGATGAATGGGCACCCCGGGATGTCGGGATTCACATTCTCGGCGGTGAAGCAGATGTCCGCCTGGCTCTGGCGGCCGACGGCAATGGCAGCTGGACCCTCGACAACGAGCCGCTCACCGACTTCGACGGCTGCCTGGATATCGACCTGGGCTTCACACCAGCCACTAAGACCATCACGATCAAACGGCTCGGCCTAGAACCCGGCGACTCGCGCCAGATCAAGGCCTTGTCAGTGGGGTTTCCCGGCGAGCCGGTGGGCGCCGACAGCCACTCCTACACCCGCCTCGATGAGCACCGTTACCTCCATATTGTCGCCGGCCACGAGGAAGAGCTAGTCCTGAATGAGGATGGGTTGGCTCTCGCCTACGGGCCATGGCGAGCGGTCGCTGAGGGCTAAGGAGCCTAACCCGGCTGCCAGTCCGACCTGACTTCAACCATCCTGGCTTGACTATCGATGGCCTCGCTCGGGCTGGGAGGGCTGAGACGCACGTAGCTGCCGTCCGACATCAGCTGCCGGGCCTGGACGTTATCGCTCAGATGAACCATCAGGATGTCATTGACGACCAGACGTTTGAGCTGCTCGTCCTCAACCGGATAGAGCACCTCGACTCGCCGGTTCAGATTGCGCGGCATCAGATCGGCGGACCCGACATAAACCTCGGGTTGATCGCCGTTGCCGAAGAAGTAGATACGCGAGTGTTCCAGGAAACGCCCCACAACTGACGTGACGGTGATGTTGTCGGAGACTCCGGGGACGCCGGGACGGAGGCAGCACACTCCCCTCACTTGCAGCCGGACATCCACTCCTGCCTGGGAGGCCCGGTACAGCAGCTCGATGAAGTCACGGTCGACAAGCGCGTTCATCTTGAATGCCAGGCGGCCGCCGCCCTGCGCCTGATGAATCGCGATCTCCCTCTCAACTTTCTCTTCGAGCTGCCGGCGCATGAGTTGGGGAGCGACCAGGAGCTTGCGGTATTCGTCCTGGTCGGCGTATCCGGTCAGGGAGTTAAAGACCTCTCCGACATCGGCCACAATCTCTTCGTCGGCTGTGAACAGGCCAATATCTGAGTAGATCCGGCTCGTCGAGATGTTGTAGTTGCCGCTGGACATGTGGACATAGCCCCGGAGGCCCTCAGGCTCGCGACGCACAACTAGTGCCAGCTTGGCATGGGTCTTGAGCCCAAAGACGCCGTAAACGACATGAACGCCCGCCTCCTCCAGCGCCCGGGCCCACTCGATATTGGCGTCTTCATCAAACCGGGCCTTGAGCTCGACCAGCACCGCCACCTGCTTGTGGTTCTCCCTGGCCTCGAGCAGCGCACCGACGATGGGCGAGTTGGGCCCGATGCGGTACAGAGTCTGCTTGATGGTCACGACGCTTGGATCGTGGGCTGCCTCGCGGATGAAGTCCACCACCGGGGTGAACGTGTCGTATGGGTGGTAGAGCAACACATCGCGTCGCTGTATCACGGAGATCAAACTCTCTTCTGTTTGCAGGGCCGGCGGCAGCTTGGCTTGCAGCGGCGACTCCTTCAAGTCCGGCCGGTCGACATCGGTGAGCGACAACAGATCGGCAAGGCCCAGAGGGCCCCTCGAATCGAAGACCTGATATGGGGCCAGATCCAGGTTGGCGCCCAGAATGTCGCAGATATTTTCCGGGGTCTCGGCTGCCACCTGAAGACGTACTGCCGAACCGAACTGGCGCGCCTCCAGCCCCTCGCTGACTGCCGTCAGCAGGTCGGCGGCCTCGTCCTCCTCGATCTCGACATCGGCGTCGCGCGTAACCCGGAACGGGTAGGCGGCCACCACCTCAACTCCGGGAAAGAGCAGATCGAGATTATCGATGATCACATCTTCGATCCACACAAAGTTGTCGGCGGCTACCTCAGCTAAGCCCAGCGTCTCGAATGCCTCCGCCCGCTCCTCGGAGGGAATCCGCAGAAGGCGAGGAAGGATCTGCGGCACCTTGAGGCGGGCAAAACGCTCCCCGATCCGGGAGTCTCTGACCAACACAGCCAAGTTGAGCGAAAGATTAGAAATATGCGGGAACGGGTGGCTGGGATCAAACGCCAGTGGCGTGAGGGCAGGGAAGATCTCGCGTTTGAAATACTGGCGTAGCAACTTGCGCTGCTTCTTCTTGAGGTCGGACAGCTGCAGCAGGTGGATGTCCTCTTCTTCGAGCTCGGCCCTCACGCCCTCCCAGGTGGCCTGGTGAGTCTCGAGCAGTGGTTGCAGCCTCATGCGAATGGCCGCCAGCTGCTCGGCTGGTGTCATGCCATCGGCTGGAGTCTCGAGGGCTCCTCCCAAGAGCTGCTTGCGAAGCCCCGATACCCTGATCATGAAGAACTCGTCAAGGTTGGATGCAAAGATCGACAGAAACTTGACTCTCTCTAACAGCGGACGCCGCTCATCTTGTGCCTCATCGAGGACGCGCGAATTGAAATGCAGCCAGCTGATCTCCCGGTTGAAATACAGGTCCGGGCTGTCGAGCTCGGGGCGCTCCGATTCTGGGTCGAGGGGTTGCTCAATTGCCATTCGTTCTCCTCATGGCTCCGCAGGACGCGAATTCTAAGACTGGCCGGCCCAATTGGCCAGAGGCCAATTTTTCGGCAATGTTGCGCCCAATCTGAAAGACTGCGTCCATGCCCCGGCTATTGATCCTGAGACATGCCAAGTCGAACTGGGACGCCGACTACGGAACGGACCATGATCGGCCATTGGCCGGGCGGGGTCGCAAGGCCGCCAGGGCCATTGGAAAGTTCATGGCGTTGGCCGACCTGGTGCCGGATCTGGCCATTACCTCGAGTGCGGTTCGCGCCGGTTCCACCCTCAAGCTCGCCATGCAGGCCGGAGACTGGAAGTGCCCCGTCGAGTCCACCCCCCGTCTGTACGGCGCCAGCACACCAGACGTACTCGCCTTGTTGGCAGAAAGGTCGGACGAAGAATCGATTCTCATTGTCGGCCACGAGCCAACCTGGGGCAGCCTCGTGCACACGTTGACCGGCGCTTCGGTACGGATGGCGACCGCCACCCTGGTGGCAATTGATTTCGAGTTCCGATCGTGGAGCTCCATCCGCCCTATGGCCGGCCGACTGGCGCTCTTGATTCCACCAAGGATCCTCACCGACGGAGACCTCGAGCTTGGCTGAGTACGACGTCGTCGGTGATGTGCACGGCTGCCTCAATACGCTCCACAACCTGATGGACCAGCTGGGTTATGAGCGGTCGGGACGGCATTCGGCGGGAAGAAGGCTGGCGTTTGTCGGCGATATCGTCACCAGGGGAGCTCATTCTGCTGAAACATTCGATTACATTGCCCGCCTGGTCGGCACCGGCCGCGCCTCAATGGCTCGAGGTAACCGGGACGCAGCATGGGCCGAGGGCCGGCCGGAAGAGAAATGGGTCTCCAGCTTCCCGCTCCAGCTGATGCTCGACGACGGCCGCCTCCTGGTGGTCCATGCAGCCATTCGCAGCGACCTCATCGGCCGGGTTGACGAGGAGGCCGAGCACTGGTGTCTGCGGGGCGGAGCCGAGCCCAACGAAAGTGGAACCGAGATCCGGCCCGACTGGCAAGCCATGTACGACGGTGATCCTTTCGTGGTGGCCGGCCACTCGGTGGTAAGTGAACCGCGGTTCAGGGAGGCCGGCGGAGGCTCGGTGGTCATCGATACCGGTGCCGTCTACGGAGAGAAGGCCCGGGATCGCTTCACCGGCGAAGCCTTCCGCGGATATCTGTCGGCGCTCCGCTGGCCCGAGCGCAGCATCGTCAGCGTGCCCACTCATCCCGACGACCTGGTGGCGACGAAATGATGCCGTCGGTCAATGGGCGATGAGGACGAACTGCTTGTCGTGTTTGCTCACCACCACCTCGGCAAAGCCGGCACGCTGCAGCTTGGCCGTGACCCCCTCGATCTCTTCATTCGTCAGGCCGTGACCTTTGGACCGTTTGACATCCTTCTCCACGATTAGCAGCCGGCCCCCCGGGGCGAGTACTCGCAGACACTCAGCCAGACCGGCCTCCTGATCCTCCCAATGATGAAAAGCGTGCACCGTCCACGCGGAAGAAAATTCGTCGTCGGCGAATGGGAGCGACTCAACGGCGCCCACTTCGAAGCGAACGTTGGGCCGGCCCGAAGAGCGTTTTCGGGCAATCTCGACCATCTCCCCGGACCGATCGACCCCCACCGCCTCGGCAGCAACCTCTGAGGCGCGGCGCACCGCGGCGCCGGGGCCGCACCCGATGTCAAGCGCTTTGTCTGCCGTATCCAATCCGGCCAGACGGACGACCAGATCGTTCGAATCCGGATTGCGGTTGATAAAGGAATAGAGGCGGGCTCGCAAGCCCGACCAGGGTTTGACGTCGGCCATATGTCGCCATTCTTGCTTATCTAGTCGTGTCCCGGGGAGGCCTTGGCTGCCGCCGCTTCGGCCACCAGCTTCGTGATGTCCCACATCCCCGCAAAACGTTCGTCCCGAGTTTGGCCTCTCTGCCAGCGAATGAACAGTTGCGCCAGGATCACAGCCACGCGGTACAGACCCAGGGCGTGATAGAAATCGATTTCGGCGACGTCTCGACCACTTCGCCTGGCGTACCTCTCCACCAGCTCGCTCCGTGACGGGAACCCATCCACACCCGACGGCATGGGTGAGAAGCTCTTGACGCCTTCGGGGTCGGACGGCTCCACCCAGTAGGCAAGCAATCCCCCGAGGTCGCTGAGAGGGTCACCCAACGTTGCCATATCCCAATCGAAGACGGCCTCGAGGTGGCTCGGGTCATCGGAGGCGAACATGCAGTTGTCGAGCTTGAAGTCGTTGTGCACCAGGCTGTAGTCGCGGCTCGCCGGCAGGTGAGCGGCCAGCCACGAATGAGCGCTCTCCATTGCAGGCAAGTTGTCGGCCCTGGCCGCCTCCCAGCGCTGGTGCCAGCCGGCCACCTGGCGCTCGATGAATCCTTCGGGTCTTCCCAGGTCGGCGAGGCCCACCGACTCGTAATCGACCTTGTGCAAATCGGCCAGGGCGTCAACCAGCGCCTGACCAAGCTCGCGGGGAGCCCCCGGAAGCTGAGCGAAGCTGCCGGGCATCGTCCTCCGGACCACCGTCCCGTATCGGCGCTCCATGACAAGGAACTCGGCCCCGATAACCGACGGATCGTCGCAAAAGACGTACGCCCGGGGTGCCGGCGGGTAGGCAGAATGAATCCTCGATAGCACCTGGTATTCGCGGCCCATGTCGTGGGCCCGGGGAGCCACGGGCCCCAGCGGCGGGCGGCGTAGCACATACACCCGGTCGCCGTAATCGAGCTGGTAGGTGAGGTTGGCTGCCCCCCCGGCGAATTGACTAACGATTGGATCACCTTCGGCACCAGTCAGCTTGCCGCGCAGGTATTCGACGAGCGCAGGCTCGTCGAACCGCTCGTCGGCCCGTACCTCGATTGTCTCGTCCCGTGACTCGGGTATCACAATAAGCACGCTACCGCTCGACTCCGCTCGAGGCGATAGGCTGCCGCCCATGCCCGGAACCGAACGCACCAGGGTACGCCGCAAAGCCAAGCGGGGCTCACTGGACACCGAGCTGATCTACAGCATTCTGGACGAAGCGCTCTTTTGTCATGTCGGCTTTATCGACGAAGGCGGATATCCGGTAGTCATTCCGACCATTCACGCCCGACATGGCAACACGCTGTATCTCCACGGCTCACCGGCGAGCCACATGTTGCGCACGCTGGCCAGGGGCGCTGAGGTCTGCGTGACCGTGACCCTGCTCGATGCCCTGGTTCTCGCTCGATCGGTGTTCAACCACTCAATGAACTACCGATCGGTCGTCATATTCGGGACGCCCCGACAGGTGGAAGGCGATGAGAAGCTGACGGCACTCCAGGCGGTCACAGACCATACGGTGCCGGGCCGCTGGGATGACGCTCGGCAACCGAGCGAGTCCGAGCTCAACGCGACGACCGTTGTCGCCATCCCTCTCGACGAGGCCTCGGCGAAGGTCCGCAACGGCCCGGTCGTAGACGACGATGAGGACTACTCGCTGCCCATCTGGGCCGGGCTAATCCCGGTGTCCATGGTGTACCAGGAGCCCGTTCCCGACGAGCGACTCCATCCGGGAGTGGCCACTCCGGGCTACGCCGAGAACTACCGGCGGCCCTAAAACCCTCTCAGGCAGCAGGGACGATCTTGCGGACCCGGCCATCCCTGGTGAGGATGTAGAGCTCGCCGGAGCCGTCCTCCCCGAAGGACAACACACTGCCGAGCTCCCCGAGCTCGATGGTCCAATTGCCTTCGACAGCGACTTCGCCGTTGACCTCGAGGAAGCCTCGCAAGAAGCCGGTGCAGAAATCGCTGTACAGGTAAGCGCCCTGGAGATCGGGAATTGCCGAGCCACGGTAGACGAAGCCGCCGGTTATGGCGCAACCCAAACTGTGCGAGTACTCGGCTATGGGCTGGATCAACCCGGTGGTGTCGCACTCAAGCGTGCCCGCTGGGAAGCAAGCGCTCCCCTCCTGGATCGCCCACCCGAAATTCTGGCCAGGGACCGACATCGACCCCAGGCTGACTTCCTCGCGCGATCCTTCTCCGACGTCGCCGATGAATATTCGATCGCCGTCGATGTCGAAACGCCAGGGATTGCGGAGGCCGATGGCCCAGATCTCATAGGCCCTGGTGTCGACGTCGATGGCAACGATCGAGCCCAGCCGGGTGGCGGAGTTCTGGCCATTTCCTCCCGGGTCCCCTCCGGCACCACCATCGCCAAAGGCGACATAGAGCCGGCCATCTGGCCCGAATTGGATCATCCCTCCGTTGTGGTTGTCATAGGGCTGATCAATGAAGACCAGCTCGCGGATAGTGTCGGGACCGGCAAGGCCAATGTCACTCCAGCGCTGGTACTCGACGACCCGGGAATCCCCTGCGGTGTCGGTGTAATGCACGTAAAACTTTGCATTGGTGGCATAGGAGGGATGGAACTCCAGGCCGAGGATCCCCTGTTCGAAGCGGGTTGAGACCTGTCCCCGTAGATCCAGGAAGGGCTCAGCAGCCACCACGCCGTTCTCGACAATCTTGATCAGTCCGTGCTGCTCAACGACAAACAGGCGGTCGTCCCCTTCGGGGGCAGTCAGAAATACCGGTAGAGCCAGGCCGGACGCAACAGTGTCGAGTGAGAGGGACGGCAGCGGCGGCGGCGGCGACGGCG
>CAXMOO010000146.1:0-2463 GCA_964195005.1 uncultured Gammaproteobacteria bacterium
GCATCCTCGCCACCCCGCGGTCCGAAGGGGTTCAGCGCCGGGAAGTCCCAGCGCCACCACAACGACTGGTCCTCGATGCCAAGGTGAGTGACGTCGTCGTCGAACAGCGCCGCGTAGCCATCCGCGTTGACCTGGCTAAAGATTGAGAATTGCGCGCCGGTGCCTGACTGCACGAACAGCAGCGGCACCGCGATGTTCAGGCCGGCCGGCTGCCAGATGGTGCCGTCCCCGTCGACCACCGCGCGGATGCGTGGATCCTTGGACGCTGCCTCGTAGGCCGTCGCGCCGCCGAACGAGAAGCCACCAGCGACGACGCGGTTCATGTCGAGGCGGCCGAGGAAACCATCGGCCGGGTCCTGATCCAGGCTGATGAGCTGCTCCAGTACGAAGATCTGATCGTCCGACCACAAGTTCTGCGCTTGAGCTAGCAGGGTCTCTTCGGCCGGCGTGATAGTTGGATTGGCATCCAGCCCGAACCCTTGGCCGGTGATCAGCCGTCCGTCAGGGAAGCTGACGAAGTCAGTGAAATACGTGTGGTTAATAGCTGCGACCACGAAACCTCGGCTCGCGAGTTCACCGATCAGGAACAGGTTGCGCTCGATTGCGCCACCACCGCCGTGCGAGAAGATGATTACCGGGTAGGCGGCCTCGGCAGCACTAATTGCTGGCTCGTGCTCGAACGGCCAGAAAACGCCGTCATAGTTTGAGCGTCTGAGGGCTCGGCCTGACACGGCCTCGTCAGTGCTCAGCGTAGTCCAGTGCTGAGCACGCACAACCGGGGTCCGGAAGTCTCCGGTGGTGGAATCTGTGGGATAGAACAGGTGGACCATCAGCTCGCGGTTGTCGCCCGGCGCGCTGGTAATCAGCTCCTCGCGCAGCAGGTCCTCCCAGTGGAACGCTTTGGTCCCGATCCGGTGCGCCCCGGACAGGGCCGGTGGCTCGAAGGCCTGGTCCACACCTAAAGTGACGGCCGTGCCGCCGCCACCGGGCGGGTTGTTCCCGCCCCCGCCACCGCCCCCGCCTCCGCACGCGGCGAGCAGCAAGGTCAGGGTAACGATTGTCGGAAGGCGCATAGGTCCACTCGGGCAACAAAAGAATTGAGGTCCTACTTGGTGCCTGGTATCCACGAAAAAGTTCCGATTCGTTTGCTAACATGCGGCTTGACGCTGTTCGCGTTACCCATCCGTAACCTTGGGAATCAAGTGATTTTGAGAAAAACTATCTCGGTTCATCTGGCATCGCTACTCGTGCTGGTCGGATGCGGAGGCAGTGGCGGAGGCGGCCCGGCCGCTTCCAGTTGTGGTCCCTATCCCGAACAGGCTACCTCACTCTATGTACTCCCTTACGAGGTCGGGACCGGACACGAGATGGTCCATGGTAACTGCACTACACCAGGGACCTCGCACCAGGCCGGCGGGACTCGTCAGCACGCTTACGACCTCGAGATGCCTATCGGTACCGTGCTCGTCGCGGCCCGGGCCGGCCAGGTCAGCGCGGTGGAACAGAGCAACATGGATAGCACGAGGATCCCGGGAGAGGAGAACTTCGTCATGATCACTCATGCGGACGGTACCCATGGGCGTTACTTCCACATCACTCAGAACGGCAGCATGGTAGCCGTCGGTCAGATGGTAGGTCAGGGCGACCCGATCGCACTGAGCGGCGACACGGGAGAGTCTTTTGGGCCGCACCTGCACTTCGTGGTCGAACCCGCCGGTCAATCACCGCTGGTGCCGCGTGGCGGGACCCCGGTCACGTTCCTCAACACGAGCCCGCATCCCAACGGCCTGCGTGAGGGCATCGTGTACGTCGCTGATCCCTACCCGGGCTGCAACTGCGCTCCGTAGCCGAGCGATTCACTTCCGCCGCCAGTATTCCGGAAACTATTGGTGCCCAACTGTTGTCATACCTAGATATTGACGATCTGGAGCATTTGCCATGAGTTTGAGATTGATTGCGGCCGCTGTGCTGCTAACGGGTTGCGGCACAACGGTTGTTCCGCAGGAGGCTCTGTCGGTACGCGACTTTGTCGTCGTGACAGACCTGGAGCAAATCGAAAGAATTCGTCTTTACGAACTGCACTACACCTACGTGAATGACTATTTCGTCGGCGCTACCAGCGGGAGTGGCCACTACCTGGTCGAATTCGACTCGCGCTGCCGAGCTCTGCGCAGCAAGACCTTCACGCCAGCAATGGTGGATAGTCGCTTCAATTCCAGCTATCTGAGCGAGGGCGATACGATCCGGGGTTGCCCGGTTGGGGGGATCTACGAGGCCACCGCCGAACAGCTCAGCGGGATCGGCGATGGAGAGTGCGTGCCGATCCCCGGCGATCTCAGCACGCTGGAAGAGGTGGGGAGCTTGGCGGCCGAGATCGCCCGACGGGAAAGTCATCTCGATGTACTGGTCAACAACGCAGGGCGGGGTTGGCTCGAGTCGTTCGAGGAGTTCCCGGAACGGGGC
>CAXMOO010000147.1:0-7875 GCA_964195005.1 uncultured Gammaproteobacteria bacterium
TCATCCTTCGCGGCCTCCTCAACCACTGCAGCCTCAGCCGGGGTAGCTCCCTCTTCCTCATCGCTCGACTCAACCGGGAGCCCTTCCGGATTGCTCTCCGGACGGATATCAATGCGATATCCGGTCAGCCTGGCCGCCAGCCGGGCATTCTGTCCTTCTTTGCCGATCGCCAACGACAGCTGTCCATCCGGGACGATCACGATGGCCTCTTTCTCGTCCTCGTCCACCCGTACCTCTCGAACGCCTCGTACCGGGCTCAAGGCCTCCGCAATGAACTGCTTGATGTCGTCACGGTGCTGCACCAGGTCAACCTTCTCGCCCCTCAGCTCATTGACCACCTGGCGCACGCGCGAGCCGCGAGCTCCGACGCAGGCTCCGACGGGGTCGACTGTCGGGTCGTTTGAGATCACCGCGAGCTTTGTGCGATGGCCGGCTTCCCTGGCGATCGCCTTGATCTCAACAACGCCGTCGAACAGCTCCGGCACCTCGAGCTCGAAAAGGGCCTTTATGAAATCAGGATGGCTGCGGGACACGACGATAGGGGCACCCTTGCCCTCCTCCCGCACCTCGAGCACCAGAGCTTTGACCCGGGCGCCGCGATCCAACCGCTCATACGGGATCCTCTCGGACGACGGCATGATCGCTTCTGCATCACCGAGGTCGAGCATGGCGTAACGGTGGTCAACTTGTTGCACAATCCCGGTGACCAGGTCACCTTCCCTACCCTGATAGCGCTCGTAGACCTGCTCCCGCTTGGCGTCACGCAATCGCTGCTGAATCACCTGCTTGGCAGTCTGGGCGGCGATGCGGCCAAAATCACTCGGAGTGTCTTCCCACTCCCGGACGACGGTGCCGTCCTCGTCGAGCTCTTGCGCATAAACGAGCATCTCGCCGGTATCAGGGTCGATCGTGACGCGGGCTTCCTCGGCAGCCCCCGGGCTCCGCTTGTAAGCGGAAACGAGGGCGTTAGCAAGCGCGTCGAGAATCGTTTCGACGGGAATGCCACGTTCCCTTTCCAACTGTTCAAGGGCTTCCATCATCTCAAAATGCATGACTACTTCTTTCCCGGTTTCGGCGGTGGCGTGAATTCGAGAACGGTTCGGGCGCCGGCGACTTCGTCATAGGCGATTGACGTTGACTCGCCGCCGACTTCCACAGTGAAGCTCTTGGCGTCGGCATTCGTGAGCTCTCCACGGAAGGTGTCCCCTGCGCTGGTCTTAGCTACCAGCTGGCGCCCTAGTGATTTCTGGAAATGGCGAGGGCGGCGCAGTTTTCGCTCCAGGCCCGGCGAAGTCACTTCCAGGTTGTATTTGCCGTCGATGAATCCATCAGTCTCATCGAGGATGCGAGAGACGCCCCGGGATACATCGGTTATGTGATCGAGATCAACACCGTCCTCTGAGTCGATGACGACGCGCAGGGTCCTACCGGATAACTCGAGATCGTCCAGCTCCACTTGCTCTTCGGCCAGATAGGCCTCGATGGTCTCCCACAGCCGATCCACGCACTTCCTTACATGAAAAGTGGGCGCCGGGCGCCCACTTGCGTCCTCTTCAACTAGCGCGGACTATAGCAGCGAGGCCCCGGCTAACTCAGGGTGCGAGGGCCGGTTCAGACAGGCTCCCGACCCTGCTCTACGAGCTCCACAAGGAGCCCAACGGCCTTGTCGAGGGAGACGTCTTGCTTCTCTCCACTACGGCGGTCAAACAGCTCGGCGCTCTTGTCGGCCACTCCTCGAGGCCCAACCGTGATGCGCAGTGGGATCCCGACCAGCTCGCTATCGGCAAACTTCACCCCGGGCCGCTCGTCGCGGTCATCCAACAGGACCTCGACTCCGGCAGCCAGCAGCTGGCGGTAAATCTCGTCGGCTACCCCCATGGTTTCGGCATCGTCGGGCCGGATCACAGAAATCACAACCTCGAACGGCGCCACCTTCATGGGCCACTTGAGGCCTGCTTCATCGTGATAGGTCTCCGCCAGGGCGGCGAGAGACCGCTCCAGGCCAATCCCGTAGGAACCCATCACGATGGTATTGGCAGTGCCTTCCTCGGCCAGCACTTCCGCCCCGAACGCTGCCGAATATCGCTCCCCGAGCTTGAAGATATGGCCCACCTCGATACCGCGGAGGACTTCAAGTGGATTGCCGCACTCCACACAGGCCTCTCCGGCTTCAATGGCTCGTAAATCGGACCACTCATTGATGTTCAAATCGCGATCGACGTCGACGCCCCGGAAATGGAATCCGTCCTCGTTGGCGCCGGTGGTCATGTTCGTTCGTCCCTTGAGGGCCGGATCCGCCAGGATCCTGAACCCGGAGACTCCGACCGCGCCGAGGCTCCCAGGCTCCGCTCCCAGGCGTTCCTTGATCTCGTCGGGATTGGCCTGGCGAATCTCCAATGCGCCGGTGTGGTCGGCCAGCTTCTGCTCGACGAGGGCGTGATCCCCGCGCAGAAGGACTAACACAAACTCAGCATCCAAGAAATACGTGAGGGACTTCACCTGACGATCGGCCGGCGCCCCGCCTTTGAAGTTGGCGAGATCGTCAATCGTCTTGACTCCGGGTGTCGGGAACTTTTCCAACTCCCCGGGCTCATCTAAGACTTCGTCCAGGCGGGCCGCCGCCGCTTCCATGTTGGCGGCGTAGTCGCCCGTCGGGCAAACAACGATTAAATCCTCACCGGCGTCGGTTCGAACTATGAACTCGACCGACCCCGTCCCACCCATGAGACCGGAAGAAGCCGCGACGGGTATCGCCTCGAGCCCGAGGCGGCGAAAGATATTGGCGTAGGCCTCGTGGTGGGCGTCAAAAGCGCGGTCGAGGCCGGCGGCGTCGATATCAAACGAGTACGAATCCTTCATGGTGAACTCGCGGGTCCGCAGCAGCCCGCTCTTGGGCCGGGGCTCGTCCCGAAACTTGGTCTGGATCTGATACCAGATCTGCGGCAACTGTCGATAGGAGGCGAGTTCGAGAGCAAGACTTGTGAAGACCTCTTCGTGGGTCATGCCCAGCGCTAAGTCGCTTTGGCGGCGGTCCTGGAGGCGAAACATCTCTTCGCCAACCAGCTCCCATCGACCTGACTTCTGCCACAGCTCGGCGGGATGGATGGCGGGCAGCAGGAACTCCTGGCCGCCGATGGCATCCATCTCCTCTCGAACGATGGTGGCGATCTTGGCGCGGACCTTCACGGCGAGCGGTAGAAGCGAATAGACACCCGCCATCAGCTGGCGCATGTACCCGGCCCGGGTCAGCAGCCGGTGACTCGCGGCCTCGGCATCGGCCGGGTCGTCTCGCAGTGTGGGAATATGAGCCTGGGACCAGCGCATAGCGGCTGAGGATAGTTGTTACCGCTTGACAGCCCGCGGCTCAGCCGAGATCGAGGCTGGGCCCGAAGATATCGAACCACAGACCGAGCAGGAAAAGCGACATGAAGAACATGATGACCCCCACCGCCAGCGGCATCAGCTTTTCGATATCGACCGGACGGCCCCGCAGCTTCTCATAGAGCGCCACCGCGAAGTGGCCGCCATCGAGAGGAAATAGAGGCAGCACATTGAACAGCGCCACAATGATGTTGAGGCCGGCGATGACAAACAGCACCCCGGCCCAGCCACTCGCGTCGAAGATGTCGCTGCCCGCCTCCACAAGGCCGATTGGCGTGACCGGCCGCGCGAGCCCGGGATCGCGGCCCTCGACGGCATCGCCGAAGAGGTTGAGCAGGTTGGGTGGCCAGAGAATGGTGCCGATCCCCCGCACCGACAAGGCCACCGTGTCGCCATAAACCTGGGCCGCGTCGACAATCCCGCTTATTGGGCCCGACCTGACGGTTGTGATGCTGATCGGAGCGGGTCGACCGATCCCAACAAAGCCCCGGGTACCGGATTCGTCTGTTATCTCAACCGGAGTCAGTACGGTGCTGCGCAGCTCGCCATTGCGCTCGAAGTCGAGCCGCAGCGGTTGGAAGGCTTGGCCCTTTATGGCATCGAGCAGGTCTCCCCACGATCCAACTGCCACCCCATCGACGGCGCGTATCAGATCTCCGGCCAGCAGACCGGCCTGCGAAGCTGGGGTCGGGTCACCGTTGTCCAGCTCAGTGATTACTTCACCCACCCGCGCCTCAATTCGCACTTCCTGAGTGCCCACCACCGTGAGTACGAGGTAGATGAGAATGAAAGCGAGCACGAAGTTCGCCATCACCCCCGCCAGAACGACGATCGACTTCTGCCAGAGCGGCTTCCCACGGTAGGTGCGATGCTCCTCGGCGGGATCGATCTCCTCGACGGGATTCATTCCTGTGATCTTGACATAGCCCCCGAGGGGAACCAGCGCCTTGACGCCGTACTCCGTCTCCCCACGGCGGAACGACCACAGCCGCGGTCCGAAGCCGGCAAAGAATTCGGTCACCTTCATGTCGAATGCCTTGGCCGCGGCGAAGTGCGCCGCTTCATGAAAGAAAATGGCGGCGAACAGTCCGACGATGATTGCTATGGCAGCGGTCACATGACCTCTCTTCTGCGAGACAAGTTAGCGGGAGAGACCGACTAGCAGGCGGCTACTAGCTGGGCGGCAACCACCCGGGCTTCGGCATCTACCGCCTTGACATCGGCCACCGAGTCGAGGTCCCTAAACGACACTTTTGCCAAGGTATCGGCCACGACCTTGGCAATAACTGCAAAACCAATCCGTCCATCCAGGAACGCTTGAACGGCGATCTCGTCGGCGGCGTTGAGCACGGCCGGCCCGGAGCCGCCCCGACGGCCGGCTTCGTAGCCCAATCCGAGGAGCGGGAACGACTCCCAATCAGGCTCCTCAAAGGTCAAGGAGGAGCCGGCCATCGAGAAGGGAGTCAGTGAGCTTGGTTGCCTCGCCGGATAGGTGAGGGCGAACTGAATGGGCAAGCGCATGTCCGGCTCCCCAAGCTGAGCCTTGATCGATCCATCGACAAACTCCACCGCGGAATGAACGATGCTCTGCGGGTGTATCACTACTTCGATCTGGTCGAAATCCACCCCGAAGAGGAAGTGGGTCTCAATGACCTCGAATGCCTTATTCATGAGGGTCGCCGAGTCGATCGTTATCCGAGGACCCATCGACCAGGTTGGATGATCGAGGGCCTGCTCTATGGTGACTGCCGCTAATTCGTCTGCCGTCGACCCGCGAAATGGGCCACCCGACGCCGTAAGGATCAGCCGTCTGACCGCGCCGGCTTCTTCCCCGGCAAGGCATTGCAAGAGTGCCGAATGCTCAGAATCCACGGGGATGAGCTCCCCTCCCCCCCTGACCCGAGCCTTCTCGACCACCGGGCCACCGGCCACGAGGCTCTCCTTGTTAGCCAGAGCCAAACGGTTGCCGGCTTCGAGCGCCGCCACGGACGCTTCAAGGCCCGCGGCCCCCACGACACCATTGAGCACAGTGGCTCCCGACGTAGCCGCTAGTTCGGGAAGCAACTCAGGACCGAACCTGACCCGGCTGCCGAATAGGTTGGTGAAGGTGACACGTTCGCTCTCTGTCGGGGCAGTCATCCCCACTGCGGCGCCCGAGAACTCCTTGGCAAGGGCCAACAGCTCGTCGGAACCACGCCGGGCAGCCAACGCGGCCACCTCGATCCCGAGCGAGCGGGCGACGTCAAGGGTCTGCCGCCCGATGGAACCCGTGGCACCGAGTACGACGAGCGGGTTCAGAGGAGACTGGTCCAACGGAGTACGAGGTAGGCAACGGGAAGCACGAAGAGGTAGGAATCGATGCGATCCAGCACTCCGCCGTGACCCGGCAGCATTTGGCCCATGTCTTTCAGGTTGAGCGACCGCTTGATCACGGATTCGGCAAGATCACCTAGCGGCGCCACCAGGATCACCGCGGCGGCCAACGCCAGCGCCGAGCCCGCGTCGAATGCGTTCACCAGCGCTGCAGAGATAAGCGCCACAATCACCGTCGCCACGATCCCGCCGATCAGGCCCTCGACAGTCTTGTTGGGGGAGACAACCGGCGCCAGCTTGCGACTGCCGATGGCTCGACCCACGAAATAGCCGCCGACATCAAATGCTGCCACCATCACCAGCAGCACAAATATCAGCTGGAACCTGATGGAACGCGACGCCTCATTCATCGGTATCACGAAAGCCAGGAGAGCCGGAATCCAGGCAACACCTAACACGGTCGCCACACCGTTACGCCAGGGCTCGTGTGGTGGGTGCTCCTGCGACCCATACCAGGCAAAAGTGGCGACAACGGTGAGTCCGAGAGCGGCCGGGACCGCAACCGGTCCCTCGGTGAACACATCGTTTCCCTGCACGAACGTTCCAATGAGGGCTCCGAGACCTCCGAGGAGGCCGAACAGCACCATCGGCCGGTATCCGCCGTTACGCAACGCGGCATAGAACTCAATCTGGGACGCCACGGCAACGACGATGATGAAGAGCAAAAAGACCACTCCGCCGGCAAAAAGAGCACCAACAAGGAGCGCTACAAGGATTACGGCCGACGCCACGCGCAATGTGAGATCGGGTTCGAACGTTGGTGTCGGCTCAGCAGGCATGTCGTCGGCTTCTTCTCGCTCCGAAGCCTCCGGGTCGTGGAATTCGAGATCTTCCTCAAATTCATCAAAGCCGAGGTGTCCGTGGTCCAGGCCTGGGAGGGCCGCGGCCAGAGCCGATTGTTCTGCGTCGCCTGCGTCGGAAACGGCTTCCGCCAAACCAATGTGCTCTTGGGTCGGGCTCTGCAAGTAATCGCGTGTTTCGAAATCCGAGCTGACGAACGCTTCGAAATCGACAACCCCCAAATCGTCGGAAAGCTCGGCGACGATCTCTTGCTCCGGTGTCTTTGGGCCCTGGTCTTCCATCGGCAGCCCCACCGGGACCACACTCAACTTGGAGGCCAATGGCTCAGGTTCTAGATCTGGCACGGTCTCCAACTGCTCACCCTCGGCCGGTTCGGGAGGCTGAAAAACGAGACTTCCGTCTCCTCCATCGGTTACCAGCTCTGGCTCGCTAACACCGTCGTCGACCCGTGGCTCACTGCTGGGTCGCATAAAGGCGGCTAATGCGTCACGATGCTCGTCGACGCTCGAGCTCACTTCCTCAAAGTCGGCAGGCACTTCGAAGTCAATGTCGGCGGGCAGGTCTTCGAAGAAAGCGGCCTCATCGGTTTCATCCAGCGTCACCGGAGCGACCTCTGCGGCGTCCGATCCGTCGTCCGCGGCTGCGGGTATCGCCGGCACTTCGGCAGTTACCTCATCGTGATCGATTTCCTCGACTTCCAATGCCTCGCCGACGGGTTCTTTCGAGTCGTCGGCAACCGCTTCCACGGGCTCTTCGAAGTCGAACACGTCGAAGAAATTCTCGGCCGTGTCCCCGCGAAGATCGGCATCATCCAGGTCCACTACCTCGAACACTTCTTCCTCGACCACGATGCCGTCGACGTCGACCTCGTCTAGCACCAGCTCCTTGAAGGAAGGTTCTGTCGCGGCGTCGCTCTCGTCGTCGATTGCATCTTCGAGGCTGATCTCATCGACGGCTTCCATCCGCTCGGGCTCGGCTTCGAGCTCTTCCGCCTCGAATTCGACAACCACTTCTGCCGAGCCCTCCGAGAGTCCCGCATCGGCCTCGGACACAGCCAGTTCCAGAACCTCGTCGCCCTCGCTCGACTCTTCGACAACCGCCAGCTCCACTGGCTCGGCCGTCTCAGCCACCTCCGGCTCGAGGTCTATCGCAACTAACTCAATCGGCTCTTCCTCAGCAACCTCTTCCTCAACCTCAGCAACCTCAACCGGCTCTACCTCAGCAACCTCTTCCTCAACCTCAGCAACCTCAACCGGCTCTACCTCAGCAACCTCTTCCTCAACCTCAGCAACCTCAACCGGCTCTACCTCAGCAACCTCT
>CAXMOO010000148.1:0-6927 GCA_964195005.1 uncultured Gammaproteobacteria bacterium
GGAGTGGGCACCCATGAGTTGGTCGCCAGGGCAACCGATGCCGCTGGAAACGTGCAGCCGCTCGAGCCGGTGTGGAATGCGCACGGCTACGGCAACAACGCCGTCCACAGGGTCACGGTTGAGCGTCCCTAAACAAGGGCCGCGGCTCCAAATGCGACGCTGAAACGGACGCACCATATGAAAACGGTTGTGTATCGGTCAAGATCGACCTCAGGGTCGAGCTCGTAGTTCTGATCGCCGATGTTGCCCTTGAGGTTGCCTAGATCGATGGGGTCGTCGCCGACCCCGCCGTCCGGCCCGGTGGTGGTCAGATAGACGTTCAGGTCGGGTCCGTTGTCGGTCTCGAAATCTTCGAAGCGTAGAAAGCGCCGGTTTCCATCTGTGATGATCTTGGCCACACCCGTGGTCGGGTGCGCCCGGCCGATGAACATTCCCTGTCCGAGCGTGTCGATCATCTCCTCGACCATCGGCTCCTCTGCCTCGGAGTTCCCTGTTATGCCTTCTTCTGCCATAGCGTCATTCATGGCATCCGCCTGTTCCTGGGTGGTGGCGTCTATCTCGATACCCGACACACCCGGGCTGGCCGCAAACGGATTCGCCTCGTCCACCTTCTCATCGAAAAACAGCGTATGGAACCCGAAGAAACCGAAGAACAGCCAGGCCCCGATTCCCGACAGCACGGCCGCGCTGATGCCCGACGCAAGTGGACGGCGCCGCACAAAGCCCGTCAACCGCTTGATGATTCCCTGCCGATCGGTCTCCGACTCTGCCACTCCGCTCTCCTTACCCGTACCGGGGGTGTCAACGTCGGCAGTTGGGGACTGGTTCCCTTCGGTCACCGGCTACGTCGGTGCCACCTTTCCCCAGAGAATCCTATGTCCTCCTGGTTAGAACCGCGCCACCCCTGCGACGAAGTCATCCGGTATTCACCGCTCTCGGGGTAGGTTCCGAGTCACGACTCGAGCGGGAAACGGTTGATGGCAGAGAAAGTGTTTCTGGTCGATATCGCCAACTCTTCGGACCTTCTCAGTACCCTGGCGCCATGCTGAGGTGGCGGCCATGAGGGCGGTTTATGGGATAGCGTTGGCGGTGGGGTTTGTGGCCCTGTTGACGTGGATAGTCGCGGTGTTTGCTGCCGGTTCGGTCGACGGCTGGGAGAGCTTCGACCTCGAGGAACGCTTCGGGGCCAGTGGCCGGCGGGTGGTAGCCGCGGTCCTCGGCTTCGGCATGGCCGGGCTCTCGGCTTCTTACGCCGGGTGGAATACCGCGCTGGCTGTGGCTGCAGCTGTGGCGGGGGCCGCGGTTGGAGTCGCCCTGGCCGGGCCCACCAGCGTACGGGATTAGATGATCCTCATCGCCGACGTTCACGGCGCGGTCACCAAGTTGCGAGCTCTCGTGGCTGCCACCGATGAACAACTCGTCGTGCTGGGCGACCTGATCAACTTTGTCGATTACCGGACCATGGATGGCATTCTTGCCGAGCTGGCAGGCCGCGACTGGGTACGTCGATTGATTCAGCTTCGAACCGAGGGCCGCATCGATGAGGCCCGGGCTCTCTGGAGCAAAGTGCGAGAGGGGGATGCAAATGACCTGCAGCAGCGGACCGCCGACCTGATCGAGGCTGCCTACGAGGAGATCTGTGGTGCTCTCGAGGGAGCCGATGCAGTGGTCACATTTGGCAATGTTGATCGTCTCGAGGTCCTCCAGCGTTACCTGCCGGAGGGCAACACCTTCATCGAAGCGGGCCTGCTCGAAATCGAGGGGTGGGCCGTAGGGGTGGTTGGGGGAGGGGTGCCGTCCGGGCTTCGGGTACCGGGAGAGTTGTCTGACGATGAAATGGCGAGAAGGTTGTCAGCCCTCGGGCCTGTGGAGATACTCTGCACGCACGTGCCACCTGCCGTGCCTCAGCTACAGCGCGACGTGGTTGGTGGAACTCAGAAGGGATCGCAGGCCGTCCTCGAATATGTGCTCGAGCACCGCCCCCAATTCCACTACTTCGGGGACATTCATCAGCCGCAGGCCATCAACTGGGTTGTAGGGGACACCCTGTGCAAGAACGCCGGTTACTTCCGAGCGACCGGGCGCGGAGTCCACCATCCTGCGGCGTGATTTCCGTGCTTGTCGCTAACCTGGGGCCATAGATCGCTCTCGAAAGTGAGATATGGCCGAAGGCACGGTCAAGACAATGGAGATCGACGCTCCGGCCGAAGTCATCTTTGACGTCGCCGCCGATGTGGCCCGTTTTCCTGAATGGGCTACCGGGGTTCGAGAGACGGAGGTGTTAGAGGTCAACGAGGATGGCTACCCGATCCGGGCCCGCCTGGTGGTAGACGCCATCATCCGCACTATCAGCTACATCCTCAATTACACGTACGACGGTATCGCCAAGATCGAGTGGGTGGCCGACCCGGGTGAGGACATTGTCGAGATGGCGGGTCGCTACGAGTTCTACGAGCTCGACGAGGGTGGCGTCGAGGTGGTCTACGCGCTGAAGGTGGCCCCCAACTTCAAAGTGCCGGGCATGCTCCGGCGCCAGGCGGAGAAGCAGATCGTCTCCACGGCCTTGCGAGGGCTGCGCGACCGCGCTGAGGAATTGGCCGCGGCTGAGGAGTGATGCGGGTACTCCTGGTTACGGGGAAGGGTGGCGTCGGTAAGACGACGGTAGCCGCCGCTACTGCCCTCAAAGCAGCAGAGCTGGGCCACCGGACCCTGGTTATGTCGACCGATCCTGCCCACAGCCTGGCAGACGCTTACGACCTGCCCCTGGGGGATCAGCCCCAGGAGGTGACGAAGAACCTGCAAGCTCAGCAGATCGATTCCCAGCGCCGCCTCGAGCAGTACTGGGGTGAGGTACGGGCATACCTGACGGACCTCTTCGACTGGAGTGGCCTCCGCGGCATTGAGGCCGAGGAGCTGTCGGTCTTCCCGGGCATGGATGAGCTTTTTGCCCTCTCCGATATCAAGGACCACGCCGCCTCGGGGGAACACGACCTTCTGGTAGTCGACTGCGCTCCGACCGCCGAAACCCTGCGGCTCCTGTCTCTGCCGGAGATCCTCGGCTGGTATATGGACAAGATCTTCCCGGTCGAGCGCAAGGTGGTTAGGGCCATGCGGCCGGTTCTGAGCAGGGTGGTTTCGATGCCAATTGCCGGCGAAGAGGTGTTCGACGCGGCGGAGGGGTTCTATGGACGCATTCAAGGCGTGCGTGACATCCTCACCAACCCGTTCGTCACCAGTGCCCGCCTGGTTTTGACCCCCGAGAAGATGGTCATCAACGAGGCCCGGCGAACGTACACCTATCTGGGACTTTTCGGATATGCCGTCGACGCCGTGATCGTCAACCGAGTCCTGCCGGAGGAGATCACCGACCCTTACTTCAAGCGATGGCATGAGGTTCAGGAAGAACATATGCAATCCATCGAGGAGGGTTTCGCCGACGTTGCGATCCGACAACTGCGTTTGTTCGATGAAGAAATGGTCGGCGTGCCCAAGTTGCGCCTCCTTGCAGACGAGTTGTACGGCGACCTCGACCCCGTCGACCGGATGTCGGAATCTGAGCCGTTTCAAGTGCACGAGGACGGCAGCGATGTGGTTCTGGCGATCGCCGTGCCATTCGCGGAACGAGGCGAGGTGGACGTAATGCGCCACGGCGAGGAGCTGATCATCACCGTTGGTAGTTATCGGCGAGCCTTCATACTTCCCGATTCATTGAAGCGGCGCGAGGTCCGCCGGGCTCAATTGGAGGAAGGCTCGCTCCGGGTGACGTTTGGAGAATCGGCATGAGTGCCGAACAAGAAGAGGAAGAACGGATCAAACGGGCAGCTCAAAGGGCTGGCTACCACCTCGTTAAGGCAGCATCTGAGGTCCTGGCCGCGATCAGTGCCGCGCTGGAGGAGTTGCGGGGAGATTCTGACGAAGATGAAGGCGACCGCGCCGTTCACATCGAGGTGGAGTGATGGCGGACGACATTGTTGAGGTCGCCAAGTTCTTCAACCGGATGGAGGCGGAAGTCGCCTGTGCCAGGTTACGGGCAGACGACGTCGCTGCTTATCTGAAGACTGACGATGCGGGCGGAATTCATCCCGAGCTGGACTTCACAAGGGGAATTCGAGTGATGGTGCTGGCAGGCGACGAAGAGCTTGCTCGAGAACTCCTGACTGCCAACGCAACGGATTAACGTACCGTCGCCATGTCAGAAACCAGCCTCTCCTCGTTCGCTTCCAACCCGGTAGTGCGAAAGGCGATTTCCGCGGTGCCCAACATGATCAAGTTGGGGTGGCGCCTCATGACGGACCCCAGGATTCCGGTTAAACACCGGGCGATGATGGCCGCTGCCCTCGGCTACGCTGCGTCCCCGATCGACCTCATACCCGACTCCATTCCTCTCCTTGGCCAGGTAGACGACTTGCTGGTACTGGCTCTTGCTCTCAACCATCTCTTCAATGCTGCGGGTGAAACCATTGTTCGTGAGCACTGGGACGGCACCGGTGACGTTCTGGAGATCGTCCAGGGCGTCGTCGATTGGGCCGCCGGGCTCGTGCCCTGGCCCATCCGGCGGGCCGTGAAGCGGTATCTTGCCGCCGGCTAATAGCACCAAGACCCATCGACTTTCTCTCTAACGCCACTACCGTCGTCGATATGCGTTTCCGCCGGATCGATGATTTGCCGCCTTATGTCTTTGCCGAGGTCAACGAGCTGAAATCGGCGGCTCGCAGAGCCGGCGATGACATCGTCGACCTCGGCTTCGGCAACCCCGACATCGCCTCGCCCCCCGCCGTGGTCGACAAGCTCATCGAGGCTGCCCGCCAGAAGAAGAACCACCGTTATTCGGCATCACGGGGTATTCCCAACCTGCGCAAAGCCGTGGCCGACCGTTACCAGCGACGCTTCGGAGTTACGGTGGATCCGGAGACTGAGGTCATAACCACCATCGGCGCGAAAGAGGGCCTGGCCCACCTGATGTGGACATTGGTCGGGCCGGGCGACGTGGCACTGGTCCCGGAACCCTCCTATCCGATACACATTTACGCTCCGGCCCTGGCAGGGGCAGAGGTGCGCAGGGTCCACCTGACAGTGGATGTTGATTTCTTCGAACGCCTCCGCGAGGAGTTTGCTCGAGCCGATCCGGCACCGCGGGTAATCCTCACGTCGTTCCCACATAACCCGACCACCGCTTGCGTCGATATCGAGTTCTTCGAGCAGTTAGTCGATTTTGCTCGAGCCAACGACGTTTTCCTGGTCAATGACTTTGCCTACGCAGATGTGTATTTCGACGACTACGTGCCTCCATCGATGCTCCAGGTTCCCGGTGCCAGGGAGGTCGGCGTTGAGCTGTATACATTGACGAAAGGCCATTCGATGGCCGGGTGGCGGGTCGGTTTCGTTGTCGGCAACTCCGACGCTGTCTCGGCCCTCGCCAAGCTCAAGTCCTACCTCGACTACGGGACCTTTCAGCCAATACAGATTGCTTCGATCATTGCCCTCAATGAGGAGGACCAGTATCCGAGGATGGTGTCCGAGATCTATATGCGGCGGCGTGATGTCCTGGTAGACGGCCTCAACCGGGCAGGTTGGAAGATGGACAAGCCGGCGGCGACGATGTTCGTCTGGACAGAGATCCCCGGGCCGTATTCCGAAATGGGCTCCCTGGAGTTCACCAAGTTTCTACTGCAAACCGCCAAGGTCGCCGTCAGCCCCGGGATCGGTTTCGGCCCGTCGGGTGAGGGCCACGTGCGCTTCGCTCTGGTTGAGAATGAGCAGCGGATCGCCCAGGCGGTCAAGAACATTCGCCGGGCGCTCGACAAGCTCTAGTGCACCGCCGCACAAATCCTGCGACAGAGCACGAGGTCACGTGCCGTCGGGGAAGGCGCTCGCCGAGTAGTTGCCGGGGGCGTTCCAGATCATCCAGCCTACGCCGCGTTTCTCGGCTTCTTCGATGCTGGCCTTGATTTGGGCGTTGGTCCACCAGAATCCCTGCAGCCAGGGTCGCATGAGGGAAGGCTTGGTGAGGCGGGGTGTGCCGTCATCCAGGGCGCCGGCCGTGACCTCGGCCGGGTAGTCGTTGGGGTCCGGAAAACCGAGCCAGCCGTCGCTGTAGTGGCTCGGGTAGACCATGGGGCTCACCGCATCCACCACCTGCGATAGCTCCTCCGGTCGTTGCCCGATTCCCTGGTCGTCCGGTGCCGACACGACGATTCCGAAAACATCGGCGGAGAGAGCGCACCCGAGAGGGTGGAGCAGGGAGCGGGCTTCAGCCAGGAAGGATTGAATGGTTCCGACCCGGGTGGCCTCGTCCGTCTCCTCTCGAGCGTTGAAGGCCGCTCCGGTTTTGCCGGCCGGAAAGCGCACGTAGTCGAATTGGATCTCATCGAATCCCAGCTCGCAAGCCTCGACTGCCAGTGCCAGTGGGTACTCCCAGTTGGCAACGTCACGCATATCGACCCAGCTCCCCAACAACTTGGCAGCAGGGTTCTGTCTCACCCAGATGTCGTCCTCAAAACTCACCACCCTGGTGATGGTGTAGAGCCCATGTTCCCTGGCAGCTGCCAGGAGCTCCAACGGGTCGTACATCGGCCGGATGGCCCCGTACTCCCGGGCGGCCGCCACGTTGGATTCGTAGAGCACCGCGCCCGACTCGTCCTTGGTGTCGAAAACCAGGGTGTCAACGATCGTGGTGTCGGCCAGGTCGAGCAGCCTGGCAAAGGCCTCGGGGTCGCCGGCTACGTATTTGCTGACGCGTACTGCACGGACGATGCGGGGCTCCAACGTGATCGTGATATTCGGTTCGCCGACCCACTCGACATCGACGGAGTGCCAGGCCGGCCGGGTGATGGAGATAGTGCCGGTGGGTACGGTCAGTGAGAACGTGCCGTCGGCGCCGGTCATCATCTCTTCGCCGGCGATCGAGATCACGGAGGATGACAGGGG
>CAXMOO010000149.1:0-11664 GCA_964195005.1 uncultured Gammaproteobacteria bacterium
CGATAAACTCGGACTAGCTCTTCTTCGGGGCAGGGTGAAATTCCCGACCGGCGGTTAAAGCCCGCGACCCCTTCGGGGTGGACTCGGTGGAACTCCGGGGCCGACGGTGAGAGTCCGGATGGTAGAAGAAGGGTCTGCTGCTGCGTGAGCACGCGGGCTCCTTCGATGTGACGACAGGGAGTAGCGCGATGAAAGATCGGATGCGAGAGGCAATCGAAGCCGCTCGATACGCTCATCCGCACCCCAATCCCCGCGTCGGCGCTCTGGTGCTTCACCCCAACGGGACCGTGGTGGGTCGGGGCGTTCACCAGGGGCCCGGAGAACCCCACGCCGAAGTGACTGCCCTGATTCAGGCAGGCTCTGCGGCGGCCGGCGGAACGCTGGTGGTCAACCTCGAGCCCTGCAACCACCACGGACGTACCCCTCCGTGCACGGAGGCGATCATTGAGGCGGGAATCTCCCGGGTGATTGTTGCAGTGATGGATCCCGATCCGAATGTGAATGGGAAGGGAATCGCCCGCTTGCAACAAGCCGGCCTTGAGGTTGTCGTTGGCGTTCTCGAAGCCGAGGCCGAGAAACTGGATCCCGGGTACTTTCACCATCGGCGCACCGGGTTGCCCCGGGTCACTCTCAAGGCCGCCCTCACGATGGACGGCGCGGTAGCTGCCCGCGATCGCAGCTCCCGGTGGATCACCTCGCCGGAAGCCAGAAGGGATGGGCATGAGTTGCGCGCCGAAGCGGACGCAGTCATGATCGGGGCAGGTACCTTGATCAGCGATAATCCGGCCCTGACCGTTCGCCTCGAAGGCGGTTCAGATCGCCGGCCGATACCGATCGTCATCGGTGGTAACCGCCCCTTACCGCCCGATGCCAAGCTATTCGAGCGGCCCGCCATCGTGTTTTCTCCGGACCCATGTGAGGTGGCGGCCGAGGTGATCGTCCTTCCAGGCCGGGCCGGTGTCGACCTCGAGAAGGCTCTGGTCATGCTGGGTGAACGGGGCATCCTCGATGTGTTAGTCGAGGGTGGCCCCTCACTAGCGCGGTCACTGCTCGACGGCGGCCTCGTGCAGCGAGGAGTTTTCTATTACGGCGCCAAGCTCGCGGGAGGAGCCGGCCTGGGACCTTTCGGGGGCCGGTTTGAGAGCCTGAGCGACGCTACCGAGCTAAAGATTGAGGACGTCCGCCGGGTCGGGGCCGACGTGCGAGTCGAGTTTCTTGTAGGGGGCGGGACCTGATGTTCACGGGGATAGTCGAAGAGACCGGAGTTGTGGCATCAATCGAGGCGAGCGACGGCAGCCGCCGCCTCCAGATCACGGCGGGCAAGGTACTCGACAACATCGAAGTCGGAGACTCGATTGCCATAAACGGTGTCTGCCTGACCGTAACCTCGCGAAGCTCTGACCACGTCGATGTCACCGCGGTAGGGGAGACGCTGGGACGCACCAATCTGGGTGGCCTCGGCGAAGGACACCGAGTGAACCTGGAGCGTCCGATGAAAGCGGATGGGCGCTTCGACGGTCACATTGTTCAGGGTCACATCGATGGAGCTGTCACCATCTCATCGATCATGGAGGAAGGCGACTCGCGCCGGATAGGCCTGACGCTGGATCCCGGCCTGGCCCGCTATCTGGTCGAGAAGGGCTCCGTCACCCTCGACGGCGTGAGCCTCACTGTGACGGCAGTCGAGTCGGACGAGTTCGAAGTGGTGCTGATCCCTCACACGCTCGAAGCAACGGTGTGGGGGGACCGCCACGTTGGTGAGGTGGTCAACCTCGAAGTTGACGTGCTCGCCAAGTACGTCGAACGGCTTACGGGGTCACAGTTATGAATTTCGCCCGCATCGAGGAGGCCATCAGCGCATTTGCCAGAGGCGAGTTCCTTGTCGTGGTCGACGACAAGGACCGTGAGAACGAGGGCGACCTGATCCTGGCCGCCGACCAGGTGACGACTGAGGCGATCGCCTTTATGGTCCGTTACACCAGCGGGCTGATATGCCTGCCTGTGATGGGTGAGCGCCTCGACGAGCTTCACCTTCCGTTGATGGTGGCCGACAACACCGATACTCACCGGACCTCGTTCACCGTTTCGGTGGATTTCACCCCTATGACGACCACCGGGATCTCGGCTGCGGACCGGGCTGCCACCATCAGGGCGGTTGTCGACCCCGCTACCGACCCGGCCGATCTGGCCAGGCCGGGTCATGTGTTTCCGCTGCGCTACCGCGAAGGTGGAGTCCTCCGTCGTCCCGGCCACACCGAGGCCGCGGTCGACATGGCTCGTCTGGCTGGTCTCTATCCGGCCGGCGTCTTGTGCGAGATCGTCAACGATGATGGGTCCATGGCGCGCGGAGCCCGGCTCGGCGATTTCGCCAAGGAGCACGGCATCTTGATGGTGAGCATTGCCGACCTCATGGCCTACCGGCGCCAGAGCGAGCAACTGGTGAGCCGGACTGCTGAGGTTGATCTCCCTACGTCCCACGGGTCTTTTCGGGCTATCGGCTACCGGGATCACGTCGATGGCTCCGAGCACCTGGCGTTGGTAAAGGGCAATATCAACAAGGACGGCTCCACTCTGGTCCGGATTCACTCTGAATGCTTGACCGGCGATGTATTCCGGAGCGAGCGTTGCGATTGTGGCGCCCAGTTGGCGATGGCAATTTCAGAGATCAGCCGCAACGGTTCCGGGGCCATCGTCTACCTGGGTGGCCACGAAGGCCGTGGTATTGGCTTGCTTTCCAAGTTGGAGGCTTACGCCCTGCAAGAGAACGGGCGTGACACGGTGGAAGCCAACGTCGAGCTCGGCCTGCCGGTCGACGCTCGCGACTACACCGCGGCGGCTCAGATCCTCCGCGACCTTGGCGTGAGCTCGGTGAAGCTCATGACCAACAATCCGGCCAAGGTCGATGTTCTCGAGCTCGCCGGGATCAAGGTCACCGAGCGCTTGCCGGTGAAGGTTGGTCTGACCGCGGCCAACCGAAAATACCTCGAGGCCAAGGCTGCCAAGCTGGGACACATCTTGTGAGCGAGCATCCGGGCACCGAGCTACTTGGTCCCGTCGATGCGGCCGGGTTGAAAGTCGGAGTGGTTGTTGCCGCATACAACCGGGAAATCACCGAAGGGCTTTTGGCTGGAGCGCAGGCGGTTCTGGGAGACGCCGACGTCGAAGTCGTATGGGTGAGCGGGGCTTTTGAGCTCCCGGTAGCGGCTCAAGCGTTGATCTCGGGTGGCTGCGAGGCAGTCGTGGCTCTGGGAGCGGTCGTGGCAGGAGAGACCGACCACTACGAACACCTGGCTCGTGAGTGCATTCGCGGCCTGCAAGACGTAATGCTTCAAACCGGCGTGCCGGTGGGGCTAGGAGTGCTCACGGTTCGAGACATCCTCCATGCCAAGGAGCGCAGCATCCCCGGCCCCAACAACAAGGGGAACGAGGCAGCCGAAGCGGCGGTGCGCACGGCGCGCTTACTGATGGAGCTGCGTAGCTGAGGTGGCCGGTTCATGGGGCTGGGGCCCCATGAACATCGCGATGAGGGCTTGTCCCGAAGAGCAAGACAATACGAGGCAGCCGAAGCGGCGGTGCGCACAGCGCGCTTACTGATGGAGCTGCGTAGCTGACGCCAGATTGCTGACTGCTGACTGCTGACTGCCGACTGCCGGTTGCTTCATCCGCCAGCCAGCGAGCTCCCCCGAAACGGATCGAGCCCTGCGTCCGCTTCCTTGATCGCCGAGATTGCGAGCCGGGAGTCGGGGAAATTGTCGCAATACTGGTAGCGGTAAGCCATACGAATCTTGCCGCTGGTATCAACTACGAACTCGGACATCAGCTGCCAGCCGTTATCGACCAGTCGCATGTTCTTGTCGCGCTTGTAGTTGACGACCATCTGCCACACGTCGGGGCCCCCCAGAGCAATTTCCTCTTCGTCGTAACTCGTGGCGAGAATGTTCCCCTCCGGAACCCCGTAGGCGCCATAGGCCAGGCGCTCGGGATCGCACAGGAAGGTCTCGTCTATCCCGAATTGCTCCTCATATGCTGCTGCCCGGGCCGGGTCACCCATGCCGATTGGGACCGCAGTGACTCCGAGCTCCGTTAAGGCGGTTCGCTCTTCTCGGAGGCGATCCGCCCGGTCCGCTCCGCAACCACATCCGAAGTGCCGCCAGAAAATGAAATAGGCGGGCCGTTCCGACCAGAAAGAACTGAGCTTGCGCTCGCTCCCGGTGGAGTCCGGCAACGCCAGGTCGGGGGCGTCGGCACCGACCCCCACACCGTCATAGCGCATCCGGGCAGAGTCGGGGCCGGCAGCCAATCCCGAGATCCACCTCTGTTCGGCGGCATCAGTCAGTTCGTCGAGCGTGCTCATATCAATCTCTCGTCAGGGGTGAGCAGACTAAAGCACTGCGCAAGGCGGCGGGATAGGCGGATTCCCCAAGGTCGCTCTGTGCTGTCTGCAGATAAATCTCACGTTGCCCGAAAACTTGCCCAGATCGCGGGGGCCCGTCATATACTCCCTCCCACAATTGAGCATCAAGTGGAGGCGCCTGCTTCCCACCAGGCTGCGTAGGCAAGCCGTGGTTTTTGTTTTTGGCGGCAGGTGATCCCTGCTGCTTTTTGTATGCGACTGGAGGAGGTTACATATCGCAACCGAGCCGCGAGTGAATGAACGGATTCGAGCGAAGGAAGTATTGGTAGTAGCTCCGGACGGCGAACAAATCGGCGTCAAGGACACAGACGAGGCGTTGTGGCTGGCGAATCAGCTTGGCATGGACCTGGTCGAGGTTTCCTCCGGATCCAACCCCCCCGTTTGCAGACTGATGGACTACGGCAAGTACAAGTACGAGCAGTCGGTCAAGGCCCGGGAATCGCGCAAGAAGCAAACCAGGACGGTCATCAAAGAGGTCAAATTCAAGACCAAGATCGACGACCACGATTACAACACCAAGACTCGGAAGGCCGCCGAGTTTCTCACTGACGGCCACAAAGTCAAGGCGGTCGTCATGTTCTTTGGCAGGGAGATAACCCATCCCGAAAGAGGCAGAGCCCTGCTGGATCGAATGGTCGAAACGCTCGATGGTGTGGCGGTGGTGGAAACCCCCCCCAAGCTGGAAGGGCGCAACATGAGCATGATCCTCCTACCAGACAAGGTGGGACTGGCCGCAAGAGCAAAGGAAGCAAAACGGCTGGAAGAGGCTAGAAAAGCAGAGGAAGCGCTCTCCGCAGACCCGGAGGAGCCCGATACGGAGGAAGCAGATGCCAAAGCAGAAGACACACAAGGGAGCTAAAGCTCGGTTCAAGGTAACCGGCTCCGGCAAGCTGCGTCGCCGGCAACAGGGTCTCAATCACAAGAAGATGGCCAAGAGCGCCCGGCGCAAGCGCCGGCTTCATGGGGAGACCACCGTCTCGTCGGCCGACACCAAAGAAGTCAAACGGATGCTGGGGAGGTAACCACATGGCCCGTGCCAAACATGCAGTCCCCTCGCAGCGCAAACGGCGCAAGGTTCTCAAGCAAGCCAAGGGGTATACCGGAGCCCGCAGCCGCCGGTATCGGACCGCTCACGAACAGGTGCTCGGCGCCCGCGACGACGCCTTCGCCCATCGGCGGGCCCGCAAAGGTGATTTTCGCCGCCTGTGGATTACCAGGATCAATGCCGCCGCCCGCCAAAACGGAACCACCTATTCACAGCTCATCGCCGGGCTGAAGGCCGCCGACGTTGATATCGATAGGAAGATGCTCGCTGAGCTGGCTGTGAACGAACCGGCCGCGTTTCGGGCATTGGTAGAGGTGGCAGGGCAATCCAAGTAGGAGACAGGCCGGTCGACACCGATGGATGAACTGGAAGCAGTCCTGGCGGCGGCCTCCGACGAGGTTGCTGCGACGCAATCGCTTGCAGAGCTAGAAGAGTTGGAGACTCGACTCACAGGTCGTAAGTCCGCCCTGGCCGAACTGCGGCGGGGCCTGAGCAAGCTGGATGAGTCAGAGCGCCCAGCAGTCGGGGCCAGACTCAACGCCGTGGCCGAAGAGCTGGCCGCGCTGGTGGGTAGTCGGCGGCTCATTCTCGAACGCGAAGCTGAAGACCGGCTCCTGGCAGACGACGCGGTGGATATCACGCTGCCCGGCGTCGGCTACCGAACGGGCACCCACCACTTGATAACCCAGACCATTGACGAGGTGCTGGACATCTTTGTGGCGCTGGGATATCAGGTGGCTACTGGACCCGAGATCGAAACAAGCTGGCACAACTTCGATGCTCTCAACACGCCCTGGTGGCATCCCAGCCGGCTTGACAGCGACACCATGTACGTCGACTACGGGGAGTCTGATGATGAGCTGCCCCTCAGGACTCACACTTCCCCGGTTCAGGCCCGGGTGATGATGGCTCAGGATCCCCCCGTGTATGTGGTGGTCCCCGGCCGGACGTACCGCACAGATACCTTCGACGCCGCCCACTCACCGGTCTTCCATCAGATGGAGGGACTGGCTGTGGCCGATGGGATCACATTCGGTGACCTGAAAGGCACCTTGGCACATTTCGCCAGGGAGTACTTCGGCAAAGAACGAACGATCGAATTGATCCCGCACTTCTTCCCCTTCACGGAGCCTTCAGCGGAGATGCACGTTTCGTGTTTCAACTGTGATGGCTCCGGGTGCCCGGTATGTGGCCGGAGCGGATGGATCGAGCTTCTCGGATGTGGAATGGTCGACCCGAACGTCTTCGAGGCCGTGGGTTACGACCCGGCCGAGGTCACCGGTTTCGCTTTCGGTGGTGGCATCGAGCGAATCGCCATGGTGCGTCATGGGATCACCGATATCCGCCACTTCTTCGACAACGACCTCCGGGTGAATCGACAGTACATATGAAAGTGTCGTGGCGGTGGCTCTCCGAGTTCATTGTTCTACCAGGCGATGATCCTGAGCAACTGGCCGGGTCGTTGGCATCTCTCTGCCACGAGGTTGGGGGATATGAGCTGCTCGAGCCTCAGTTCAACGGGGTGGTCGTCGCCAGGGTCACGGCCATCCGGGCCCATCCCAATGCCGACAAGGTTCGTCTGGCCACCATCGACTTCAGTTCGGGGGAGCTCGAAGTGGTCTGTGGTGCTTGGAACTTTGACGAAGGTGCGACGGTGGCTTACGCCACAGTCGGATCCGAGCTGGCAGGCGGCTTCAAGGTGGACGAACGAGAGATTCGCGGCGTTATGTCCCCGGGAATGATCGCTTCCGAACGCGAGCTTGGCTTGGCAGAAGACCACGAAGGCATCCTCCTGCTCGATTCCGGGTTAGAGCTGGGCAGCGACGTTCGCGATCACGTTGGCCTACCCGACGTGGTTTTCGATCTCTCGATCACCCCCAACCGACCGGATGCCATGTCCATGCTGGGCATTGCCCGGGATCTGGCGGCCAAGTTCGAGCTCGAGGTTCGCGACCACGAAGTGGAGGTCACCGAGCAAGATCCTCCTTCCGATTTGGTTGTAACGATCGAAGATGCTGAAGCCTGTCCTCGCTTCGTGGCCCGCCTAGCGCGCAACGTGTCGGTCGGGCCATCACCTCTGTGGATGCGCCAGCGCCTTGAGAGGGCAGGAGTCAGGCCGATCAGCAACGTGGTCGACATCACCAACTACGTCATGTTGGAGGTCGGTCAGCCGCTTCACGCTTTTGATCATGACCTGGTCCGAGGTGGGCAATTGCGAGTGCACCGGGCAGTTGAGGGAACGACTATGACGACACTCGACGAGGTGGCCCGGGACCTCGATCCGGACGACATCGTGATCTCCGATGCAGAGGGCATCTCCTCTCTGGCCGGCGTGATGGGCGGCAGCATCAGCGAGGTCGGCGATGCCACGACCAACGTTCTGGTGGAGGCCGCCAACTGGCACCCGCCTTCCATCTTGTATACCTCCAAGCGGCACAACCTCCGTACGGAGGCCTCGGCCCGTTTCGAGCGCGGGGTCGACCCCAATCTTCCTTTTCGAGCCGCCACCAGGGCCACGGCCCTTCTGGTCGAACTTGCAGGAGCCGAAGCTGCTTCCGGGGTGGTCGATCTCTACCCCGCGCCGGTTGCGCCGGCCGAGGTAGCGCTTCCCATCGACGAAATCGAACGGTTGCTGGGAACGGCCTTCTCATCTGAGCACGCCGCCAACCTGCTGGCCAGGCTGGGTATGGAAGTGAGTGGCACCGACCCTCTTCAAGTTCTAGTCCCCACTTACCGCCCGGATGTAACGCGTCCCGCAGACTTGATCGAAGAGATCGCTCGACTGCATGGCTACGACCAGTTTCCCCCCACCCTTCCTCGCGGGGCCGGTGGGGGCCTCTCGCCCTCCCAGACTCGTGAGCGGAACCTGGGGGCCCGGCTGGTGGGAGCCGGTCTCACCGAGGTCGCCACCCTCAGTTTCATGAGTGCCGGCGACCTCGACGTGCTGGGAGTACCAGCCGACGACGAGCGACGCCTGACGATAAAAGTGAAGAATCCCCTCAGCGAGGAAGAGGAGATTCTGCGCAGCACCTTGTTGCCGGGTTTGCTCAAAGTGGCAGCACGGAACCTCAGTTACGGGGAGAGCGGCGTCGCCCTTTTCGAAATAGGTTCCGTCTTTCTCGCCAGGCCTTCGTCGTTCTACGAGCGACTGCCAGACCAACCCCATCACGTTGGTTTGTTGATGACCGGGCAGCCCGGGTCACCGGGTTTGAACACAGAGCCCCGGGAGGCGGATGTTTTCGAGTTGACCGCGGTGGTGGAGAATCTGCTTTCCGGCCTGGGTATTCAGGACTTTGAGCTGCAGCAACAGGCGCGAGCGGGATATCACCCCGGCCGCGGTGCAGCCCTGATCATCAACGGCCGAGAGGCCGGCTCCGTGGGTGAGATTCACCCGACCGCCGCCCGCACATTTGGCATCAGTGGACGAGTCGGTGTCGCCGAAATCGCTCTGGCGCCCTTGCTGGAGCCTGTGCCGGTGTGGTCGCTGGATGAGCCGAGCACCTATCCCTACCTCCAGTTCGACCTGGCGTTCGAATTGAGCGACAACATCCCCTCTTCCAGCCTCATCGCGGCTGTTCATGAAGCCCAGGCCGAGGTGGAGAGTGTGCGCCTGTTCGATAAGTTCCATCTCGGCGATGGGCGGAAGAGCCTGGCTGTGCGGGTGGTGTTGCGGGCTCAGGATCGGACCCTCACCAATGAGGAGGCCGCGCCCGTGCGGCAGGCCATAATCCAGCACGTGGCAACCCGGCTCGGGGGAACTCTGCGAGGAGCCGGATGACGTTGTCGGGCATGCGTCTGGTGGGCCTGGTGGAGGAGATAGCGGTCAACCTGCTCGGGCTCTCCGTGCGGACCGACTACCAGCCGGGCCCCACGGAGGTGGTCATCACCGAGGTCGAGGCTTACGCCGGTCCCAGAGATCCGGCCAGCCATGCCTACCGCGGCGAAACCCCGAGGAACCAGTCGATGTTTGGGCCGCGGGGAACCTTGTACGTGTATCGCTCTTACGGTGTGCACTGGTGCATGAACGTTGTGACGGGAGACGAGGGCGACCCGTCGGCCGTCTTGTTGCGGGCCGGATTGCCGGCAGTTGGCAGGGACATCATGGCGGCGCGGCGGGGGAGAGAGGACCACCTGACCGACGGCCCCGGCAAGCTGACTCAGGCGCTCGGGATTACCGGTCGCGACGACGGGACGTCGGTATCCGACGGGCCGGTTCGTGTCTTAGATCGACCACCCGTGAAGGGGACCATCCTCTCGGGACCTCGAGTGGGCATAACCAAAGCCGTCGACCGACCATGGAGGTTTCGCCTGGTACCGGAGTAGGCATCAGCCCCGGAGTCCTTATCTTCGAATGGCATTGGTGCTAGTGCCCCGACCAGTAACGTTCGCCGCGTTCAGAACGGCCAGTGACGCCGCTGGACAGAGCACTAGGCGGGGGGATTCACCGACACGGTCACGCCGGCACTTGCTGAGGATCCGGCGCTCGGCGACTGTTTCCAGACGCGCCCGGCCCGGCGCAGGGCATCCTCAGGGTCCGATTCTGGCTCCGTGAGGACGTCAACCGGTATCCCGAAGATGTCGAACTCCGCCAAAGCCCCTTCGATTGTCATGCCAAGAACGTCTGGCACTTCGGAGCCCGGTTGAGGCCCCGCCAGTGCCAGGACCACGGTCGAGCCACTTTGAGCCGGGATGCCGGGCTCAGGTGATTGACCGAAGATAGTGGCCTGGGGAAGGTTGCCACCATCCTTCCATACGAGGCGGACCTCGAAGCCGGCACGGTTGAGTGCGCTGACGGCGGTACCGAGGTCGACTCCGATCACAGGGGGAACCTCATCGGCTCCGATGCCGACGATGCTCGGTGGGTTGTTGATCGGATCGACCACGGTCGGCACCTTGTCCGGAGGCAAATAGATCCGCAGAACATTCTCGTGAGGTGTAAGCGGGCCTGCCAGGAAGCCCGTTACGAGATCGATGTACACAGGAACGGTCCCGTCTTCTCCAACCTCAGGGAGCTGGGAGTAGGCCGTCCCGCCGAGAACATTGGACGTGTACAACGCCCAGATGCGTGCCGGCCAGGTGCCGCCCGTAATCGTGTACGGCGTGTACGGCTCTTCCATAGGAAGGTTGGTCTCGGCGAAGCCGACCCAGACCGAGGTGACTAGATCCGGCGTGTAGCCCACAAACCAGGCGTCCCGGTGATCCTGTGACGTGCCCGTCTTCCCTGCGATCGGACGTCCTATCCGCGCTTGCTGGGCAGTTCCCCGCTTAACCACCTCTGTGAGCGCCGTGGTGACCTGCCGGGCTACCTCCGGTTCGAGAACCTGCTCGATCGAAGTTTTCTGGTCAACAACCACGGTCCCATCATGCTTCTCAATCGTCGTAAACATCGTCGGCTCGACGCGCAGTCCGTCGGCCGCGAAAACGCCGAAGGCAGTGGCCATGTCGAACGGGCTCACCTCCTGGGCTCCGAGCGCCAGCGCGTGAAAAGGCTGCAGGTCGCGGCTGATCCCCAGACGCTCGGCGAGTTCCTCGACGGCCTGGGGGCCAACGTCGTCGATAATCCGTGCGTAGACGACGTTCACCGAGTAGACCGTGGCTTCGAGAACCGACAGCGGCGGGAAGGCCGACTCGTTGTAGTTCTCGACATTCCAAACCCGAGAGTCGGTTTCGATCGCGACCACACGGCCGGCATCGTAGATATCGTAAAGATCGACGCCGGACTCGAGGGCAGCCGCGAGGACGAACGGCTTAAAGGACGAGCCGGGCTGGCGTAAACCCTGAGTGGCCAGATTGAACTTGGCAATCGGATCGTCGGGGTCGTAGAAGTCGCGGCCCCCGACAATTGCTCGAACATACCCGGTGCGGGGGTCAATGGAGACCAGGGCAGAGTCCGGGCCGTCCTGCCCGGTGATTGACTCAATTGCATCCTCCGCGGCCTCCTGCATGGCCGGCTCGAGTGTCGTGTAAATGCGGAGGCCACCTTGAAACAGTGCGTTGTATCTATCAGTCGGTGTTTCACCGAGGCGAACGTCGTCGAGGAGCTGCTGCTTGAGCTCCTCGACGAAATACGGATAGCGGGACCGGGCCAGGCGCTGCGTCGGGGGAGCGACTTCGACGGCTTCTAGGGCGGCAACCACCGCCTCGGATTCAGTGATGTATCCGGCAGAGACCATCTGGTTCAAGACCACACGGCGCCTGGCAGCTG
>CAXMOO010000150.1:0-5312 GCA_964195005.1 uncultured Gammaproteobacteria bacterium
CCGAAACGGCGTGCGCACTCGCTCCCAAACCAGGCCGGCCCGTGCCGTGCGGTAGGGCGTGATGGGGCCGAGCCCCATCGCCAGCAGAAGCACGTAGGAGATCGGCGCGGCGAGTTGATCGAAGAACGGCCTTCCCACAGACACCGCCCTGTCGCTAAAAGCTTCCAGGAAGAGGGGTCCCAGCGTTCCGACGAGGACGACCACGGCGAAGAGTGTCAGCAGCAGGTTGTTCGCCAGGAAAACTCCCTCCCGGCTGGCGAGGGACTCGAGACGCGGCGATTGAGCGATCAAGTGAGCCCGGGTTGCGAACAGCCCCAGTGACCCGATGAGCACCAGGAGGAGAAAGATGAGCAGCGCTGGACCGATGGCCGATTGCGTGAAGCTGTGAACCGACGCTACGACTCCGCTCCGCGTCAGGAAGGTCCCGAGAATTGTGAGGGCGAATGTGGAGATGACCAGCATGACATTCCAGGCTCGCAGCATCCCCCGTCGGCGCTCGATGACGGATGAGTGGATGAAGGCGGTGCCTGCCAGCCAGGGAAGGAATGAGGCGTTCTCGACCGGATCCCACGCCCAATACCCGCCCCACCCGAGAACGGCGTAGGACCAGATGGCGCCCAGAGTGATGCCGGCCGTGAGAAACACCCATGCCACCAGCGTCCAGCGCCGAGTGCGCTCCAGCCAGTCGCTGGCCCGGCCGCGGATCAATGTTGCAATGCCAAATGCGAAAGGAACCGCAAAGCCCACGTATCCCACATACAGAACGGGAGGATGGATGGCCATCAGGAAGTGATTCTGGAGGAGCGGATTGGGGCCCGGGCCCTCAATGGGGGCGGCAGTTGCGGCGAACGGATGCCAGCTGGTGTCACTACATACGCCGTTGATCAGCTCAGTGCACACCGCGAATGGGTTGGCGAACGTGGCCATGATCCCGAAGAAGAAGATGGCAACGATCCCGAGAACGCCCAGTGCCACGAAGCCCAGCTGGTCGTCCTCGCCGATTTGCCGGAAAACAAAGTAGACGAACCCTGCCAACACCAGGCCCCAGAGAAGGATACTGCCTTCGAGAGCGGCCCAGGCCGTGGCGATGGTGAAGGCGAAGGGAGTCGTGGTGGAGTGGTTCTCGGCGATGTAAGCAATCGAAAAATCATCTGTGAGCAGGCCGAGCTCGAGGGCGCCGAAAGCCACCAAACTGCTGACGAAAAGCACCGTGACTGGAAGCCGGATTGCGGCCGGGGAGGGGTTCGAGTATTGGCGAATGGCGGTTCCGACCAGTGCCACCCCCGCCCCAAGTGCAGTGACGACGGCCAGGTAGCCGAGAATCGCTATCACGTGCCGTCGCCGTCCAGGTAATTGCCCTCAGTCGGGACCCGATACTCCTCGTCGTGTTTGATCAGCATGAAGTCAGAGTGGAATTCTTGCCCGCTCCATGAGCCCTCGAGCACGACCTGGATGTTCTCCTGAAAAAGCTGGGGCGGGCTCTTGGTATGTACGACCGAGATCCTGGTTTGGCCCTCCACGTCAATCGCCTCAAACCTGGCACCGGAGTCGAGCGGCTCGACCGAGCCGGGGACAACTACCCCGGAAAGCCGGAACCGGCGCCCGTCCGGGAAATCGGCCCGACTCTCTATGGCCTCAGCGGGCGTCATGTAATAGACGAAGTTGTTGTTGAGGCTGAACGACACGATGAGCCCGACAAGCACTAACAGGACGCCTCCGGCGGGGATGAGAAATGCCCGGTATCTCACGGCATGTTTTGCAGCCGGCGTCGGGCCCGCCTGATCCGCAAGGCCAGCGCCACGCCGAACACCGCCATGCCCCCGAGAACTACTGTGTACCCGGCGGCGACATACCACCAGGCACCGGCAACCTGGGCGGCGACCAACTCAAACATTTTGGCCTACCCGGTCCAGCGTCGGAATGGTGACGCCGTCTCCCGCCAGCTCGGAAGCCGAATCCGCGTGGCGAGCTTCCAGTTGGTCCTCGAGCCTCCCCAATTCCAACCGGCGCCTCATCAATGCCAGGTAGACGAAGGTGAAAGCGAGGACTGCAAGCCACAGGGTCAACCGCAGTGGCGTGTCGATGCTGTTGCGGCTCGAGGTCTGGTGGAGGCTGCGCCACCAGTTGACCGACTGATACACAATCGGTACCTGGATGAAGGCGATGATGCCCATGATGGCCGCCCGGCGAGCTCGCACCGCGGGATCGAGGACGGCCTTGCGCAGGGACAGATAGCCGAGATAGATGAAAAACAGCAGGGCAGTCGTGACTAGACGGGGCTCCCAGGTCCAGAACTGGCCCCACACCGGACGGGCCCAGATCATGCCGGCCGCGATCGCCAGGGCCGTGAACACTACGCCCACCTCGGCCGATGCTGCCGCCAGACGGTCCCACCGGTCCTGTTTGGTACGGAGCCACGCGGCCGACGCGAAGACAGTGACCCCGAATGCGAGAAAAGCCAGCCAGGCACTCGGCACATGAACGTACATCAGCCTCTGGACATCGCCCTGAGTCACGTCGGCTTGCACGGTGAAGCTGCGAACGAGGGAGGCTACCAGCGCGACGATGGCGAGGAGCTCGAGCCAGCGGCTTCGTAAAGCGGTCATGCAGTTGCTTCCTCGATGGGTCTTGCCGCCAGGACTCCTGCAACGGCCAGGGCCAGGTCGACGGCTGCCAGCAATACCAGCCACGGCAGGATACCTCGCCCCAGGCGCAACCCCTCCAGGGCCTGGGTTGCCCCCAAAAGCAGTGGAAGGGAAAGGGGAATTATCAGCAGGGGAGTCAATGAGATCCGGGTTCCCAGTCCGGTGGTCACGCCCGCGGCGATGGTGCCGAGGAGAGCCAGGCCGGCGGCCGTCAGCGGCAGGATCAACAACAGCCAGGGCCAGCCCCTGAGGTCGGGGTTATAGAGCGCGATGACGACCGGGGCCAGAATGATCTCGAAAAGCAGGAGAAGGAAGGCAGTTGTCGCGGTGGCTCCTGCGAAACGGGCGGCCGGGTCTACCCCGAGAAGCCTGATGACATCGGTCTGGGCTGGGCCATCAACGGCACTCTTGCGCAGGATCACCAGCACACCGAACAAGAGGACGACAATCCAGTACATGCCGGCTCCGAGCTGGCTCAACAAGGGTGCGTCGGTCCCGATAGCCAGGGGAATCAGGATGAGCGCGGCAGCTCCGAACGGAGCCGTCATCAGGACGACCTCCGACGTCCGGGCTTCAACGACGAGATCCTTGCGGGCAATTTCCTTTGCTTGCCTCCAGAACGTCACGATGCCTGCTCCACCATGCCCCCGACCACTCGCACGGACCGATCGACGTTCAACCGTTCGGCGTCGTGGCTGACGAGCACCGCCGTTCCGCCTCTTTCGGCCACGCGCGCTGCGATTAGATCCACGAGCGCTGAGGCGCTTTCGTCCAGGCCGGCATGGGCCTCATCCAGGAGCAGCAGCCGGGGCTCGACGATCAGGGCGCGGGCCAGCTCGGTGCGCCGCAGCATGCCCCGGGAGCAATCGCGGGCGCGACGGTCGGCGGCTCCGGCCAGTCCTACGAGCTCGAGTGCCGTCCGCGCTCTTTCCTGGTCGCGTCCGGCCAGGCTCGCCACCAGGCGGGAGTTCTCTGCCAGCGTCAGTTCGGGATAGAGACCCGGCTCATGGCCGATGAGGACGATGTGGGGTCGAATCCGGTAAATGTCGTTCGACATGAGGTCGGCCCCGAGGACCGTGCCGCCGCCTGAGGTCGGCCGCTGCAGCGTGGCCAGCAAGCGCAAGAGGGTTGTCTTGCCAGACCCGTTCGGGCCGAGCAATCCGACTTTTTCTCCTGCGTCGAGTGACAATTTGACACGCTGAAGGATCACCGTGGGGCCCACTCGAAGCCCGGCGTCCTCCAACAGCACCAGATGTGTTTTCGCGCTCACGAATGGAGTGTACGGCCGGCGGGACATGTCGGGACGGGCTTCAGTCGGCCGCAGAGCGCCTCTCGATCGGCAAACCGCTGGAGTGCCAGGCGGTGATGCCCCCGGCCAGGTTGAAGACCCTCTCGAAGCCTGCCTGGTGGATGAGGGCGTCGGTGACTTCGGCCGACCGGGCTCCCGAGCGGCACTGGATGATGAGATCGACGTCGCCGGGCAGCTCTTGCCACCACTGTTGGATTCCCGACATCGGTTTTAGCACTGCACCGACGATGCGGACGCTTTCCCACTCAATGGTCTCTCTGACGTCCACCATCATCGCCCCCTTCTCCATCATGGCGGCGGCTTCGTCGGGTCCGACTTCGGGAACGGAGGGCAACTGTGGCTCAGTCATGCTGGCAGGCTAGGGGACCCAAGTCTCAGCCTTCCTCCGCCGGCTCTGGCCGGGGCCTGGTTGCCGCCCAGATCGCCGCTGTCGCCCCACCGATGAGCGCAACCAGGTACCAGCCCACCGGACCCCCAAATAACGAGACCCGCATGGGCTCAGTGGCCAGGCGAGAGAGGCCGGCCACGGCCAGGCCGGCGCCGGCAATCGTGCCCGGGGCCGGATAGCGCAGTCGCAACCGGAACAGGAAATGTCCGCCGATGAGCAGGATTACCGCGGTGTACAACTCCACCGGATGGCGGGTGATCTCGCTGCCGGATTGCGCCCATGTCCACGGAAGCGAGCTGGCGGTTCCCAGGCACGACTCCCGCAGGAGACAGCCGAGATGCCAACCCGCGAGCCCGACAAGGACGGCCGGTGCCATCCCGTCGAGCTGCTCGCGCAGATTGCGGCGCCCGAGCCATGCGGCAGTTCCCAGGGCTGCCGCTGATGCGGCCACCGTGTCCACTCCGGCCCGGATCAGGATGACGTCGCCGGCGTGAGCCAGCGGGTTCACACCCTGGCGGATCATGGCAGCCAGCCTGCCTACCGCCAGGCCGGCGAGCCCGGCTCCGAGCGCGATATCCCACAGGTCACCAACGCAGAGAGTCGTGTCCTTTTTGGCCATCCACCGCAAGGCGAGATACAGGCCACCGACGCCGGCCAGGGCGCCCCACAGCAATGTGAACTCCATTAACTGCCCCGCCGCAGCAGCTCGTCGAGGTTGAGCGCCAGGGTGCGCTCGTCGATGACCCCGAAATGGAGCTCCACCAGCTCTCCACCCGGCGCGAAGAAGAACTTGTGTGGCACCCCACGGCCTCCGAGGGTCCCCGGCACCACGCCATCCCGATCGAAGAACTGTTCGAAGCTGTCTAGGCCGAACTCGTTGAGAAACGACCGCGCCGAGTGTTGTGAGTCGCGGACACTGATGCCGACAAACCGGATCTCCCTGCCGAAGCTGGCTTGCGCCTCTCGTAAG
>CAXMOO010000151.1:0-5799 GCA_964195005.1 uncultured Gammaproteobacteria bacterium
GGCGCTTTCGGCGCGTGATCAAGGAGCGGGAAATCCGGGCAGTCCTGGCGATGGGTAGCTACATACCCGGTCCGGCCGCTCTGGCCGCTCGCAGAGCTCGCATCCCATTGGTTTTGCACGAACAGAACGCTGTTCCCGGCCTGGCCAACCGGCTCGCAGCGCGTTTTGCCACAAGGATCCTCGTCGGCTTTCCCGCAGCGGTGAGCAGGCTGCCGGGCGCCAAGGTGGTGGGAAACCCCATCCGGGAGGCATTCGGGGCTCATCTGCCGAGCGCCCCTACCGCCAGAACCGCATACGGGCTTGACCCATCCCGGCCGGTGGTCGGCATCATGGGCGGCAGCCAGGGCGCCGACGCCCTCAACCATGCGGCAGCAGTGCTTGCCGGCTTCCCCGAGTTTCAGTTGCTCCATCTGGCCGGCCCGGATCAGGCCGGGGAGTGGATCGAGGCGAGCGAGCACCGCGAGGACTGGGTCGTGATCGCGTTCGAGAGCCGTATGGAGCGTTTCTACGCTGCGGCCGATGTCGTGGTAGCTCGAGCCGGCGCACTCACAGTTAGCGAGCTGGCGGCGACCGGCACCCCCTCGGTGCTGGTCCCGCTACAGGGGCCCGCTGCACATCAGGGGGCCAACGCGAAGTTTCTCGTGGAGGCAGGGGCCGGGGAGTTACTTGACCAACACGACCTGGCGATGCTGCCGGAAGTGATCATGAAGATCCTGACTCCTTCTGAGCTGCGAAGGCGAGCGGCGGCGGCCGCTGCCCTGGGACGACCGGGGGCAGCCGCAGAAGTGGCCCGGCAGTTGATCGAGGTGGCACGTGGCTGAGCTCCCCTCCCGGATTCACATTGTCGGGGTTGGTGGATCGGGTATGAGCGGCCTTGCCAAGCTTCTCGCCCAATCTGGTCGCATTGTGACGGGCTCTGACTTGCGTCCAAGTCCCGGGTTTGCCGAGCTGGCCGATCTAGGGGTGGAGGTCTGGACGGGACATCGTCCCGAGGCTATGGGCGCTGCCCAGCTGGTAGTGGCTTCTTCGGCCATCCCCGCCAAGGACCCTGAAGTGGTGAGCGCGGCGGAGCGGGGGATTCCGGTGTGGCGTCGTCCCGATCTTCTCGATGCCCTAACCGATGAGATGCCTGCCATCGGGATCACCGGCACTCACGGCAAAACCACGAGCACCGCGCTGGCTGTGACCGGCGTCAAGGCCATCGGGCGTGATCCGAGTTTTCTTCTTGGGGGACGAATGCTCGCTCTGAGGACGGGAGCACACCTCGGCGAGCGCGACCTCTTCATTCTCGAAGCCGACGAGGCTTTCGGGACCTTCCTGCGGTTGAATTTGCGGGCGTTGCTGGTTACCAACATCGAAGCCGACCACCTCGACCACTACGGCAGCTTCGAGGCTTTGAGCGCGGCTTTCGTCGAAGTAGCCGAAGGCACCAGAGGGCCGGTCATTGCCTGCGCCGACGATCCCGGCTCCCGTGCCCTGGCCGACACAGTTGGGGCGATCACGTATGGGACCGACCCGGATTCTGAGTGGGTACTGAGCGGTGTGCAGACTCAGGGTCCCGAAGTCCGATTCCGACTCAGGGGCCATGGTCACGATTGCGAAGTTCGGGTGCCGACTCCCGGAGCCCATGTAGCCCTCAATGCAGCCGGCGTGGTGGCGATCCTGGCCGAATTGGGATTCGATCCGGGTGAGATCTCCGCTGGCCTGGCTGATTTCGCCGGCCTGCGGCGGCGGTTCGAGGTGAGGGGAACCATCGGGGGCGTTGATGTCATCGACGACTACGCCCATCATCCGACCGAGATTGCCGCAACCGTTGCCGCGGCCCGCAGCCAGCACAGCGGCCGGGTGGTGGCGGCGTTCCAACCGCACCGTTACAGCCGCACCGCCGAGCACGGAGCGACCTTCGGAGAGGCTCTGGCCACCGCCGACCTCGTGCTGGTCACCGACGTCTATGCCGCGGGGGAGGCGCCGATCCCGGGGGTCACCGGAGCATTGGTGGCGGATGCGGTGAGGGCCTCCGGAACTGAGGTCCATTACGTTGCTCACCGCTCAGATTTGGCGGTGGTGGTGGCGTCGACCATCGCTCCCGGCGACCTGCTGCTGACGCTTGGAGCCGGCGACATAACCGGCCTTGCCACCGAGCTGGTGGAGCTGGGGGAGCGGTGAGCCAGACACTGTCGGAATTGGCCGAAGAGGGAATGGTGGAAACTGGCGTTGTTCTTGGCTCCCTCACCACTTACAAGCTCGGAGGTCCGGCCCGTTTCTACCTCGAGCTGAAGGATGAGAACGCTCTGGTGAGGATCGCCCTGGCGCTTGGTGAGGAGCCGGTCGAAGTTCTGATCATTGGCAGAGGCAGCAATCTCGTGATCTCCGATGCAGGCTGGCCGGGTCTCGCGATCAGGTTTGGAACGGAGTTCTCCCACATGGAGTTCGGTGCCGATGGCGTCGTGTCTGCCGGTACTGCGGTTCCGCTACCGCGGCTGGCCCGCGAATCGGTAAAACAGGAACGGGGTGGTTTGGAATTCTTCGTAGGCATCCCCGGGTCGGTGGGTGGGGCAGTGCGCATGAACGCAGGCGGGCACGGCAGCGAAACGGCCGAGTGGTTGATTCGGGCCAGGGTGTTCGATCTGAGTGCCGCCGAGTCCCGAGAAGTAACCGCGGCCGACCTGGACATGTCGTACCGCAGCAGCAGTTTGACTGCCGACCAGCTCGTGCTGTCCGCCGATTTCCGGACCGAGCCGATCAGCAGGGCTGCCGGCGAAGGCCTGCTCCGGGAGATAACTCAGTGGCGGAGAGCTCATCAGCCTGGCGGGACCCACAATGCCGGGAGCGTCTTTCGCAACCCCCCGGGCGACGCCGCAGGGCGGATTATCGACGAGCTCGGCCTCAAGGGGTTTCGGGTGGGCGCCGCCGCCGTCTCCAAGAAGCACGCCAATTTCTTTGAGGCCGACCCCGGAGCCAAGGCGCAAGACGTGTACGAACTCGTCGCAGAGGTGCGGCGGCGGGTGGAAGATAAGACCGGGATCGCTTTGCAGCTGGAACTACAGTTCGCCGGAATCTTCGAATGAGCGTCCGCGTCCACCCTCGAATAATGCGCCGTCGCGCCCAGGTACGAGAGTTTGGCGCTCGATCCCAGCTTCGTCGTCTCTTGAGGCTCCTGGTTGCCGTCGCCCTCGCGGCGGCACTGCTCTGGTTAGCGCAGTCGCCGGTGTTTTCGGTCGCAGAGGTGAGCATCAGCGGATCGGTGGAGGCTGATGTCGACCAGATACTGGCCGGAGCCGAGGTCTACGTGGGGCGGCCGCTGATCCTTATCCGGACCGACAGGGTCGAGGATGCCCTGGAAGCGGACCTGTGGATCAGGTCGGCCGAGGTTCACCGCCGCTTTCCAAATGGGGTCGAGGTGGAGATCGTGGAGCGGGTGGAAGTAGCCGCCGCTGCCGTGGGCGGCTCGTGGGTGACGCTCTCCGATGACGGTTTCATTATCGGGACTGTCGCTGAGCCCGAGCCGGACCTGGCAGCTGTTCTCTCGAGCTTGAGACCGGGAGCAGTGGGGTCCCCGGGGGACCCGGTGACAACCCGGGCGCTGGCTGCGGCAATCGAATTCGCGACGGCTTTGCCGCCCGAGCTGCGAGCCATAACCGAGCTCTCAACCCGCTTTGATCAACTCTGGGCCTCAGTAGGCGACCATGAGGTGCGTCTCGGGGCATTCACCGACATGGAAGCTAAGGGTTTGGCTTTGGCGGCGCTCTTACACGACGGCGAACTACTTCCCAATGCCACCATCGATCTTATTGCGCCGTCGCGCCCCGCCGTAGGGCAGCCGACCACCGGCCGGGAAGCGGGCCCTGGCTCCGATTAGCTGAAGTCTCTACCTCTACTTGAGGTGTAGAGGTGCCCTTTGAGCGCCTGTGAAAGCCTGAGTAGAGTGGCGGTGACGCTGGGAGGTTTCCGGGAATGACAACTAAATCGAGTCCACACAATTACTTGGCTGTTATCAAAGTGGTCGGCGTGGGCGGGGGCGGCGTAAACGCCATCAACCGCATGATCGATGCCGGCTTGCGAGGTGTCGAGTTCATCGCAATCAACACCGACGCCCAGGCTCTGCTGATGTCCGACGCCGACATCAAGCTCGACATCGGCCGGGATATCACCCGCGGCCTCGGTTCCGGTGCCAACCCGGAGATCGGGCGGGCCTCGGCCGATGCTCACCGCGACGATATCGAAGATGCGCTCAAAGGCGCAGACATGGTCTTCATCACTGCGGGAGAAGGCGGAGGCACCGGCACCGGTGGGGCTCCCATCGTTGCCGAGACGGCGCGCAACCTCGGCGCCCTCACCGTTGGGGTCGTCACCCGTCCGTTCGGATTCGAAGGACGACGCCGCTCGGTGCAAGCCGAGCAGGGAATTCAGGATCTCAAAGAAGCCGTCGACACGTTGATCATCATCCCCAATGAGCGTCTGATCGAGGTTTCGGACGACAAGACGACGGTTCTCGAGGCTTTCCGAATGGCAGACGACGTACTGCTGCAGGGTGTGGCCGGCATAACTGAGCTCATCACCACTCCGGGCCTCATCAATGTGGACTTCGCCGACGTAAAGACCGTCATGCAAGATGCCGGGTCGGCAGTGATGGGGATAGGAGCATCAGCGGGCGAGGGCAGGGCCGAGAAGGCTGCCAGCCGAGCGGTAGAGAGCCCTTTGCTCGAGACTTCTATGGACGGAGCTACCGCAGTTCTGATGTCAATCGCCGGGCCTGCCGATATGACCCTCTACGAGGTCAACAGCTCGGCGGACGTCATCGCCAGCCGGTGCGCGGCGGACGCGAACATCATTTTTGGAGCCGTGGTGGATGATTCTCTCGGCGATGAGATCCGGGTGACGGTGGTGGCTGCCGGGTTCGAGGCGGAGAGACGCTCGTACCAGATGGAAAGCCCGGAAATGGGCGTTGATGACGGGGACGACTCACTCATCCCCGGCTTTGTCCAGGGTTAGGTCTGATCACCTCGCCGGCCTACGTGGGTGCCGCCTTCGGGACGGCAGATGATGGTGACCTTTTCGCCGACGCCGCTGCTCGCCGGCGGGCAGCCTCCGATCTGAATGTCTCGCCGGAGTGGGCGTGGGCCCGGCAGGTACACGGAGCAGCGGTGATGCGGGCGTCGACTCCCGGGGTGCAGGGGAAGGGTGACGCCCTCATCACGAGCGAGCGGGGCCTCCCGGTGGCGGTTCGCACCGCCGACTGCGTCCCGGTCGCGATACACGCCGATGACGCAGTCGCCATCGTGCACGCCGGGTGGCGAGGCCTTGAAGCCGGGGCGATCGGCCAGGCCCGCGTCGCTCTCGAAGACTCAGGACACAGGCCACGCCGCGCCGCGATCGGCCCCGCCATCGGTCCGTGTTGTTACGAGGTGGGGGATGAGCTTCGGGAGTTGTTTCCCCAGAGCCAGTCGATGACGAGCTGGGGGACACCCAGTATCGATCTCTGGACCGAAGCTGCCCGCCAGCTCGAGCCTCTGAATGTTTGGCAGGCCGACCTCTGCACGCACTGCGAGCCCCATTTCCACAGCTTCAGGGCCGACGGCACCTCGCTTCGACAGATCTCGGTGGCCTGGCAGTGAGCCTCCAGGCGGTGCAGGAGCGGATGGCAGCTGCGTGTGCAGCCGCCGACCGGGATGTCGGTGAAGTGTCGCTCGTGGTGGTCACCAAAGGGCGTTCGGTGGAAGCGGTCGCCGACCTGTACGACCGCGGTCAGCGGGACTTCGGAGAGAATCGTGCCCAGGAGTTGCTCGACAAGGTTCCTCA
>CAXMOO010000152.1:0-2822 GCA_964195005.1 uncultured Gammaproteobacteria bacterium
CGCCGTTGCGGCACTCCAATTTCACGAAGCGCATCTGGGCCCCCGCCGTGAAGCGTGCCGGCCTCCAAGGGCTACGCATTCACGATCTTCGGCACACCGCTGCTTCACTCATGATCTCTGTGGGCGCCCATCCCAAGGCGATCCAAACACAACTCGGACACTCGTCCATCACCGTGACCATGGATCGGTACGGTCACCTCTCCCCCTCCGATCAAGAGGACATCGCTGGCCGGCTGAGTGCCCGCCATCAAGCCGCCAATCAACCTTATGTGGACAGAATGTGGACAGCCGAAGACTCGGTTGGGCCGGCAACCCCATCGAGGTTTGCCAGACACCCATCAGCACGGGGGTTTCTTGCGTGGGCCCGGCAGGACTCGAACCTGCGACCGACGGATTATGAGTCCGCTGCTCTAACCAACTGAGCTACGGGCCCGCGATGGGAATTGTAAGACCCATGAGCGGCGAATTACCTGCTCATCCGTGCCGCCTCGGCCGTCCCCTACGGTGGTGCCGGATCTGATGGGTACTGTCAGGAGTTGGACAGTCCTGGGCCAGCCGAATTGGGCCGCGGTGTTCCCCAAGTATGGAAAGCCTTTACCTCGACGTATACAGCACTTGTGAGAGCAAAGGGTGTAACCACGACCTCGCCCAGGGAGTTCTGATCACCGACCTCCTGTGCTGCGACGGCCCGCATCCGCTCCGACGCGTCGGCGATGGCGGCAACTACCTGCTCACCGTCGCCGACGAGGCCCTCCCCGAGGCCGCCTAGCGCTGAACAGGCGATGAGAGTTGCCCGAAGGGCGATCACGACGAGCCGAAAACAGGCAACAGAACTGAAACGCGCCTGGAGCTCCCCCTCCTCGCCCTCGCTCCGCTCAGGCGGTCCTCCCCAAGGAGGACAGAAAAACTCTCCTTCCCTCGGCTCGGGGGAAGGTGGCACCGGCGCAGCCGGTGACGAAAGGGGGGAACGGCTCCCATCAACGAAGCTCCCCCTCCTCGCCCTCACTCGCTCGGACGGTCCTCCCCAAGGAGGACATAAGAACGAAGTTCCCCCGTCTCGCCCCCACTGCACTCGGGCGGTCCTTCCCAAAGAGGCCGTAAGGAGCCGATGAGTAGGTACTATCCCGGCGTGCAGTCGTTCATCGTCGTCTTCTATAACCACACCGGCAGTTCGTGGCTCATCGAAACGATCGGCAGTTCCCCGAGCGTTTTCATCCCAGCCTATGAGCCATTGGAGAAAGGGGTTTGGAAAACGGCACCTAAGGACAAGATACCGTGGCTCAGCAATGCATTCGGCGGGCCTGCCGGATCAGGCGAGAAGGCGCTCGACGAGTGGCTCGATGGGCTGGCTGAGGCCCCCCAGTTCGAACAGAACCGCGAGAAACGCACCATTTTCCTCAAGGAGGATCGGCCTAATTTCCGATCTGTCGGCTTCAAGGTGGGTACCGCCGCGGTGCGCAACCCACCGGAGATACTGGAGTGCCTCCACGAGCTCGGAACCAAGATAGTTCTTCTACAACGAGCCGATCGAGCGAAGCACGCCCTCTCCCTCTACCGGTCGAACGTGGAAAAGAAAGACCAGTTCCAACGTAAAGGTGAGCTGCCACCAAGCGAAGTTGATCTAGAGCAGTTCGATTTCTGGCTGTACAAAGCGCGGGTCATGCACCAAACATCGGAGGACCTCCAGGCCCAGGCCAAGGCGCTGTTTGCCCGAAAATCCTTGATGACCTTGAACTACGAAGATTTCGTCACCGATCAGGGAAAGGACCGCACCATCGAGCGGCTAACGAGATTCCTCGAAATTGACGCACCGCAGCTCGGCGCCTCCAAGTTTCAAAAGGCCACGCCTGACAGAATCAAGGACGCCGTCGTCAACTATGACGAACTGGCCGCCCACCTGAGGTACACCGAGTACTCGATTGACGCCCGTCGCCCCTTGTGGCGCAGAGGCATGCGACGGGCGATACGCGCGCTGCCCCGACGAGCCTCCGAGTCGGTTGCGGACGACACCAGCTAAGGTTCGGCGATCCCCTTCAGGACTCCCACTTTGCGAAAGATCGCCATCCTGGCAGCCCTGGCCCTGGTCGCCGCCGCCTGCGGAAACAGCGACTCGGAACCGGCAGCTACTACCACGACTACCACCACCACTACCACCGCGGCGCCAACCACCACTACCACCGCGGCGGCAACCACTACCACCGAACCGGCCCCCACTGTGAGCTACCCGGAGTTCACCGGAGGCGATTTCTACGCTCCGGCGTCCCTCCCGAGTGGTGAGCACGGCGACGTAATTTGGGCGGAGGAAATAGACGCACCCACCGGAGCCAAGGCCTGGCGGGTTCTCTACCTATCGGAGTCGGTCAACGGAGATCCGATTGGAGTCTCCGGTTTCGTAATGACCCCGGATGCCGCGCCCCCGGAAGGCGGGTGGCCGGTGATCTCGTGGGCTCACGGCACCACCGGCCTCGCCGATGTGTGCGCCCCGACAGCTAGCCCAACCCTGACTGAGGACCTGGGGACATTCTTTTCGATCGGTGGCTCGTTCGGTTTCGCCATGGTGGCCACCGACTATGAGGGCCTGGGGACTCCGGGCGTCCACACTTATATCGTTGGCGAAAGCGCCGGTCGCAGCGTCATCGACATGATGCGCGCCGGCCGCCAGATCGAAGAAGCCAGCCTGGGCGACCGCTATGTGGCCTGGGGTCATTCCGAAGGCGCCCACGCGGTATTGTTCGCCGGCCAGTTATCGGAGACGTGGGCACCTGAGTTGGATCTGCTTGGCGTAGTCGCCGGAGCGACACCCTTCCGGTTGGAGCAAAGTT
>CAXMOO010000153.1:0-3111 GCA_964195005.1 uncultured Gammaproteobacteria bacterium
ATGATTGAAGTCAGTTTCAATTACGACTCCGAACGGTATTCCGAAGGATCAATCGAACGGATGGCGGGTCATTTTCTGACTCTGCTAGAGGGCATTGTCGCTGCGCCCGGGGACCCGATCGGCCAGCTACCCCTGCTAACGGAGGCGGAGCATCACCAGCTGCTGGTAAAGTGGAACGATACGGCTACGGACTACCCGGGTAAGTGTGTACACCAGTTGTTCGAAGAACAGGTGGAGCGCAGCCCAGAGGCGGTTGCGGTGGTGTTTGAGAAGCAGCAGCTAACCTATAAAGAACTGAACCAACGGGCCAACCAGTTGGCCCATCACCTGATCTCTCTGGGAGTCGGCCCCGACGTGCTTGTTGCAATCTGCGTGGAGCGCTCTCTTGAGATGATCGTGGGATTGCTCGGCATCCTCAAAGCAGGTGGTGCCTACGTGCCGCTGGATCCGGATTATCCCGAGACACGCCTAGCCTTCATGCTCGAGGACTGCGGGAAGCCTCTACTGGTCACCACGGAGGAGCTTTCAAGGCGCATCGTGGGGTTTGCCGGCGACCGTGTGTTCTTGGATGACGATTTGGCCCTGGCCGGGCAGCCGGTCGAAAACCCCGACATCTCAATCGACTTGGAGCACCTCGCCTATGTCATCTACACATCAGGTTCGACGGGACGGCCCAAGGGTGTCGAGATACCGCACCGCGGGGTTGTTCGCTTGGTGTGTGACACCGGCTACTGCCACTTCGACAGCAACCGGGTTTTTCTGCAATTTGCGAACCTATCCTTCGACGCCGCTACCTTCGAGATATGGGGCGCCCTACTACATGGAGCACGCCTAGTTGTCGCTCAGTCAGGAAGGGATGCAATGAATCGGATTCCGGAGCTCATCGCCCACCACGGAGTAACCACAGCATGGTTGACCTCCGGCCTATTCAACCAGTTTGTGGATAAGGATCCTGGAGTTCTGAGCGGATTAGAGGAATTGCTGGTCGGCGGCGAGGCTCTCTCTCCACCGCATGTCTCCAAAGCCATTGCGAGGCTGCCAGGCACACGAATCATCAATGGGTATGGCCCAACCGAAAATACAACCTTCACCACCACCTTTCAGATCGAATCATGCGAAGATTATACCGAGATCTCGATCGGCCGGCCAATCGCCAACACCCAGGTCTACATTCTCAACGACGCCCTTCAGCCCCTACCGATCGGAATTGTCGGCGAGTTTTACATCGCCGGCGCTGGCCTGGCCCGCGGTTACCTGAACCGCCCGGAATTGACCGCAGAGCGATTTATGGAGATCGAAATCCTGGGCAGGCGCGAACGTGTTTATCGCACCGGCGACCTCTGTCGCTGGAAGTCCGACGGCAATCTTGAATTCCTCGGCAGGATCGATCACCAGGTCAAGATTCGCGGCTTCCGGATCGAACTCGGGGAAATCGAGGCCGTGTTGGGAGCATGTCCCGGAATCAATGACAGCGTGGTACTGGCCCGCGAGGACAGTCCCGGCGACAAGCGCCTGGTCGCCTACTTCGTCCAGGACCAGAAAGATTCAGCGACCACGCCGGCCCTGCGCCGGGCCCTGGCAGAAAAGCTGCCTGATTACATGATCCCGGCCGCTTTCGTGCCGCTGGATATCCTGCCGCTGACCCCCAACGGCAAGGTTGACCGCAGGGCCCTGCCCGCGCCGGAGTTGGACCGCACCGCCGCAGGGGTCGAATACATCGCCCCGCGCACCCCCATCGAGGAAGAGCTGGCCGCCATCTGGATAGAGGTGCTGGGACTAGAGCAGGTCGGCATCCACGACAATTTCTTCGACCTGGGCGGGCACTCCCTGCTAGTGACCCGGGTGGTATCCTGGATTAGCTCGGTCTTCGAAGTCGATCTGCTGCTGCGGCAGATCTTCGATGCTCCGACGATCGGGGAACTGGCCGAGGATATTGAAACGCTGCGTCACAATGGAGACAGCTCCGCAGTTGCTACTCTGGAGGTGGTCGGCCGGACCAGGACCGACCGTCTGCCGCTGTCTTTCGCCCAGCAGCGGCTCTGGTTCCTCGAGCAACTCGAGAGCGAGCTAACCGCCTACAATATGCCCTCGGTCCACCGGCTGAAGGGCGGACTTAACGTCGAAGCCCTGCGGCGCGCCCTGGAGTTCATTGTCCGGCGCCACGAGGCACTGCGAACCACTTTCGAGATGGACGGAGAAGAAACGGTTCAGGTGATCAAGAAGATCGACCGCTTCGAGTTGTCTGTGGTGGACTTGGCTACCCTTTCGCCACGAGAACGGGAAGCCGAAGCCTCAAGGCTCCAACGGCAAGAAGCGGAACGCCCCTTCAATCTGACCTGCGACCCGATGCTGCGGGCCTCCCTCGTGCGCAGAGGCGCCGATGATCACCTGCTGCTGCTGACGCTGCACCACATTGCCAGCGACGGTTGGTCGATGGGGATCCTCTGGCGCGAGTTATCCGCATGCTATGCTTCGTTTGCCGCCGGCCAAGAACCAGAACCGCCTGAGCTTCCCGTGCAGTATGCCGACTACGCGCTGTGGCAGCGAAAGCAACTCAAAGAGGAACGACTTGAAGAGCTGCTGCAATACTGGCGGAAACAGCTCGAGGGCATCAGCCCGCTCGAATTGCCCACCGATCGCCCTCGCCCCCCCGTGCCTACCTACCGCGGCGCCCACCACGAATTCGAGGTACCGATCGAGCTGACCGACCGACTCCAGTCCCTGGCCCGGACCGAAGGTGTCACCCTTCACATGACGCTGCTGGCCACCTTCCAGGTGTTGCTCTCACGCTACAGCGGCCAGGAAGACATCGCGGTGGGGATGCCCATTGCCGGCCGCAACCACGCGGACCTTGAGGGGCTGATCGGATTTTTCGTCAATACCCTGGTGCTGCGGGGCGATCTGTCTGGAGACCCCACCTTCCGGGACTTGCTCGGCCGGGTCAGGGAGACCTCGCTGGGGGCATATGATCACCAGGAGCTGCCCTTCGAAAAACTGGTCGAGGAGCTCCAGCCCGAGCGTGATCCGAGCCGCAGCCCGCTGTTCCAGGTGCTCTTCCAACTGCTGAACTTCGGGGAACAAGAACGGGAGCTCGGGGAGCTGAAGATCGAG